>NZ_KV809579.1:4761-54140 GCF_001812625.1 Streptococcus sp. HMSC064H09
TTAGATCTTTATAAGAGTCAGGCAACTGAATTTCTGATTGAAGGAGATACCTTGATTCCACCGTTTATTGCACTTGAAGGTTTGGGTGAGAACGTTGCTAAGCAAGTGGTTGCTGCGCGTGAAGAAGGGGAGTTCCTTTCCAAAACAGAATTGCGTAAACGAGGAGGTCTATCATCAACCCTAGTTGAAAAATTGGATGAAATGGGAATCCTAGGAAATATGCCAGAAGATAATCAATTAAGTCTTTTTGATGATTTCTTTTAATAGCTAAAGAGAATCGTCATCAACTTTGAGAGAATGGAGTCAGTCTCCGTTCTCTTTTTGTTTAGGGGTCTGCATGTGATGCTAAAAAGTCAAAGCTGAGAAGAAACCTTTTTCTTCGTCTTATGGTATACTGATAGAAAATTATAGTTTCGAGGAGTTAATCATGGTTTTACCAAATTTTAAAGAAAATCTTGAGAAATATGCTAAATTACTGGTTGCTAATGGGATTAATGTGCAACCTGGTCACACAGTGGCCTTGAGCATTGATGTAGAACAAGCAGAGCTAGCTCACCTCTTAGTAAAAGAAGCCTATGCTTTAGGAGCAGCTGAGGTAATTGTTCAATGGTCAGATGATATTATTAATCGCGAGCGCTTCTTGCATGCCGATATGGACCGCATCGAAGAGGTTCCTGCCTATAAAAAAGCTGAGATGGAATATTTGTTGGCCAAGAAGGCAAGTCGCTTAGGTGTTCGTTCATCAGATCCAGGTGCCCTTAATGGTGTAGCTCCTGAGCGTTTATCTGCTCATGCAAAAGCTACTGGAGTGGCCTTTAAACCTATGCAGGTGGCAACTCAGTCTAATAAGGTTAGTTGGACTGTAGCTGCTGCAGCTGGTAAGGAATGGGCTAAGAAGGTCTTTCCCGATGCTTCGAGTGATGAGGAAGCTGTAGATTTACTTTGGGACCAAATTTTCAAGACCTGTCGTGTTTATGAAGAGGATCCTGTACGTGCCTGGAAGGAACATGCTGACCGTTTGGATGCTAAGGCACGCCTACTCAATGAGGCACAATTCTCAGCCTTGCATTACCAAGCACCTGGAACAGATTTGACTCTAGGGTTGCCTAAAAATCACGTTTGGGAGTCTGCAGGTGCCATCAATGCGCAAGGTGAAGGCTTTCTTCCTAATATGCCAACAGAAGAAGTCTTTACGGCACCAGATTTTCGTCGTGCAGATGGCTATGTCTCAAGTACAAAGCCTCTAAGTTACAATGGCAATATTATTGAGGGAATCAAGGTAACCTTCAAAGACGGTGAAATTGTAGATATCACAGCGGATCAAGGTGATGAGGTGATGAAGAATCTCGTATTCAACAATAATGGGGCGCGTGCTCTAGGTGAATGTGCTTTGGTACCAGATCCAAGTCCTATTTCACAGTCAGGCATCACTTTCTTTAACACTCTTTTTGATGAGAATGCATCCAACCACCTAGCTATTGGAGCAGCCTATGCTACCAGTGTTGAGGGAGGGGCAGACATGACAGAAGAGGAGCTTAAGGAAGCTGGTCTTAATCGTTCTGATGTACACGTAGATTTTATGATTGGTTCAAATCAAATGGATATTGATGGTATCTGCCAAGATGGTAGTCGTGTACCAATCTTCCGAAATGGGGATTGGGTAATCTAAGTATGATGGAGAATTTATCATGATTGGAAGTATGATAGTTGGTTTTCTAATTGGCCTTATTGCTTCTGCTATATCAAATAGGGGTGAACGTATGGGCTGTATTGGCAAGACCTTTGTTGGATGGCTAGGTGCTTTTGTTGGTCAGCTTCTTTTTGGAAATTGGGGACCGATGTTAGCAGATACTGCTATAGTCCCTTCGGTGCTAGGTGCTGTTATCTTATTAGCCCTTTTTTGGAATCGTAATAGTTAGAAATGAAAGAGTTCTGAGGTATTGGTTAGATATCTAAGGACTCTTTTTTCTTATTTTTTCATTTTCATATACCACTTTTAGAAAAACTGTGGTAGAGTAATAAAAACAGCATCTATTTGGAAAGGACTAGAAATGAGTGACTTAGATAAAAATATGGCTGTAAAAAGTATGGTAGTTATGCGTAAGGCTTTTCGTACCATCGATGCCAAGGTTTCTGAGACCTTTAAAGAATTTAATTTGACACCAACTCAATTTGGAGTCATGGACGTGCTTAATGCTAAAGGACGTATGAAGATTGGCGAATTAATTGACCGCATGCTTGCTACCTCCGGTAATATGACTGTCGTCATTAAAAATATGGAGAAAAAAGGCTGGCTGACGCGAGAAGCCTGCCAAACAGATAAGCGTGCTTTCGAGGTTGATTTGACGGATGAGGGACGTCGTATTATTCAAGCAGCAATCCCCCCACATCAGCGAGCTATTGAGGAGACTTTTTCCGTTCTGACACCTGAAGAGCAGGCACAGTTGGTAGAGCTACTGAAAAAATTTAAGAATGTCTGAGCATATTTCTTTATATTTCTAATGAAACCGCATATGTTACTATGTAGTACTAATTATTAATTGTTAGAAATACAAAGGAAATGTATCATGAAAAACATTCTATTTATCGTTGGGTCTCTTCGTAAGGGATCATTTAACCACCAATTAGCAGAAGAAGCTGAGAAAATGCTAGCTGATAAAGCTAATGTTTCTTATCTTGACTATAGTCAAGTACCTGTTTTTAATCAGGATTTAGAAAGTCCGGTTCTTCCTGTTTTGGCAGAAGTTCGAGAGCAGGTCTTGGCAGCAGATGCAATCTGGATTTTCTCACCGGTTTATAATTTTTCAATTCCTGGGCCAGTGAAAAATTTGCTTGACTGGTTGAGCCGCGCCCTTGACCTATCAGATCCTTCAGGACCATCAGCTCTTCAAGATAAGATTGTAACTGTGTCATCAGTTGCTAATGGTGGTCACAATCAACTTTTTGATGTCTACAAAGAATTGTTACCATTTATCCGTACCCAAGTGGTTGGTGATTTTACAGCGACACATGTAAATGATACAGCCTGGGTGGATGGAAAATTCGTAGCAATAGCAGAAGTTCTTGAAAGCCTTCAGACTCAAGCAGAGGCTTTGGTTGAAGCGATTAAATAAGAATAACGAATACCCGAGATATTTAGCTTCGGGTATTTTTATATGCAACAATGAAAAAAGACACCCTAAGGTGTCCTCGTATTATGAAGGCGGTAGACGGATTTGAACCGACGATCAAGCTTTTGCAGAGCCGTGCCTTACCACTTGGCTATACCGCCATAACAGATACCATTCTATCGAAAAAACAAAGATTCGTCAAGTCTCTTTCATCAAATTGGCTGGTTGATTATTCAAACTGCCTATTTACAAGAAATATAAAGAGGCTGAAAGACATTCAACCTCTTTATATTTCTTGTAATTGTTGTAGATAGATTACTAACACGTATGTTTTGATTATTGTCTAATCAAGTAATCAAAGGCTCCGATAGCAGCTGTAGCACCAGATCCCATGGAAATAATGATTTGTTTGTAGGCGCTGTCAGTACAGTCACCTGCGGCAAAAATACCAGGGATATTTGTTGAACCAAATTTATCAACGATAATTTCTTGGCGTTCATTGAGTTCAATACCACTGTCTTTGAGCCAAGCAGTACTTGGTACAAGACCAATTTGGACAAAGACACCTTCAAGATCAAGATGTTTTTCTTCGTTTGTATCACGCTCAACGTAACTCAAACCAGTCACATGATCTTGACCAAGAATTTCTTTGGTTGCAACGTTCTTAAGAATGGTTAGATTATCAGTTTTAGCAGCTCGTTCTTGTAAGACTTGATCTGCCTTTAATTCAGGCAAGAACTCTAAGACTGTAACGTGTTTAGTAATACCCGCTAAATCCAAAGCAGCTTCCAAACCTGAGTTACCACCACCGATAACAGCAACATCTTTTCCTTCAAATAGAGGACCATCGCAGTGTGGACAGTAAGTAACCCCTTTATTGCGGAATTCATCTTCGCCAGGAACGTTGATATTACGCCATTTGGCTCCGAGAGCTAGGATAGCCGTTTTAGATTTTAAAACGGCACCGTTAGCCAGTGTCACTTCAATAAGTTCTTTCTTCTCAATGCCAGTGGCTAATTGACTTTTGATGATATCAACATCATAAGATTTCGTATGCTCTTCAACTTGGGCCATTAACTTAGGACCTTCTGTATATAGCGTACCAATCATGTTCTCAATACCAACTGTCTCGATAACTTGTCCACCAAAAGTTTCTGCTAAAAGCCCAGTTTTAAGCCCTTTACGAGCAGCGTAAATTGCAGCACTGTTTCCAGCAGGACCACCACCAATAACCAAAACATCATAGACACTTTTATCAGCGAAAGCCTCAGCTTCAAGTGGTCCGTCCAACTTTTCTACAAGCTGTTCAATGGTTGCACGACCAGACGTAAATTCTTCTTGGTCTTTGTAAACCGTAGGAACAGACATAATACCTTTGGCTTTGACCTCATCTTGATACATACCACCTTCAATCATAGTGTGAGTGATATTTGGGTTCAAAACAGCCATTATATTAAAGGCTTGAACAACGTCTGGACAATTGTGACAGGTTAGTGAAACATAAGTTTCTAAATCGATGGGTTTATCAATCTTCTTGATACGTTCGATAATATCCTCATCAACTTTAGGTGGACGACCAGAAACTTGCAAGAGAGCTAAAATGAAAGATGTGAATTCGTGGCCCATTGGTAAGCCTGAGAAAATAACACGACTTTTTTGCCCTTTTTGTGCAATACCAAAACTAGGTTGACGTTTTAAATGTGTTGATTCAAGACTAATGCGGTCAGACATAGCAACAATCTCGTCTAGAAATTCTTTTACTTTACGAGAATTATCATCATCCCCTAAATCTGTTTGTAATACAATATCAGATTCTAGTAAATTTAAATACTGCGCTAATTGTGTCTTGATTTCTTTATCTAAGACCATGGATACCCCCTGGTTGTTAAATTTTACCTACAAGATCTAAGCTAGGAGTAAGTGTTTCAGCTCCTTCTTTCCATTTGGCTGGACAAACTTCACCTGGATGTTGACGAATGTATTGAGCAGCACGGACTTTATCAACAAGAGTACTTGCATCGCGTCCAATACCATCAGCGTTAATTTCCATCATTTGGATAACACCATCTGGATCAATAATGAATGTACCACGTTGTGCGAGACCATCTTGTCCAAGAACATCAAAACCTTGTGAGATGTGGTGTGAAGGATCCCCAATCATAGGATAAGTAATAGTTCCAACAACATCTGAGTCATCATGCCAAGCTTTGTGAACAAAGTGAGTATCGGTAGAGACAGAGTAAACCTCTACACCAAGAGATTTAAGAGCTTCATATTGTTCTTGAAGGTCACCGAGTTCAGTTGGGCAGACAAATGAAAAATCTGCAGGATAGAAGCAGAAGACCGCCCATTTACCTTTAACATCTTCATCTGTAACAGTAATGAATTCCCCGTTGTGATAAGCCTGTGCTGAAAATTCAATAATTTCTTTTCCGACTAATGACAAAATAATGTCCTCCTCTATTTTTAATAGCCTAATTATAAACAAAATACTCATCAACCTCAAAGAAAACGATTGCAATTTTAATGAGAGGGGATTTTTCTAATGGTCAGACTGGTTTTAGAGCTTGTCAAATGTCACTTTTTTTGATAAACTATTATAGTTGCGTAAAGTGACAAATACTCATTCTAAGCCGATTGTGGTCTTGTTGCCGCAGGGTGGGACTGCAAGTCTAAAGCTTAGAAGAGGAAAAAACAATTTTTAAGGAGAAATACTCATGGCAGTAATTTCAATGAAACAACTTCTTGAGGCTGGTGTTCACTTCGGTCACCAAACTCGTCGCTGGAATCCTAAGATGGCTAAGTACATCTTCACAGAACGTAACGGGATCCACGTTATCGACTTGCAACAAACTGTAAAAATGGCTGATACAGCTTACGAATTCGTTCGTGAAGCAGCAGCTAACGATGCAGTAATCTTGTTCGTTGGTACTAAAAAACAAGCAGCTGAAGCAGTAGCTGAAGAAGCAACTCGTGCTGGTCAATACTACATCAACCACCGTTGGTTGGGTGGTACTCTTACAAACTGGGATACTATCCAAAAACGTATCGCTCGTTTGAAAGAAATCAAACAAATGGAAGCTGATGGAACTTTCGAAGTTCTTCCTAAGAAAGAAGTTGCACTTCTTAACAAACAACGTGCACGTCTTGAAAAATTCTTGGGTGGTATCGAAGATATGCCTCGCATTCCAGATGTAATCTACATCGTTGACCCACACAAAGAACAAATCGCTGTTAAAGAAGCTAAAAAACTTGGTATCCCAGTTGTAGCGATGGTTGATACAAACGCTGATCCAGATGAGATTGATGTAATCATCCCAGCTAACGATGACGCTATCCGTGCCGTTAAATTGATCACTTCAAAAATGGCTGATGCTATCATCGAAGGTAACCAAGGTGAAGATGCTTCTGCAGATTTCCAAGAAGCAGCTGCAGCTGATTCAATCGAAGAAATCGTTGAAGTTGTCGAAGGTGACAACAACTAATCTTTAAGATTGGTTTGGGCTCAATGCCCACTAAAGATACGACAAACACCTAAGGGGCGGGGCTCAGCCCTGCCCCTTAGTTTGATAAAATAAATTTGGAGAAAAACAAAATGGCAGAAATTACAGCTAAACTTGTTAAAGAATTGCGTGAAAAATCTGGTGCTGGTGTCATGGACGCTAAAAAAGCATTGGTTGAAGTTGAAGGTGATATCGAAAAAGCAATTGAATTGCTTCGCGAAAAAGGTATGGCTAAAGCAGCTAAGAAAGCTGACCGTGTTGCAGCTGAAGGTTTGACTGGTGTTTACGTTAACGGTAACGTTGCAGCAGTTGTTGAAGTTAACGCTGAAACTGACTTCGTTGCGAAGAACGCTCAATTCGTTGAGTTGGTAAACGAAACAGCTAAAGTAATTGCTGAAGGTAAACCAGCTAACAACGAAGAAGCACTTGCATTGACTATGCCTTCAGGTGAAACTCTTGAAGCTGCATACGTAACTGCTACAGCTACTATCGGTGAAAAGATTTCATTCCGTCGTTTTGCAGTTGTTGAGAAAACTGATGCACAACACTTCGGAGCTTACCAACACAACGGTGGACGTATCGGTGTTGTTTCAGTTATCGAAGGTGGAGATGATGCTCTTGCAAAACAAATCTCAATGCACATCGCAGCGATGAAACCAACTGTTCTTTCATACACTGAATTGGACGAACAATTTGTTAAAGATGAATTGGCACAACTTAACCACGCTATCGATCAAGATAACGAAAGCCGTGCTATGGTTAACAAACCAGCTCTTCCACACCTTAAATATGGTTCTAAAGCTCAATTGACTGATGCTGTTCTTGCTCAAGCTGAAGAAGATATCAAAGCTGAGTTGGCTGCTGAAGGTAAACCAGAAAAAATCTGGGATAAAATCATCCCAGGTAAAATGGACCGCTTCTTGCTTGACAACACTAAAGTTGACCAAGCATACACACTTCTTGCTCAAGTTTACATCATGGACGACAGCAAAACAGTTGAAGCTTACCTTGAATCAGTAAACGCTTCAGTAGTAGAATTCGTTCGCTTTGAAGTTGGTGAAGGTATCGAAAAAGCATCTAACGACTTTGAATCAGAAGTTGCAGCTACAATGGCAGCAGCTCTTAACAACTAATTCTAGTTGCTAGATAAAAAGAAAAGAAGTTACGTGAATGAATCGTAACTTCTTTTTTGTTGCTATTAAAAAAACGTCTGAGCATGCCCCAGACGTTGAAAAAAGTAATTAATGAGCGAAGGTATTTACACCAAGTAGAAGAGAGAGTGTTCCCATGATGATACCTGCAAGGATAACCCCAAGCATAACAGCAATAACACTACGTTTAAAGTCCCAATCTAGGATAGATGCTGCTAGGGTACCAGTCCAAGCTCCTGTTCCTGGAAGCGGAATTCCCACAAAAAGTAGAAGGGCCCAGAAGACACCCTTATCTCCAGCAGCTTTTTCAAGTTTTTGGCCACCACTGTGACCTTTTTTAAGACACCAGGTAAAGAAGCCACCAATTAGAGGTTTATCTGCCCCCCATTCGAGGACACGGCGGGCGAAGAAGAAGATAATTGGAACTGGAATCATGTTCCCAATGACACAAAGAATTAGGGCTTGCCACCAAGGGATACCTGAGGCGATAGCAACAGGAACGGCTCCACGGAGCTCAACCAAAGGAATCATAGAGATTAAGAGTGCAATGATGTATTTCATGAGTAACCTTTCATAGGGGAATAAAATAAGAGATAAGACTCAAAATGACATGAGCTTTATCGAGAGTGATAAGACTAATACTACTGCGAAAGTGCTAAAAAGTACTTGTTGGATTAGGTGGGTCTCAGCCTGTCAAAGTGGATAGAAAATTTGAATCAAACACCTTAAGTTACCTAATATTTTAGTCTTATTTATTGTATCTTATATGGTCTCTAATGACAACTTTAAAAAGCTTTTTGAAGGTATAGTTTCCCATGAGCTGACATTTTTGGTATAATAATAGTCAGTTATAGTCAAATTAGACTGGAGGAATTAAGATGGCAAGAAATACATCAGATAGTATAGAAGAATATATTAAAGAATTGCTGGGCCAGTCTGGAATTGCTGAGATTCAACGCTCGAACTTAGCAGATACTTTTCAAGTTGTACCGAGTCAGATTAATTATGTTATTAAGACCCGCTTTACAGAAAGTCGTGGTTATATTGTTGAGAGTAAGCGTGGAGGTGGCGGTTATATTCGTATCGTCAAAGTCAGATTCTCTGACAAGCACCACATGATTAATGATTTGCTTCAGAACTTAGCGGATCAACTCAGCGAGCAGGTATTTACAGACTTGATCCAGTTGCTTTTTGATGAAAAAATCATCACAGAACGTGAGGGAAATTTGATTTTAGCAACTGCTAGTGATGATATTTTAGGCGCAGATGCGGCTGCTATTCGTTCGCGTATTCTACGCTCGCTATTACTTAGATTGGATAGAAAAGGAAATTAGATGACGACATATTCAAGAAAAATGCAGGCCATTTTCCATCGTGCGCAGCTTGAGGCAGAGCGTTTTGGAAGTCCTTTTCTGGAGACTTGGCATGTGCTTCTGGCTATGGTTGAGGTTCCAGGATCTGTAGCCTACCTAACATTTACTGATTTTGAGGACCGTATTCGTGCGGAAGAGATTGAGACCGCTGCTGTACTAGCGATGGAGAAAAGTCCAAAAGACTTGTCTGAATCAGATATTATCGATTTACGTGCACAGTCACATGCTTTAGGGGCTATGTTGCAAGAGGCAGAGGGAATTGCTGGTGTGACTGGTGCTGTAGAGGTAGGGTCTGAACATGTATTGATGGCCTTTCTCCTTCATAAGGATTTGATGGTTTGTCGTCTCCTTGAAGTTGCTGGTTTTCAATATAAGGATGACAGCGATAAGCCTCGTATTATCGATTTACGACGTTCTTTGGAGCGTTATGCAGGTCTTAGTAAGCAAGATTTGAAGGCCATTCATGATCTTCGTAAGCCTAAAAAATCAAAGACATCAGGAAATTTTGCTAATATGATGCAGCCTCCTCAATCTTCTACTGGGGAGTTGGCAGATTATACCAAGGACTTAACGGCAGTGGCCGAGTCAGGTGCTCTTGATCCTGTTATTGGACGTGAGAAAGAAATTTCACGCATGATTCAGGTTTTGAGTCGTAAAACGAAGAATAACCCAGTTCTTGTGGGTGAAGCAGGTGTTGGTAAGACGGCACTTGCGCTTGGCTTAGCACAGCGTATTGCTTCAGGCGAAGTACCTTTTGAGTTGGCTGATATGCGTATCTTAGAGCTTGATATGATGAGTGTGGTTGCAGGAACACGTTTCCGTGGCGATTTCGAAGAACGTATGAATCAGATCATTGATGAGATTGAAGCTGATGGAAAAATCATTCTCTTTATTGACGAATTGCATACGATTATCGGTTCTGGTTCAGGTATTGATAGTACCTTAGATGCGGCGAATATTTTGAAACCCGCTCTAGCACGTGGAACCCTTCATATGGTTGGAGCAACTACTCAAGCTGAGTACCAGAAGCATATTGAGAAAGATGCAGCTCTTTCTCGCCGTTTTGCTAAGATTACAATCGAGGAGCCAAGTGTAGCTGAGGCGATTGATATTCTAAAAGGCCTACGGTCGTCTTATGAAGACTATCATCGTGTAACGATTACTGATGAGGCGGTTGAGACAGCAGTCAAGGCAGCCCACCGTTATTTGACGAGTAAAAACTTACCTGACTCTGCCATTGACCTTTTAGATGAAGCGAGTGCAACTGTTCAAGGTCGTATCAAAAAAGAAGCCAAACTTGAAATAACGCCTTTGGACGAAGCGCTTCTATCTGGTGATATGAAGGCTGCTGTTAAACAATATAAGGCTAGCCAAAAAGCAAAATTACCAAAACCTGCCTTGGTAGATGCAGATCAGATTATGCAAACCCTTAGTCGTCTATCAGGTATTCCTGTTGAGAAGATGACTCAGGCAGATAGCAAGCGTTACTTGAATCTGGAAGCAGAGCTTCACAAACGTGTTATTGGTCAAGACGAAGCAGTTTCAGCGATTAGTCGTGCTATTCGTCGTAACCAGTCAGGTATTCGTACTGGCAAACGTCCGATTGGTTCCTTCATGTTCCTTGGACCTACTGGTGTTGGTAAGACAGAATTGGCCAAGGCTTTGGCGGAGGTTCTCTTTGATGATGAGTCAGCTTTGCTTCGCTTTGACATGTCAGAATACATGGAAAAATTTGCGGCTAGCCGCCTTAACGGTGCTCCTCCAGGTTATGTTGGATATGATGAGGGTGGTGAGTTAACAGAAAAAGTTCGTAACAAGCCTTACTCAGTTCTTCTTTTTGACGAGGTAGAAAAGGCTCACCCAGACATTTTCAACATTCTCTTACAGGTTTTGGATGATGGTGTCTTGACGGATAGTCGAGGTCGTAAAGTCGACTTCTCAAATACCATTATCATAATGACTTCGAACTTGGGGGCGACTGCTCTTCGCGATGATAAGACTGTTGGTTTTGGTGCTCGAGACATTTCTCATAATCATCAAGCTATGCAGTCACGTATCATGGAAGAGCTTAAGAAGGCCTACCGTCCAGAGTTTATCAACCGTATTGATGAGAAGGTTGTCTTCCATAGCTTAGAGGAAGAACAGCTTCGTGAGATTGTCAAAATTATGGTAAAACCGTTGGTTTCAGCTTTGGCTGAAAAAGGGATTGACTTGAAATTCCAACCAGCTGCCCTCAAGCATTTGGCTAAAGATGGCTATGATGTTGAGATGGGTGCTCGTCCATTACGTCGCACGATTCAAACTCAGGTTGAGGATAAGTTATCTGAGCTCTTACTAGGCGGCCAAGTAGTGAGTGGACAAACCCTTAAGATTGGTTGTTCGAAAGATAAATTAACCTTTACAGTAGTGTAAAGATTAAACAAAAAGACAGATTACAGGTGTAGTTTGTCTTTTTGTTTGTGTCAACAGGAGTCAAGGTAGAGTCAATCTTTCTGTAAAGTTGGGTAAAAGAAAAAGCCGAGCAAGGCTCGACTATAAGGTTTAGAGTTTTTCGTTGACAAAGGTGACAAAGTGATTCCACCAGACCTTGAGGAAGAAGCTTTTCTTAACTTCTTTACCAGCAACCAGTTCCATGCTAGGCATACCTTGGTTAGGTAGGTAACCTTCTCCGACAAGTGACTTATCTTCAAAGGTAGCAGTTCCAACCTTGTCTCCTGGTTTGACAGGAGCTTGGACTTGATTTGTAGTAACTTTAATATGTTTACTATTGTTAGCATCTATTTTTTGGATGATATTAAAGTCAGACTTAGCGACGGCAGTGACTTGCTTAGATTTACCATCAATAACATGGGCTTGACTTTTACCGATAGCTTGTCCTTTTTTGGCAATGGTCTTGCTTTCCCAATGATAGACTACGTAGTTAAGTAGGTCATTGGTTGCAGTGAAACGGGCGTAGTCATCAGTATCGGTATTATCAGCATTCATAATGACTGTGATAATGCTCATGCCACTTTCATTTGAGTGGGCCACGAAGGAAGCACCGGCCAAATCGGTGGTACCTGTTTTTAGACCATCAACTCCCTTGCGGTAACTAGGTTGTCCCTTAAGCATGTAGTTGAAGGTTTTAAGTTTGTTGACACCATCAAAATCAGCCTCGGTTTTTTTAGTGATATCGAGAATTTCAGGATATTCTTTCACCACGTGTTGCGCAATGATAGCAACGTCCTTAGCACTCATGGTGTTTTCTTCGTCAGATTTAGAGCCTGGATAGATATTGTCACCTAAGTAGGAATTATTAAGACCAGAGGCATTGACAATCTTGGCATCAGTGATACCCCAATCTTTAAGTTGGGCTTTCATCATATCGACAAACTTGCTTTCGGTTCCACCGATTTCCTCAGCTAGAGCAATGGATGCACTATTGGCACTGGAAATAAGGGTTGCGTCAAGGAGCTGTTTAACAGTGTACTTACGGGCATCTAGTGGAATATTGGATACTCCGGCACTGACAGTTAGTTCAAAGGGATAGTCAGAAATCTCAACTTTGCTATTCCATTTGAGGTCTCCCTGATCTACCGCTTTATACACCATGTAGGCCGTTAGGAGCTTGGTAATAGAGCCAATCCCTGTAGAGGTAGTGGCATCTTTTTCGTATAAAATTTTGCCAGTAGTCGCTTCGACAGCGATGGCATGTTTGGCTGCGGCATCATATCCTTTTTTCTTATCTGCTGCAAAAGCAGGGGCTACGCTTCCCAGACAGAGTAAGAAGGTCATCATAAGCGTAATCAGTTTTTTCATGGTTTGTTCCTTCATGTGTTTTGGATATTTATTATACCACATTTTGAGAGGAACTTAAGGTGTTGAGAAGGGGCTTTTACTTACAAGACCAATTTTGAAGGCAAGATAAAACTACCTTTTGATAGCTAAAAGGTAGTTTTGTGTTTACTTGTTTCCTGTAAAGAAATTAACGATATGATTCCACCAAACTTTTAAGAAGAAACTTTTCTTGATAGATTGGTTGGCTGTTACAGAAACTTGAGGTGGCTCAGAGATGTAACCTGTTCCTACGAGATTCTTATCATCAAAGGTTGCTGTTCCAATAGTGTCACCTTTTTTGATAGGTGCTGTTATGGTTTTTGCTTTGATTTTAACAGCATCATTTTTGCTGTTTATTTTTTGAATGACTGTAAGGTCTGACTCGAGCTTAGCAGAGATGGTTTGACGGTCTCCATCGGCTACCTTAATATCATTTTTCTTGACGATTTGTCCTTTGGTGTTGAGGGTTTTGATTTCCCAGTTTTGAGTCACATAATCTAGCAACTCATTTGTGGCTGTGAATCGAGCAGCTTCATCCTCTCCGCCATTGTCCGCATTCATAACAACTGTAATCAAACTCATGCCATTTTCATTGGAGTGGGCTACAAAGGATGCCCCTGCAAGTTCGGTTGTTCCAGTCTTGAGTCCATCAACGCCTTCACGGTAGCTGTCTTGCCCCTCCAACATGTAGTTGTGGGTCGTTAATTTGTTGTCACCTTCGAAGTCAGTTTCGGTTTGCTTGGTGATTTCAAGTACCTGAGGATAGTCTTTAATGAGGTGGTCCGCAATAATTGCAACATCTAGGGCGCTCATCGAATTCTCGTCATCTGGTTTTGAGCCAGGATAGCGATTATCCCCAAGATATTTATTATTTAGACCAGAAGCGTTATATAATTTAGCATCTGTAATGCTCCATTCTTTTAGTTGTGCTGTCATAGCGTCAACGAAGGCACTCTCTGATCCTGAGATTTTTTCAGCCAGAGCAATAGCAGCACTGTTAGCGCTGGAAATGAGGGTGGCATCTAGGAGTTGTTTAACAGTGTATTTTCGGGAATCCAGTGGGACATTTGAAACTTCTGAATCAACGGTTAAGTTGAAAGGATAGTCTGAAATATCTACTTCAGTGTCCCAGGTAATTTTTCCTTGATCAACTGCTTTATAGACCATGTAGGCTGTTAGGATTTTAGTCATTGAAGCCACACCATCAGGGGTAGTGGCGTCCTTTTCATAGAGGACTTTTCCTGTAGTTGCTTCGATAGCAATCGCATGTTTAGCGGAAACATTGAAGTCATCTGTCTGTTCTTGTGCTAGAGCAGGTGTTGCTAGGCCTAGTAAGATTAAGGCAATCATAATGATGTGTTGTAATTTTTTCATAGTCATTCCTTTGTCTCTCATAAGTGTTTATTATATCACAAAACAACTTAAATATCTGAGAGAAAGGGAGACTTGGGTGCTAACTTATGCCGGAGCTCTGCCATTTTTGACTATATTATGGTAAAATGAAAGTTATATCAAATGAATGACATAAAGTTGACCGGTTCGTTTTTGTAAGGACTGGTCATGGATAAAAAGAGGGATCAAACATGGCTAAACAAACTTTTGAGATGACCTTTGCAGGACGCCCGCTTGTCGTTGAAGTTGGGCAGGTAGCCAAGCAGGCTAATGGTGCTGTCGTCGTGCGTTATGGAGATACAACTGTATTATCAACAGCTGTTATGTCTAAAAAGATGGCAACGGCAGATTTCTTTCCTTTACAGGTTAATTACGAGGAAAAAATGTATGCAGCTGGCAAGTTCCCGGGGGGCTTTAACAAGCGTGAGGGTCGCCCTTCAACAGATGCCACTTTGACTGCTCGCCTCATTGATCGTCCTATTCGTCCTATGTTTGCGGAGGGCTTTCGTAACGAAGTTCAGGTCATTAACACGGTCCTCTCTTATGATGAGAATGCTAGTGCTCCGATGGCGGCTATGTTTGGGAGTTCTTTAGCCCTTTCTATCTCTGATATTCCTTTCAATGGTCCAATTGCTGGGGTTCAAGTGGCCTATGCTGCAGAAGATTTTATTATCAATCCAAGTGCAGCGGATAAGGAAGTTTCACTTTTAGACTTGACAGTGGCAGGTACCAAGGAAGCTATCAATATGGTAGAGTCAGGTGCTCAGGAATTGTCTGAGGATATTATGTTGCAAGCACTCTTGAAGGGACATGAGGCTATTCAAGAGTTGGTTGATTTCCAAAATTATATCGTTGCAGCTGTCGGTAAGGAAAAGGCTGAGGTTGAACTTCTACAAGTTGATGCTGATTTGAAAGTCGAAATCGAAACGGCTTATTATGATCAGTTAGCTAAGGCTGTTCAGGTGGAAGAAAAACTGGCGCGTGAAGCAGCAACCCAGGCTGTAAAAGAAGAGGTCCTCACTTCTTATCAGGAACGCTTTGCGGAAGATGAGGATAAGGAAACTATTCTGCGTGATGTAGCAGAAATCCTTGAGCAGATGGAGCATGCCGAAGTGCGCCGTTTGATCACAGAAGACAAGGTTCGTCCAGATGGCCGTCGTGTGGATGAAATCCGTCCTTTGGACGCAGAGATTGACTTTCTTCCTAAGGTTCATGGTTCGGGTCTCTTTACACGTGGTCAAACTCAAGCCTTGTCAGTTTTGACTTTGGCACCTATGAGTGATACACAACTTGTTGATGGTTTGGATCCAGAGTATAAGAAACGTTTCCTTCACCACTATAATTTCCCTCAGTATTCAGTGGGTGAAACAGGGCGTTATGGTGCACCAGGTCGACGTGAAATTGGTCACGGAGCCTTGGGTGAACGTGCCCTTGCTCAGGTTCTCCCAAGTGTTGAAGAGTTCCCTTATGCGATCCGTTTGGTAGCAGAAGTCTTGGAGTCAAATGGTTCTTCCTCACAAGCTTCTATTTGTGCAGGAACCTTGGCGCTTATGGCTGGTGGTGTACCGATTAAGGCACCTGTTGCAGGTATTGCCATGGGACTTATCTCAGATGGTACTAACTACACTGTCCTAACTGATATTCAAGGTTTGGAAGATCATTTTGGAGATATGGACTTTAAGGTAGCTGGTACACGTCAAGGAATTACAGCTCTTCAGATGGATATTAAGATTTCGGGTATTACACCGGCCATTCTCGAAGAGGCTTTGGCTCAAGCAAAGGTAGCTCGTTTTGAAATTCTTGATGTTATTGAGTCAGCAATCGCTGAGCCACGTCCAGAATTGGCACCAACAGCACCTAAGATTGATAGCATTCAGATTCCTGTTGACAAGATCAAGGTTGTCATCGGTAAAGGTGGCGAAACTATTGACAAGATTATCGCTGAGACTGGTGTCACAATTGATATTGATGAAGAAGGTCTTGTTCAGATTTTCTCTAGTGATCAGGATGCCATTAACCGTGCTAAAACCATCATCTCTGATCTTGTACGTGAAGCTAAGGTTGGTGAAGTTTACACTGTACCCGTTGTGCGTATTGAAAAGTTCGGTGCCTTTGTCCACCTTTTCAATAAGACAGATGCTCTCATCCATATCTCAGAACTAGCTTGGGAACGTACTGAGCATGTCGAAGATGTGGTTAAAGTTGGGGGTACGGTAACTGTTAAGATTATCAAAATCGATGAAAAAGGACGTATCGATGCCTCAATCAAGGCCTTGCTTCCTAAGCCTGAAAAACTTGATGATGGGGAAAATGGAGGAGAGCATCGTCACCGCCGTCGTTCTCATCATAAACCACGCCACCATAATGAGAGTGGTGAAGCACCGAAAAATCCTGATAAATCAGAAACGAAAGAACAGACAGAAGAATGACAGAAAATCAAGAATTGCAAGCTTTTGATGAAACTCTAAGAGAATTTTTAAAGGAACCAGACCACTTTTTAACCAGTCTGGCTTTGGTTAATCATCTACAACGTACTCCCGTCTTGGCTGCCCAAGACCTCTACGCAGTTGAAGTGGAAGGCAAGAAAGTTGTTCCTGTCTTCACTAATGAACAGGACCTACAATCTTTCAAAACTACTCAAGAGAGTGCTCGAGAGCAAACTTGGGTAGAACGTTCGAGCTTAGATGTTTTAACACAACTGGTTCAGGCAGAGCTTTTTGGTCTTGCTTTCAATTTAAAAGAGGATGGTGACTTCTCAAATACCACTCTTTTTGCAAGCAGTGAACTCATCCAGTTTATCAACTATTTCACTCAGACCCTTAATAATCTTTTGGGTGAGGAAAATCAAAAGGCAGCTCCTAAAGATAAGGTTTATCTTGTTCCAGCCTTCATTCACAAACGCGAGGAAGATGGCCAGGATGACCGTTTCTTTGCGACCATGTCGAATGCAGAGGGACAGAGTTATGTGCCTGTGTTTACGAACTTAACGAGCTTTGCAAAATGGTACGGTAACGAGACTTTTGGCCTACCTTTCCGTAAGGCTAAAGGGACGATTTTGCAATGGCCACTGTCAGAAATTTATCAGCCTTCAACAGGTGAAAATGAGTTGGATAAGGTTCAAGGTATTGTCATCAATCCGTTTGATGAGCAGCCTGAGTTAGTCGACTGGTCTTATTTTGAAGGGGATAGCGAGTAGACCTAGTGTTAGTAGCTTTCCACTTTAAAGAATAATAGGGCCACAGCAAGCAATAATAACAATAATGATGTAAGGAGTGACCTAAATGGGTTGGTGGAAAGAAAGTATTGATATAGTAAAGAAAAATGACCCAGCAGCTCGGACGAGTCTAGAGGTTCTTTTAACCTACCCTGGATTAAAAGCCTTGGCTGCCCATCGTATCTCACATTTTCTCTGGCGCCACCATTGTCGACTCTTAGCGCGTATGCATAGTCAGTTTTGGCGCTTTTGGACTCAGATTGAGATTCACCCAGGGGCTCAGATTGCTGAAGGTGTCTTTATTGACCATGGCTCTGGCCTTGTCATTGGTGAGACAGCTGTTGTGGAGAAGGGGGCTATGCTTTACCACGGTGTCACTTTAGGTGGTACTGGTAAAGATGTCGGAAAACGTCACCCAACCGTTCGTGAGGGTGCCTTGGTTTCAGCCCATGCTCAGGTCATAGGCCCTATTGAGATTGGAAAGAATGCTAAGGTGGGGGCGGCAGCCGTGGTTGTTGCGGATGTCCCAGAAGATGTTACAGTCGTTGGTGTTCCTGCTAAGGTTGTGCGTGTTCATGGTCAAAAGGATGAAGAAGTTATCCACGATATTGAAGAAGGCCGTGAATACTATAGTGAAAAGCTAGAAGACCTTCTAAAAGCAGCTAGCTTCCACTCATCACGTCTATAAGGAAAGGAAACGATGAAACTCTTTAGTTCAAAGGTGACTCGATTGACGGTTGTGGGTCCTCTTGCTCTTGTTTACATTGCTTTACATAGAGCAGACTATAGCATGGCCGCCTTATGGTTTTGCATTGCTCTTTTATGGGCCGGTCTGGTTTTTAAGCAACGACACAAGTGAGATTTGAGTAATGAAAAAATTCTTCAAGGACAATCCTTTTTTGGTCTTCTATATAGTTGGGAGTTTTCTTTCAGCTATGTCTCTCTTGGCTCAAGGTCAGCTAGTTGTGGCTATTTGGATTATCATTCTCGTTATACTCTTGTGTTTGTACCTAAACCATATCAAGGATAAAAAATAGTTTCCAGTTAATTGAAAGGAATCTCAAGTGATTAAAATTTATGATACGATGACGCGTTCGCTCCGTGATTTTGTACCTTTGACAGAAAATGTTGTCAATATGTATGTCTGCGGACCAACAGTTTACAATTATATTCATATCGGAAATGCCCGTTCAGCAGTAGCTTTTGATACTATTCGTCGTTATTTTGAGTATTGTGGCTATACAGTCAACTATATTTCCAACTTTACGGATGTAGATGATAAGATTATCAAGGCAGCTAATGAAGCTGGTATTTCAACTAAGGAATTGTCGGACAAGTTTATCGCGGCCTTTATGGAAGATACCGGACAACTTGGCATCAAACCAGCGACACAAAATCCTCGTGTTATTAACTATATGGATGAAATCATTGCATTCGTGTCGACCTTGGTTGACAAAGGATTTGCCTATGTCTCTGAAGGTGATGTTTACTTCCGAGTAGCTAAGTCAAACAACTATGCTAAATTGGCTAACAAGACCTTGGAAGATCTTGAAATTGGTGCAAGCGGACGTACGGATGCTGAAACAGAACGTAAGGAAAATCCTCTGGATTTTGCCCTTTGGAAAGCTGCCAAAGAGGGAGAAGTTTCTTGGGACAGCCCATGGGGACCTGGTCGTCCTGGTTGGCACATCGAATGTTCTGTAATGGCGACTGAAATCCTTGGCGATACTATCGATATTCATGGTGGAGGGGCAGACCTTGAGTTTCCACACCATACCAATGAAATTGCCCAATCAGAAGCCAAAACTGGCAAGACCTTTGCTAACTACTGGATGCATAATGGTTTTGTCAATGTGGATAATGAAAAAATGTCAAAATCCTTGGGTAACTTCGTGACCGTTCACGATATGCTTCAAACGGTTGATGGTCAAGTGCTTCGTTTCTTCCTAGCGACACAACAGTATCGTAAACCAATTAACTTTACAGAAAAAGCTATCCATGATGCTGAAGTTAATCTTAAGTATTTGAAAAATACCCACAGTCTTCCGTTGACAGATCAGGTGAATCAAGCTGAGTTGCAAACTTATCTTGACGCCTTCCAAGAAGCTATGGATGATGACTTTAATACGGCAAATGGAGTGACTGTTCTGTTTGACATGGCCAAATGGATTAATTCAGGCAATTATGATCAAACCGTTAAGGATGATTTTGAAAAAATGCTCCAAGTCTTCGGTATTGTTTTCGAAGAAGAAGTCCTTGATGAAGATATCGAAAAACTCATTGAAGAGCGTCAAGCGGCGCGTGCCAACAAGGACTTTGCGACAGCAGACCGCATTCGCGATGAGTTGGCTGCTCAAGGTATCAAACTTCTTGATACCAAGGAGGGCGTGAGGTGGACACGTGACTAAACATCTTGATGTCAACCTTATTAACGGCATTGCTCTCGCCTTTGAGGGAGATGCTGTTTATTCCTTGTACATTCGCCGTCACCTGATTTTTCAAGGTCAGACCAAGCCAAACCAATTGCACCGTCTAGCTACACGCTATGTTTCAGCTAAGGCCCAGGCTAGTCTCATTGAAAAAATGCTAGAGCAAGAGCTTTTGACTGAAAAAGAGCTAGACATCTATAAAAGAGGTCGTAATGCGAATAGCCATACCAAGGCTAAAAATACCGATGTTATTACCTATAAAATGTCAACAGGCTTCGAAGCAGTCATGGGCTATCTTCATATGACCGAGGATATCGCTCGCTTAGAGGAACTGATTGCTTGGTGTATTGACGAAGTTGAAAAAGAAATCTAAAAATTCTGCCGAGAGCAGGATTTTTTGTTATCTAAAGGCTATAAAAATTGTAACAGTTAGCCAGAATTTCAAAATTTAGATTATTTGAGAATCAAAGTAATTCAGCGTCTTGACAATGAAAAATAAGATGAAACTAATATTTAGCACCTTAAAAATGAGAAAGTTAAGGGGTGTCTGACACGTGTAAAACCCCGATATTATAGCGTTTTTTAATAAAACTAATTTGACAGAAAGTAAAAAAAAAGTCTATAATATTAGTAAATGAGGCCATCTAAAAAATGAGGAGGTGAATGGAAATAGCTAAGAAAAAAGTTTTCTATACAACTTTTGCTGCTTTGATTTTATCTAGCTTTACGCTTCAAACAGGTAAAGCAGATGAGGTTCAGGTAAAACCTGATGAAGCTAAAATAGATTATGTTAATAGTGAGGCACCGGCTCCAGTTGCTCCTCAGGCTGATTTTTCTTCAGTAGGAGCTAAGGCAGAGCCAGCGAGTCAAGTAAGTTCAGTAGTGACCTCAACGTCACTGATGCTTGTCTCTTCAAGTGAGACAGATGAGGGGCTTCTTGAGGTACATTCTCAAGTTGATATCGTGGAGACTAGCGTTTCTACGACGACACCTCATTCAGAAGAGGCTCGTGCCCAGGCTTTTGGTGAGGATCGATCAGTAGCGGCATCTGAACGAGGAGATGCAAACCCAACATCTGATTCTGAACAAGCTAAACCAAATATTGTGCTTACTTATGATAAGTCTCGTGAGGCTACAGCGACTGCAGAGTCTCAAGCTGTAACTTCAATGTATAAGAGTGAAAGCACACTATATACATCTGAACTTGCTGGAAATACACATGCAGTTATTGAAAAATCAGAGTATTCTTCACTGAATTCTCATACGACATCTGTAAGTGCGACTCCTACTAGTCAAGCTATTGCAACTTCTGAAGTCGCTTCTGAGTCTGCAAGCACTGCTAGCTCTCTTGCATCTACGGCTCCAGAAACGAGTCAGTTAAATAATAATTCAGAAGATAGCTTAACTGTCCTTACGGTTGGCTGGAAAGATTCATCATCAACTTCTGAGGTCTTTAAAACTTCTGAAGTGGTTTCTATGTTGCAAAGTGAGAGTTTGACCTATTCGTCAGAGGTAACCTTTACGGATGGACTCATCTCAGAAATCTTAGCAACTCCAATCACTTCTGAAGTATACACCGTTGTTCCAAAACGAGATAGTACTGGAGCGCTTCTTGAAGATCAACCTGCTGTTACAGGGAATACAGACATTCTTTATTTAGCACGTGGTGAAATCTTTAACGTCAACTTTGATGTTAACAAGATGGAAGGTAAGAAGATTAAGGGCCTTAATCTAGTCCTTGATGGCAAACAAATTCATCATAGCTACTTTGTTGAAGGAACTTTGGATGAGGTCAATGCTGGTTTGAGTGCCTACCATTTGGCAGAGCAAACGACTGGTATTCATAAAATGACCTTTGAGTTGATTGATACGAATAACAATATTCATTATCTGACACAGACTTTTAGCGTCTTCAATGAAGGCGAGCGTCCAGTGACACCGGATAGTTACCGTAGGAATCAGTATTCATCAACAACGACAACAACGACTGTACCGGTTACTTATAATACCAGTGCAAATAGCTACACTGAAACCGCCAATCATATACAAGCTACGGCTGTTAATGAGTTGGCTGAGACAACTAGAGCGCTAACACAGCAATTGGCAGAACAAATTGCTGAGGTTTTGAGTGGTTGGTCTTCAGCAATTTCTGGAAATAGTTCAACAAGCACAGGTTCAATTGATATCTTCCAAGCAGCAGGTAAAACCATTACTCAAGCTGCGAGAAAGATTGCAGAATCAATCTCAGATCCAGATACAATTGGTAAGCAAGCTTTGGCTGCTGCAACTGTTGTTCTAGTTCTCCTGGTGCTTTATTTAGCAGCAATTACATTTATTTAACATGCTTTGCCCTCGTAAGAGGGCTTTTTTTATGATAGAATTAGCTTATGAAAACAACTAAAGAATTAAGTCTAGACATTGTTTATGGTGTGCATGCCGTAACAGAGAGTCTGGAAGCAAATACTGGTAATAAACTCTATATTCAAGATGATCTTCGAGGGAAAAATGTTGATGCCATTAAGGCTTTGGCAGCTGAAAAGAAGGTTTCCATCTCTTGGACACCTAAGAAAACCTTGTCTGATATGACAGGTGGAGCTGTGCATCAAGGTTTTGTTCTTCGTGTGTCAGAGTTCGCTTATTCTGAGCTCTCAGTTATTATGGATAAGGCTGAACAAGAGGAGAATCCTCTAGTCCTCATTTTAGATGGACTCAACGATCCTCATAACTTTGGTTCTATCCTACGTACAGCTGATGCTACTCAGGTGACAGGAGTTATTATTCCTAAGCATCGTGCTGTGGGGGTAACACCTGTCGTTGCCAAGACATCAACAGGGGCTGTGGAGCATATTCCCATTGCCCGAGTGACCAATCTTAGCCAAACTCTTGATAAACTTAAAGAAGCAGGCTTCTGGGTATTTGGAACAGATATGGATGGCACCCCATCTCATAAATGGAACACAGCTGGAAAGGTTGCCCTTATCATTGGTAATGAAGGTAAGGGAATCTCTGCTAACATCAAGAAGCAAGTGGATGAGATGATTACTATTCCTATGAGTGGTCATGTGCAGAGCCTTAATGCCAGTGTGGCAGCTGCAGTTCTCATGTATGAAGTTTATCGAAACCGATTGTAACTATGAAAAAAAGAATACTTCTGGTTGATGGTTATAATATGATTGCCTTTTGGCAAGAAACCCGTCAACTCTTTAAGACCAATCAGCTTGATGAAGCTCGTGAAACCTTGCTTCGTAAGCTCAATCATTATGCTAACTTTGAACATATTGATATTATCTGTGTGTTTGATGCCCAGTTTGTTCCAGGGAGTCGTCAACGTTATGATCAATATCGTATCAGTGTTATTTTTACTGAGGAAGATGAGACAGCAGATAGCTATATTGAGCGCGCAGCGGCTGAGATGAATACTGTTCAAAATCTAGTTGAAGTAGCAACTAGTGACTTAAATGAACAGTGGGCTATCTTTTCACAAGGGGCTTTACGTGTTTCGGCGCGTGAGTTGGAAGAGCGTGTCAATACTGTTAAGTCTGACTTAGACAAGATGTCGGCACATATTGACTTAAAGACACCAAAACTACGTCCATGGGACGATGCGCAATTAGGGAAATTACAGGACCTTTTAAATGAAATAGAATAGAGGGATATATGACATTTAACATTTTGACAGATTCCACAGCAGATCTAGATGAAAAATGGGCTCAGGAGAATAAGGTAGAGCTCGTTGGTTTGACCATTACGCTTGATGATATTGCCTATGAGACCGTTGGCCCTAACCGTTTAACGAGTGACCGTCTCTTAGAACGTATGCAAGAAGGCAGTCAGCCAACCACAAGCCAGGTGAATGTTGGTCAATTTGAAGAGGTTTTTCGTCGTCATGCCAAAAATGGTGATGCTCTTCTCTATATTGCCTTCTCATCAGTGCTTTCAGGTACTTATCAAAGTGCTGTTATAGCGCGTGACATGATTTTGGATGAATACCCAGAAGCTGTCATTGAGATTGTAGATACCCTGGCGGCAGCAGGTGGGGAAGGTTATCTCTCTATCTTGGCGGCAGAAGCTCGTGATCAAGGTAAGAGCTTGTCTGAAACGAAAGCCATGATTGAGGACATTCTGCCACGTTTACGGACCTATTTCTTAGTTGATGATCTCTACCATCTCATGCGTGGGGGTCGCCTTTCTAAGAGCTCAGCCATTATTGGTAGTTTGATTAATATCAAGCCTCTTCTTTGGCTGGACGCTTCAGGTAAGTTGGTTCCTCTGGCCAAAATCCGTGGACGTAAAAAAGCCATTAAAGAAATGGTCCTACAAGCTACCCAGGATATTGGACATAGCACAGCAATTGTCGCTTATGCCAATGATATTGAAGCAGCGAAGAATCTAAAAGAACAATTATTAGCAGTTGACGGCATTGAGCAAGTGCTTATTATGCCACTTGGACCAGTCATCTCTACCCACGTCGGACCAGATACCTTAGCTGTCTTTACGATTGGTAAAGAAGCTAGATAGAAATAGTGTCAGATAGGATTTCCTATCTGATTTTTTGTTTTCTGAAATGATAGATTAATAGAATATAAAAAGATAATCCATACAAAATGAATGATATATTTGACATAGTGTAAAATAATGCTATAATGAATCTAGAAAATGGAGGAAACAAAATGAAAAAGTCAAAGAAAAAAGTAGCTAGCACGATGGATGAACGTGCTCAGTTGATCAGCGGAGAATCTTCTGCTAGAGGTTATTGGGTAGCCATGCTTGGTATATTTGTAACGATTATGGTTGCTAGCAAGACACACTCCGTCGAATTAGTGCAGTCACTATTAATCATCACTTTCTTTGGTTCTATGTGCCTAGTATTAGTTCACAGCGTATCACGTAATGGGCATCCATGGTTGCTAGACAAAAAACTTGAAAAGAAGATGCTCATATTATCCTGGGTAATGTGTTTTTTGGGAATTTTTATATCGCTAATGGGCCTCTTAAGTCTATTTCAGTCGTTTAAGATAGGGAAGAATCTTATGAGTAGTGTGGCATTTTTGACATTGGGTTTGACCCTTATTTGCGATTGCTGGGTTATTATTAACAGAATCAAGAAGAACCGTTTGGAAGAACTAGAAGACGAAGAATAGGATTTTTGAATGAAAAATTTAAAAATGAAGTCAGCTCGTGTAGCAAAGGATCTCACTCAACAAGGTTTGGCAGATGCTATAGGAGTTTCTCGTCAGACCATCTCAGCTATTGAAAAAGGTGATTATAACCCTACTATAAATCTGTGTATTGCTATCTGCAAAACTCTGGACAAAACTTTAGACCAGCTTTTTTGGGAATCTGAGGATTAGTTTGTATCGCTTTAGAGGTTATTTAGGCATGATTTCTAGTCTTACGCTTTATAAAATTAGAGACTAAAAAAATACAAAAAATAAAAGAAAAACACCTCCAAATGACTTGCCTTGGACGTGTTTTTTTGATATTATGTTAAACGGTATTGTTTACCCCATTTGAAAGGCCCCGGAACCTTCCAAATACTTTTCGATGGGAAGGAACACCCATCACTCGTAAACAAAAATCGAACTATATATAGGAGAAATCATGAACAAAACAACATTTATGGCTAAACCAGGCCAAGTTGAACGTAAATGGTATGTCGTTGACGCAACTGATGTGCCACTTGGACGTCTTTCTGCAGTAGTTGCTAGCGTACTTCGCGGAAAAAACAAACCAACTTTCACACCACACACTGATACAGGTGACTTCGTAATCGTTATCAATGCTGAAAAAGTTAAATTGACTGGTAAAAAAGCAACTGATAAGATCTACTACACTCACTCAATGTACCCAGGTGGATTGAAACAAATCTCAGCAGGTGAACTTCGTTCTAAAAATGCTGTTCGTTTGATCGAAAAATCAGTTAAAGGTATGCTTCCACACAACACTCTTGGACGCGCACAAGGTATGAAATTGAAAGTCTTCGTTGGCGGTGAGCACACTCACGCTGCACAACAACCAGAAGTACTTGATATCTCAGGACTTATCTAATTCTAAGAGGAAAGGAGCACTAATATAATGGCACAAGCACAATATGCAGGTACAGGACGCCGTAAAAACGCCGTTGCACGCGTACGTTTGGTTCCAGGTACTGGTAAAATCACAGTTAACAAAAAAGATGTAGAAGAATACATCCCACACGCAGACCTTCGTCTCGTTATCAACCAACCTTTTGCAGTTACTTCAACTGAAGGTTCATACGACGTACACGTTAACGTTGTAGGTGGTGGATACGCTGGTCAATCAGGTGCGATCCGTCACGGTATCGCTCGTGCACTTCTTCAAGTAGATCCAGACTTCCGCGATTCATTGAAACGCGCTGGACTTCTTACTCGTGATGCACGTATGGTTGAACGTAAGAAACCAGGTCTTAAGAAAGCTCGTAAAGCATCACAATTCTCAAAACGTTAATCAACACGATTATATCAACGTTTACAGACATTCAAGAATTATTTCTTGGATGTCTTTTTTTGTTCAAAAAACTAAAGTTCACCCCAAAATTCACCCCATATTCACCCCATCAATTTTTTAAACTACGAAAAGCAATATC
This sequence comes from Streptococcus sp. HMSC064H09, assembly GCF_001812625.1. Lineage (NCBI taxonomy): Bacteria > Bacillati > Bacillota > Bacilli > Lactobacillales > Streptococcaceae > Streptococcus > Streptococcus sp. HMSC064H09. The sequence continues at coordinate 31,357 of NZ_KV809579.1, forward strand.
ACCTACAGTCCGATTGACTTTATCTTTGATATTAACGTAAGTTTTTGTAATCTCTTTATCACTATGAGTAAGAGCTTCTGAGATGGCTTCAAGAGAAACACCTGCTTGTTTAGCAAGAGTAGCACCAGTATGTCTTAGTTTGTGTGGTGATGCTGGTGCTAATTCGGGATGTCTTCGTCTGACTGATTTCATCTTGATAAAACTTAAAATTTTTCTAATTATAACGAAGCATAGTCAAAAAGCTATGACCTCTATATTCACAAAAAAATCCAGACCAATACTAGTCCAGATTTCTTGTCTATTAAACATTCTTTTCAAAGAATGGAAGAACGGCTGTAACGGCTTTGTCAACGCAATTATTTAACTGTGAGAATCCGACGCACATAAATTTTAAATGGCGTCTCAGTCACATTTAAATTTATGAGACGCTTAGACGTTAGGCTTTCAATTTGTCAAATTTTGCTTTGACATTTGCCTTGAATTCTTCAAGTTTAGCCTTGCGTTCGGCTTTACGTTCAGCCTTCATTTGTGCACGTGCCTGGTTGTAGAGGTCTTCTTGGACTTGCAGAGCTGCTTCGATTTCGGCTACGACGGTTGCTACATCCCAACGCACGATTTGGGTGTCGTACTTGGTGAAGTAAGCATCGATGACTGCTTCGTTGTTTTCTTGCACCAAGGCGACAACGGCTGTTTCGCCGTCGATCAATTTTTGAGACACAACGTCAATCAAGCCAGCTTCTGCCGTATCAACGGTATCACCAGCAGCCAAACCATAGAGGCTGCCAATACCATAACCAAACAAGACGCCGATAGGACCACCCAAAAGCCCGATAACTGCACCGAGCAAGCCACCTTCTAGGGTTGCATCCGTCGTTGAATCTTCAAAGTCATAGCGTTCTTTTTCAACGATGTGACCGTTTTCATTTTTGACCAAGGCGATTTGAGCAACCTTGGTCGTCTGAGTTTGGCGGAAAGCCTTCAAATCCGCAAAGGACTGATAAGCTTCGCTTTCAGTGTTAAAGACTGAAACTACTAGGTTTTCCATAGTTAGTACCTCTTTTCTAAATATATACGTTCATTATAATACAGTTTCAATCACTTTTCAATCATTTTAGTGCGACATTTTAATTGATATGTCGCGTTTATCAGCGTCAAAGAACAGTTTCAGGCAGCGGTATATCTTTGCCATATCCCAGCCCAGACACTCTGGCGACTCTGAGTGATTATCAAGAAAGGCGTCCAGCAACATCTTAAAGCCTCCCGTGCAAAAAGTAAATAAATAGTGTTTTTCCTGTATGCCTGTCACACGGCTAAAAGACCGCTTGACCAAATCTTCCAGAAAATTATAGCAGATATTATGTACCAGCTCTGTGTAGCGAGTCTGATGAGCGTGCCGAATCACATCGACACTTTTATAGAATCTGCCAACTGTTTCCTTATGGTCGAATCCTTGAAAGAAGTCGCTTTATTCGTCGGTCAAGACAATTAATTTGGCTGGTGCAACTGATTCGCCAAGCTATGAACAAGCAATTATTACCTTTTGAAAGCAAAAATGGCAATTATGAAGGTGAAGCTACTCAGGTCTTAGTTCTTCTATCCAATTACTATGCAGACAAAAAACTATTTGATGAAAATACAGATGAATATGGAAATATCTTGATTTTAAAGGATTCATCCATCATTTCTAAATTATCGGCTATCCCAGATTTATTAAAAAGGGGATCTAGTAGGTAACAATAATATCGAATATATCAAAGTACGCAATATTAGGATTTCTTCAGAGGTTGAGTTAGAGTCAGATGTTGATGGGGATAAGTCGGATAATCTGCCAATAGATATAAAAATACTAGAAAACAGGCTTGAAAAAGGCTCGTAAAGCTAGCCAGTTCTCTAAACGTTAATTCGTTGCTGGACAGCAGAATACAAACGAAAACACTTTGCATCTTGCAAGGTGTTTTTTTCTATGAGAACTGGCGGTGCGCAATTAGGATAGCTCTAGCGACTTTAGTCGCATAGAGATATGCTATGCACAGTTGCCTCAAGAAAACAATGCTTCTTGGTCCACCCTGTTAGACAAGCTTCAAAACCAAGGAATCCAACAGATTTCTCTTGTAGTTACAGATGGCTTTAAGGGGCTTGAGCAGATTATCAGTCAGGCTCACCCATTAGCTAAACAACAATGTTGCTTAATTCATATTAGTCGAAATCTAGCTAGTAAAGTGAAACGAGCAGATAGAGCGGTTATTCTGGGGCAATTTATAATGATTTATCGTGCTGAAAATTTAGAAATGGCAGGACAAGCTTTAGAGGACTTTCTCGCCGAATGGAAACCAAAGTATAGGAAAGTCATGGAAAGTCTGGAGAAGACGGATAATCTTTTAACTTTTTATCAGTTTCCCTACCAGATTTGGCACAGCATGTATTCGACAAACCTCATTGAGTCTCTTAACAAAGAAATCAAACGTCAAACGAAAAAGAAGGTTCTTTTTCCTAACGAGGAGGCTCTGGAACGTTACTTAGTTACTTTGTTTGAAGATTATAATTTCAAGCAAAGTCAACGAATCCATAAAGGGTTTGGTCAATGTTCTGATACACTTGAAAGCTTATTTAATTAACACTCCGTAACTCTACTTAAGTGTTTACACATAATTATTTACAGTATCAAAAAATAAAGTATATTGTTTTCATCATAATATAATTAAATATCAGTATAGAGAATTTTATCTATATATCAGATATCAGCAATTGCTTTTGCTGTCATTTTTCGCTACAATAGTTACAAGGAGGAAATAAACATGTTAAAAGAAGTATTAAACGTCGCAAAAGTTGCGAAAAAATCATCTCTCTTCTTAGGAGGGGTAGCATTTGGGACGCTTGGCTTGAAAGTCTTAGCAAGTAAAGAAGCTAAGAAAGGCTATTCTAAGGCCTTGGCTAAAGCTTACAAATTGAAAGATGGACTGGATGCATCTGTTTCTGTTGTAAAACAACACGGTGATGATGTTTTACAAGACGCTAAATATTTATACGAACAGGAAAAGAAAGAAGAACAATTAGATAGCCTGACAGGTGAATAATATGTCTTTTAAAGTGCTACACAGAGGATATCAACATATCCGATTATCGTCCTCGTTTTCACTGACCTTGGATATTCAAGATTATCTTCGTTCCTTGGCTAAAGATGAAAAAGGGATCGACTCTATTCAGTTTTATATGGATCAGCAGCACTTTACTCTACGTATGAAAGAAGGCTTCTCTGTATTAGAAAATGCAGAGGCCTTTTTAAAAAAAATTGACAAGGGGAAAGTTTCGGACTTGATGACTCTTCCCATTCGTAGAGAAGAGAGTGCTTATTCAATTGTATCGGGTGCAGCGATTAAGCGTTTGCTGTTTCGAAGTTTTGTACCCTACCCTATTCGTTATATTTGGACTTGTTATCAGGCTTTGGGTTATGTCAAAGAAGCCTATCAAACTTTAGCGCGCAAGGAACTAACCATGGAGGTCTTGGACTGTTCGGCCATTTTGTTGTCCTTGTTTATGAACCAATCCAAGACAGCTAGCAACATCATGTTTATGCTTGATTTGGGTAATCATCTGGATCAGTGGTCTTTAAAAAAAACAGCAACAGATTTGGAACAAAGCCTTCTTGCTAAAGAAAGTGATGTTTTCTTAGTGCGGGGAGACATGGTCATCAGCATCAAGAGTTCTGATGTTCAAGTAGGTGATGTATTAGTTGTCTCCCAAGGTAATGAAATCTTGTTTGACGGCCAAGTGGTTTCAGGATTAGGCATGGTCAATGAGAGTTCCTTGACTGGAGAGAGCTTCCCTGTTGAAAAGAAAGAGGGAGATTCTGTATGTGCGAATACTGTTTTGGAAACAGGAGAGTTAAGAATTCGTGTGACTGATAATCAGATAAACAGTCGTATTTTGCAACTCATCAATCTGATGAAAAAATCTGAAGAGAGTAAGAAGACAAAACAACGTCATTTTATTAGGATGGCAGACAAGGTTGTAAAATATAACTTCTTAGGTGCTGGTTTGACTTATCTGTTAACAGGTTCGTTTTCAAAAGCCATTTCCTTTTTATTGGTGGATTTTTCATGTGCTCTAAAAATATCCACACCTGTAGCCTACCTTACGGCCATAAAGGAAGGTCTAAATCGAGAAATGGTTATTAAAGATGGTGATGTATTAGAAAAATATCTGGAAGTGGATACTTTCTTGTTTGATAAAACGGGTACCATCACGACGAGTTATCCTTTGGTTGAAAAGGTTCTTCCTTTCGGAGATTATACTGAGAAAGATATTTTAAGAATAAGTGCATGTTTGGAGGAACATATCTATCATCCTATTGCCAATGCAATTGTTAAACAAGCTGAAATTGAAGGCATTGAACACGAAGAAATGCATGGCAAGCTTCAGTATGTTGCAAGCAAAGGGATTAAATCGCAAATTGATGGTCAATCGGTTGTCATTGGAAATTATGTACTAATGCAAGACGAACAGGTAAGAATTAGTTCTGAGCAGCTGGCCTTGATTGAGCAATATAAGACTCATTACAATTTATTGTTTTTGGCTTATAAGAAAGAATTAATTGGGATGTTTTGTATCCACACTCCCTTGAGAAGCGAGGCGAAAGTTGCATTGAAAAAGCTAAAGCGCCAAGGGAAAAAACTGATTCTGGCAACTGGTGATACGTTGGCTAGAACAGAAGAGTTGGTTAAAGATCTGCCATTTGACAACGTTTATACTGATTTAAAACCAGATGGTAAGTTTCAGTTGGTTCAGGAATTACAGAAAGCTGGCCGAACTATTTTGATGGTTGGAGACGGGTTAAACGACTCTGCTGCCTTGACGCTTGCAGATATTGGGGTTGTGATGAATGAAAGTGCTGATATTTCTAAGCAGATGAGTGATATTTTATTATTAGATAATCGTTTAGATTTCTTCGAGGAATTGAATTCTTTATCTGAATCGTTGCAGAAATTAATTCAAAGAAATATTCAAGAAACAGTTGTAATAAATGGAAGTTTAATTGGATTTGGGTTGTTAAATTGGTTAAGCCCATCTAATCTTTCGATATTGCACAATCTGACTACTTTAAGAATCGTCCTTCGTAGTCTTTCTATTAAAAGTAGGTAAGAGACCGAGAAGCTGAGGTTATAAAAACTAAAAGGAGTTGTCTCATTTGAGAATAACGGCTCTTTGTCAACTGTAGTGGGTTGGTGGAAAATTATACCCTGGAGAGGACCAAATTGGTTCTCTCCTTTTAAATATTGAAAAAACCATTGGCAGTGGACATACTTTAAGACTATATATTTCTGAAACTAGTTTCACAATACAAATATTGACATGCAATTATTAATTGGTGGATTTTAAGTTGACATCTACAAAGTTTAATGTTAAAATACATTCAAAAATATATTTGAATGAGGTGCTTTATGGTTCAAAATGTTGTTACTTCAATAATCCTGTATTCTGGGACAGCCGTAGACTTACTTATTATCCTAATGTTATTTTTTGCCAAAAGAAAAAGCAGAAAGGACATCATTAACATCTATTTAGGACAATTTCTAGGCTCTGTTAGTCTAATATTCCTAAGTTTGCTTTTTGCATTTGTCTTGAATTATATTCCTAGTAAAGAGATTTTAGGTTTACTCGGTTTGATTCCAATTTTCCTAGGCCTCAAAGTTTTGCTTTTAGGAGATTCTGATGGAGAAGCTATTGCAAAAGATGGTTTGCGAAAAGACAATAAAAACCTGATTTTTCTAGTCGCTATGATTACTTTTGCAAGTTGTGGCGCTGACAATATTGGTGTCTTTGTCCCATATTTTACCACCTTAAATTTAGCGAATTTGATAGTGACTTTACTTACTTTTCTAGTCATGATTTATCTCTTGGTTTTTTCTGCCCAAAAATTAGCACAAGTCCCTTCTGTTGGAGAAACTTTGGAAAAATATAGCAGATGGTTTATTGCCGTTGTCTATTTAGGATTGGGGATGTATATCCTGATTGAAAACAACAGCTTTGACATGCTATGGGCTGTGTTAGGCTAGGAGAAAAAATTATGAAAAAAGATAGTATCTGTCAAGTGGATGTTATTAATCAACAAAATGTTACAACCGCAACGAACTACCTTGAAAAGGAAAAAGTCCAAAAATCACTTCGCATTTTATCAAAATTTACCGATAATAAACAGATAAATATCATCTTTTATCTCCTTGCTGTTGAAGAACTCTGTGTCTGTGATATAGCCTGTTTACTAAATCTCAGTATGGCATCTGCCTCCCACCATCTTCGTAAACTAGCCAATCAAAACATCTTGGATACTAGAAGAGAGGGGAAAATTATATATTATTTTATAAAAGATGAGGAAATCAGAGATTTTTTTAATCAACTAGGATAACAACTATTTTTACTACTTTTCCATGATTATAGGGAGATTATAATCGTTGTTGTTTCAACGGTAGCAAACTGGTTTTTACATAAAGTAATTGATAAACCCAATATAGATCAGAAAGAATTACTTGAAGCTACCGCACAATATAGAAAGTTATTGATACCTGACCTAATAATTAAAGGAGTGGGATTGATTCTATCCTTAATTGTCTATCCTCCGATTATGATGTATAGTGTTTTAATTGCGGCATTTTATATCATAACTTTAAAAACACTATCTGAAAAAAGAGTGAATAACTAAAAAAATGGTGATCAAAGTTAGGTGTATTATTTTAATGCTTACAGACCTAAACTATTCCCCTATTTATAATCTATTGATTCATATTTTATGAAATTAATCAGTAGATATCGTTCTGAAAAGCCTTGATAATACGCTGTTTTTAGTCCAACTGAAACCCATACTTTCCAAACCAGGTCTTAAGAAAGCTCGTAAAGCTTCACAATTCTCAAAACGTTAATTCGTTACTGGACAGCAGAGTACAAACGAAAACACTTTGCAGCTTGCAAGGTGTTTTTTTGTATAGATTTCTGAAAAGTGTTCAAAATCTTACTAGAGTTTTGTCTTCATCTTGAAATTCTTATAACAATGTGATATATTTATAACAGACAAGGTGTGATATATTTATAACATATTAAAAAGAGGTGACTGAAATGAAAATGTCGAAGAACTTAAAGATAATCCTTTATATCGCTAGCGTGCTTATTGTTGTATGTTTAGTATTATTTCTGGGGAATCACCTACCGATTCTAGCGAAAGGTGCTATTATGACGACGGCTTGGCTTCCTTCGTATTTGGTTTGTACGATGGTATCGGTCCTCTCAAAATCAACCTATCAAAAGAAAGAAAAAAACATGTTTGGGATTACTGCAAAATTATATACAGTGCTTGTACTTCTCTCGTCCTCGATCTATACTATTGGAGTTTGGCTGCTAACTCCTGGTTCTTTGATTAAGAATATAATGTTAGGAATTGGATTAAGTATTCAATTGTTATTAATGTTTTACTTCTTATTCAAGAGAATTAATGAAGAACCCGATGAACGATTTTATAGAAATATTGCAAAGTCCTCTTCCATTTTGTTTACAATAGCAATCTTTATATTATTGGGAATGGCAACCTTGATAGCTGTCTGTAAAGTTTTCGTTTTGAATGCTGGATTCCTTTATATTTTGGTGGCTTTTTTACTCTTATTATTTGCCATTACTTACTTTATCACTGAAAAAAGGGGATGAAATATGGCGAAAGAAAGTAAAATAAAGACTAACTTGAAAGAAGTAAGGGAAGCTTATGGTATGACTCAACAAGATTTAGCAGATCAAGTAGGAATACGGAGAGAAACGATTGTTCACTTGGAAAATAACCGCTACAACCCTTCGTTGGAAATGGCTTTAAAAATAGCACAAGTCTTTAATAAACAAGTAGAAGAACTATTTCGTCTGAAATAAGAGAAGTAAAACAATCCAATTGATTTGTGTATCAGTTTTTGGAAACTTGTTATTCTGAGACGAGGTCTTGGTAAGAGGGAGTAGTTTCAAAGGAGTTATTTTTGACTACATCTTAGTTAAAACGCTTTCAAAAATAAGATAATAGTTTATTTTTCAAGCATTTTAACCCAATAATAGAACTTTTTAGGTCGAAATGCTCTCAAAAATGCTAATGTTTCTCTAATCTATTCACTTTTGAGATCTTGCATATTATGTAGTTATCATACAAAAATGATAAAAGTGAATGAATACATTTATTTGAAAGATAATATTGTTATATACTTCAAACATATTATCAGTAAGAGGGTTTTATACGTCTATTAAATATCTTTTGATTTTTAGCCATAAAACCTCACATAATAATGAATGTATATTTTACAAATTATGCTTTTATATATGATTTAAATATGTATTTAAACTTAGCAAAGGACATAATAAATTACCTAAAATAACATTAAAATTAAAAATGATTAATTATTACTATTTGGTAACACACCTCAAAAAACCTTTGTTTGTAGGAATTGTAGGATATATTAAAAATTTAAAAAAGTTTTTAAAATTTGTTGACATATCTCTAGATAGTGTTATAATCTATAGATGTCAGGGAGGTCCTGATACTAAATATATAATAATCCATTAGAGGAGAAACAATTATGAAAAAAGTATTGCTTACATCAGCTGCAGTTCTTGCAGTATTCGCTTCATCAGCAGCAGTTTTCGCTAACGACGGTAACGTTCACACTGGAAACCTTGATAACAAAACTGAAGCAACTGGTGGTGACTTCTTCACAAACAACGAAGGTGGTCTTACTCAAGCTGCTAAAGATGGTCTTAACAACGTTGACGCAGATTCAACTAAACAAAAATTTGAAGATGCTGGTGAACACATCGAACCAAAACGTGATGCTAACGGAAACATCATCAAAGATGAGTTTGTAGTTACTGATAAAGCTAACGCTAACAAAGACGCTAAAGAAGAAGCTAAAGCTGTTAAAGCTGCAGAAAAGAAAGCTCCAGCAGCTAAAGCTGAAGCTAAAGCTCTTCCAAACACAGCAGCTGTTAAATAATTAACTGCTATTGCTAAAAAGAATATCACTGGGGCTAGAGCTTCGGTGATATTTTTCTATGGATAAAGAAAAGGATTTGACATTTCATGAGTAATCATAATCGTAAATCTACTGGATCTCGCAAAAAACTGATTGCTGGGATTTCAGCCTTAGTCATTGCTGCTTTGGCTATCTTCCTTGGCTTCCAGTTTATGTCTCCGACAGCATCGTCCTCTAATGGTGTTAAGAGTGTTTTAACGACTAAAAAAGCAAACACTTATAAAGTTTCAGATGAGGAGAAAGCCTACCTCAAAAATAAATTTGATGGTCTTGAGGCGACAAACCCTGATACTATCGCTTATGTCTATGCACCAGGGACTAAATTGGATGAGCCAGTTGTTCAAACAACGGACAATTCAACCTACTTAGATAAAACATTTGATGGAGGAAACGTTCCATATTTGGGAACGGTCTTCATGGATACAGACAATAAGAAAGATTTCAGCGATCGTTTGACTTGGCTCTTCGGTCATGCTCGAGGAAGTAAGGTTGCTGATAGTCGTATGTTCAACGATGTTAACTACTATAGTGATCAGTCGTTCTTTGATAAACACAAATATGTTGTTATTGAGACGCCTCAACGTAAGTATTATTATGAAGCACTTGCTATGGTAATTGTGCCTGAAGACACAGCTTTCTATCGTACATCATTTGAAAGTGATAAAGACTTTAAACAACAGTTGGATATCATCTATGATCAAGCAAGTGTTAAAAACAAGGATTTGAAGGTTAATGCTTCGGATAAATACCTCGTTCTTTCGACTTGTCGTGAGGAAGATGAAACGATTCGTGCTAATCTCTACTTGCGTCAAATTCCAGACTCTGAAATGTCTGATTTTGTAGCTAAACATGGTAAAGATTTGGAATACACACCAACACGTTAATTATTAACAGAACTCTACTTCGTATGAAGTAGAGTTTTTATCTTGTCTAAGAAAACAGATGCTTTCAATCGTCATGGAATTGAGATGTAACCGTTTATTAATCTTTTTTATCATCAATGGATAAGTTTTTTTGGTACACTAGAAGTATGAAAAAGGAGAGTATTATGAAACAGAGCCAGGCTAAAAAGCGTGACAATGCGATGACTAATAAGATTTTGATGGGGTTGATTGCTCTCGTCTTAGGTTTGCTTTTTCTTGAGATTTTAATTGTTCATAGTAAGAACGAACAGCAAAAGAATGCCTCGAACCAGGTACAGACAGCACGTATCATGGCTAATGGGGACTTGCTCTATCATGACGGTCTCTATATGAGTGCCCTTCAGTCAGATGGTAGCTATGATTTCACGGAGAATTTTACTTATGTGAAGCCGTGGTTACAGCAGGCTGATTTGGTCTTGGGTGATTTTGAGGGAACGATTAACCCTGATTATCCTTTGTCAGGCTATCCTCTGTTTAATGCTCCTCAATCAGTGACAGCAGCTATCAAGGATGCTGGCTATGATGTTATGGATTTGGCTCATAATCATATCTTGGATTCTGGCTTAGAGGGAGCTTTTACAACGGCTGATGCTTTTAAAAAAGTGGGAATTGATCCTATTGGTGTTTACGAAAAGCCGGTGCGAGACAAGGCGCCACTGCTCATCAAGAATGTTAATGGTATCAAAGTTGCAATACTTTCCTATGCTTATGGTTACAATGGTCTAGAGTCGAACTTGACGGATAAAGAGGTTGCAGACCACTTATCGAATTTGGATGAAAAACGTATGAAAGCCGAGATTCAGCGTGCCGAAAAAGAAGCAGATATCACGGTTATCATGCCTCAGATGGGTGTTGAATATCGTTTGGAACCGACAGATGAACAGGTTAAACTCTATCATAAGATGATTGATTGGGGTGCTGATATTATCTTTGGAGGTCATCCTCATGTGGTAGAGCCTTCTGAGGTGGTTAAAAAAGATGGACAGCAAAAACTTATTATTTACTCAATGGGGAATTTCATTTCTAACCAACGTATAGAGACAATGGATGGTGTGGATAGCGCAGAGTGGACAGAGAGGGGTGTCTTAATGGATGTCACCCTTGAGAAAAAGAATGGTCAAACCACGATTAAGACTGCTCAAGCACATCCGACTTGGGTTAACCGTACGCCTAAAGGAACGAGTTCGCCAGAGGGATACCCTTTGTATACTTACCAAACTTATATTTTAGAGGATTTCATTAAAGGTGGTAAATATAGAAATAAACTAGATGAAGAAACCAAAGAGCGTATAGATACTGCTTATAAAGAAATGAATGCCCATGTTAATTTAAAATGGAAATAAAGCTAAGATATCGCCTGAATTTGGCGATATTTTTTTGTTTATCGACAAGTTACCCACAGACTTTTCCACACCTGTGGATAAGTCTGTTGATAGTGTTGAATCTTGATTTTTCAAGGTTTAAAAAGAAGGAAATTATTTAGGTTGTGAACAAGTTTATCCACAAGTAGTTGGGTCAGAGAGAGGATATTTTTATAAACGATATTAGTTAAATTCCTCGGAAACATTCGTCTTTTTCAAGAAAAAATATGCAAATTTCATAAAAAATAGCATTTTTAATCAAAATATGCTAAAATTATACAAAATAAAATGATGGAGGCTTCTCATGAAAGCGATTATTACAGTTGTAGGTAAGGACAAATCAGGTATTGTTGCGGGTGTTGCGACTAAGGTGGCAGAACTTGGCTTGAATATTGATGATATTTCTCAAACAGTTCTTGATGAATTCTTTACCATGATGGCGGTTGTATCATCAGAAGACAAACAAGATTTTACACACCTACGTGCTGAATTGGAAGCCTTTGGTGAGTCATTGAACGTTAAAATCAACATCCAAAGTTCAGCAATTTTTGATGCTATGCACAACTTGTAAGATAGGAGTAGCTTAAAATGGATATTAAACAGGTCACAGAAACCATTGCCATGATTGAGGAGCAGAACTTTGATGTTCGTACCATTACCATGGGGATTTCACTCCTAGACTGTATCGATTCAGATATCGATAAGGCGGCGGAAAAAGTCTATAACAAGATTGTATCTAAGGCTAAGAATTTGGTAGCTGTTGGTGACGAGATTGCGGCTGAACTTGGTATTCCGATTGTTAATAAACGTGTGTCTGTTACTCCGATCTCAATCATCGGTGCGGCAACAGATGCTACAGACTATGTACCTTTTGCGAAGGCGCTTGACCGAGCAGCTAAGGAAATCGGCGTGAACTTTATTGGTGGTTTCTCTGCGCTCGTTCAGAAGGGCTACCAAAAAGGTGATGAAATTCTTATTAATTCTATTCCACGTGCGCTTGCAGAGACTGATTTTGTCTGTTCGTCTGTCAACATTGGTTCAACAAAGACCGGTATTAACATGACAGCAGTACGTGACATGGGACGTATCATCAAAGAGGCTTCTCAGGCAGATCCAATGGGTCCAGGTAAATTGGTTGTCTTTGCCAATGCGGTTGAAGATAATCCATTTATGGCAGGTGCTTTCCACGGTGTTGGTGAGGCTGATGTTGTAATCAATGTTGGGGTTTCAGGTCCTGGTGTTGTGCAACGTGCAGTTGAGAAAGTTCCAGGCGAAAGTTTCGATGTTTTAGCTGAAACAGTTAAGAAGACTGCCTTCAAAATCACACGTGTTGGTCAGTTGGTTGGTCAAATGGCCAGTGAACGTCTTGGTGTCGAGTTCGGTATTGTGGATTTGTCTCTTGCGCCAACACCAGCAGTTGGTGATTCAGTAGCCCGTGTCCTTGAAGCGATGGGTCTTGAAGTTGTTGGTACACATGGTACTACTGCAGCTCTAGCCCTTCTTAATGACCAAGTTAAAAAAGGTGGTATCATGGCATGTAACCAAGTTGGTGGTTTGTCAGGTGCCTTTATTCCAGTTTCTGAAGATGAGGGTATGATTGCGGCTGTTAAATCTGGTCATATCAACCTTGAAAAATTGGAAGCTATGACAGCCATCTGTTCTGTTGGTCTAGACATGATTGCTATTCCTGCTGATACGCCAGATACTACAATCGCGGCCATGATTGCTGATGAAGCGGCTATCGGTGTTATTAACCAGAAAACAACAGCTGTTCGTATTATTCCTTATGGTAAGGAAGGTGACATGCTGGAACTTGGAGGTCTTCTTGGGTATGCACCGGTAATGAAGGTAAACAAAGCTTCATCGGCTGACTTCATTGCGCGTGGTGGTCAAATCCCAGCTCCTGTTCACAGCTTTAAAAACTAAACGGATGATAAATGCTTTGCCAATTGGTAAGGCATTTTCTGATGGTCTCGCTGGCTAGATAGTCGAGGGGATTTGTGCTATAATGAATTCAAAAATGACGGAAAGAAGGGGCACTATGAGTAAGGTTAAGTTGTATATTGCAAGACACGGCAAAACCATGTTTAACACCATTGGTCGTGCACAAGGTTGGTCTGATAGCCCTTTGACCCCATTCGGTGAAGAAGGTATTCGTGAATTGGGGGTAGGTCTGAAAGCAGCAGGTATTCCTTTTAAAGCTGCATATTCTAGTGATTCAGGTCGAACGATTCAAACTATGGATATCATTTTGCGTGAGACGGGTTTAGAAACTATTCCCTATAAACGTGACAAACGTATTCGTGAGTGGTGTTTTGGTAGTTTAGATGGTGGCTATGATGGTGAACTTTTCTACGGTGTGCTACCGAGAACAGATGCTTTTCAAGGTAAGGATTTGCATGAGGTAACTTATCCTGAACTTGCACAAGGTATCCTTGATGTGGATACGGCTGGTTGGGCAGAGTCTTGGGAAGTGCTCAGAAAACGTATTTTAGAAGGGTTTACAGCTATTGCTGAGGATCTTGATAGGTCTGGTGGTGGTAATGCTATCGTTGTTAGTCACGGTATGACCATTGCAACCTTTGCTTGGTTAATTGATCCTTCTGTCGAGCATCCTTCATTGGACAACGGTTCGGTTACTGTTGTTGCTTATGAAAATGGTAAATTTACATTAGAAGCACTTGGCGATATGACTTATCGTCAGGTTGGGCGAGAGATAATAGAAAAAGAAAATGGTAAAAAATAACTATCCAAGTCGCCGTCAGGCGAAAAAGCAAACCAACTGGTTTTTGGTTATCAGTAGTGTCTTGATTGCAGTCCTTTTAGTTGCAGCAGGACTTTATTCTGTATTTGGTGTCAGTCGTACGGTTCAACAAACCAATGGATCGTCGGTAATGAAAAGTAGTAAGCAAGCTACCGATGCGACTCGAAGCAAGGATGCAAAGGGACTACCTGATGTATCGCCTAAAGACTGGCAATTGCTTTTGGTAAATCGAGATAATAAGTCTAAAGAACTTAACCCTGAGATTGCTGATGTCGATGGTGTTTCTGTAGATGCGAGAATTGCTAAGAATGTTAAGGAGTTTTTAGCAGCTGCTCAAGAAATTGATCCAAGTTATCACTTGATATCCGGTTATCGTAGTGTTGCTTATCAGACAGAACTTTATAACAGTTATGTTCAGCAGGAAATGGCTGCTGACCCAAGTTTGACGGAGTCTCAGGCGGAGAAAAAGGTTCAAACCTATTCACAACCACCAGGAGCGAGTGAACACCAGACGGGTCTTGCGATTGATATGAGTACTGTAGATAGCTTAAATGAAGCAGATCCAGATACAGTAGCTAAAGTTAAAGAGTTGGCGCCGAAATATGGCTTTGTTCTTCGTTTTCCAGATGGTAAAACATCATCAACTGGTGTAGGTTACGAGGATTGGCATTTCCGCTATGTTGGTAAAGAGTCAGCAGAGTATATGGCTGAACATAATCTTACTTTGGAGGAGTATTTGGCATTATTAAAGGAGAAAGCTAAGTGAGACGACGTTTTAAACTAAAAGCCTTCATAACCTTAGTTGCTGTTTTCGCTTTAGGTATTGTCTTACCTTTGATTCTTCATGCCTCTACAGATGATAATGCTCGTTCGGTAAAGGTTGCTTACACGCAGCAAGAGTTTATTGAGACCTTAGCTCCAACAGCTCAAAAGATGTCCAAAAACTATGGTGTGCCAGCGTCAATTCTCCTTAGCCAAGCTGCATATGAGTCGAATTATGGTAGCAGTCTTTTATCTGTTAAATACCATAACATCTACAGTCTGGTAGCTCAGCCGGGTCAAGAACGTATTCGTTTAAAGGATAGTATCTACAGTAAAGGGAAATGGCAATACCAAAAGGTGGATTTTGCAGTTTTTAAGGATTGGTCAAGTTCTATGATGACTTATTTAGAAGAACTTCGCCAAGGAACGTGGGGCGAGTCGACCTATAAAGAGGTGGCAGGAACGACTAGTTATAAAGTTGCGGCAGAAAAACTACAAGCTGCGGGTTTTAGCAGTGATCCAGATTACGCCAAACACCTCATATCTATTATTGAGACCTATCATTTGTCAAAATATGATCGATAAGATTAGAGTACCTCGGAGGTGCTCTTTTTTGCTTCTCTAGGTCTTGAGATGTATTTTTAGCACTCTCTCAAAAAGAGTGCTAATTTTTTGGTTTTTTGGGTTGACATGTTCAAGTTTAGGTGTATAATAGAATCATAAGTTAGCAGTCGGCGTATTAGAGTGCTAACAAATAGAAATGAGGTGACATCGTGATTACGCAAAGGCAAAACACTATTTTGAATTTGATAGTTGAGATGTTCACTCGTACACATGAACCGGTTGGTTCTAAAGCGTTACAAGAATCAATTGATTCGAGTTCAGCGACCATTCGTAATGACATGGCCAAGCTAGAAAAGATGGGCTATCTTGAAAAAGCTCATACTTCTAGTGGGCGTATGCCAAGCCGAGCAGGTTTCCAGTATTTCGTCGCTAATTCTTTGAATCTTGATACGATTGATGAACAAGATGTTTATCAAGTGGTTAAAGCTTTCGACTTTGAAGCTTTTAAACTTGAAGATATCTTGGATGCAGCGGCAAAGCTGCTGGCAGAAATGACAGGATGCACAGCAGTGATTCAAGATGTGGAACCGACACGACAACGTCTGACTGGATTTGACATTGTTCATCTATCCAATCACGACGCTTTAGCGGTTCTTACTCTAGATGAATCTAAGCCTGTGACAGTTCAGTTTGCTATTCCAAAGAATTTCTTGTCTAGTGATTTGGAAATTCTTCATAAGCTTGTTCAAGAACGTTTTTTGGGAAACACTGTCTTAGATATCCATTACCGATTGAGAACAGAGATTCCTCAGATTGTGCAGAAGTATTTCAAGATAACAGATAATGTTCTAGATTTGTTTGATTATATCTTTTCACAACTTTTTAAGGAATTGATTTTCATCGAAGGTAAGGTTGCATCACTGACTTATGCCGACTTAAAAACCTATCAATTTTTGGACAATCCACAACATGTGGCACTTGAGCTTCGATCAGCTATCTCCGATGATGAAGTGACCAAGATTTCGGTTGCAGAATCAACTGAAGAAGCGCTTGAAAATGTCACAGTTATGAGTCATAAATTCCTGATTCCTTATCGTGGGATGGCGCTCATGCATGTGATTGGCCCAGTTGAAATGGATTATCGTCGCATGGTTAGTTTGGTCAATGTTATTAGTAGAGTTTTGGTTATGAAGTTGACGGATTATTACCGTTACCTCAATAGTAACCATTATGAAGTTAGCTAAGATATAACATTTAAAAAGTATAGAAAGAGGTGTATGCCTTGACTGAAGATATTAAAAAAGAAGAAGTGAAAGAAGAGGAAGCTACTGAGACAACTGAAGAAGTTGTAGAGGAAGTAAGCGAACCTTCTGAACTTGAAGAAGCCCAAGCGCGTGCCGAAGAATTTGAAAACAAATACCTTCGTGCCCATGCAGAAATGCAAAACATTCAGCGCCGTTCTAATGAAGAACGTCAACAATTACAAAAGTATCGTAGCCAAGATTTGGCAAAAGCAATTTTGCCATCACTTGATAACCTTGAACGTGCTCTTGCCGTTGAGGGCTTGACTGATGATGTCAAAAAAGGTTTGGAAATGGTGCAAGAAAGTTTAGTGCATGCTCTTAAAGAGGAAGGGATTGAAGAAATTCCAGCAGATGGTGATTTCGATCATAACTTCCACATGGCTATTCAAACAATGCCTGCAGATGATGAACATCCAGCAGATACGATTGCACAAGTTTTCCAAAAAGGGTATAAACTCCACGAACGCGTCTTACGCCCAGCTATGGTAGTTGTATATAATTAATTGAAAACTTGTCCGAAATGACAGAAAACTATGAATGAAAGATAAAAAAGCAAAATAGAAATTAAGTAAAAAGGGGAAAAACATATGTCTAAAATCATTGGTATTGACTTAGGTACAACAAACTCAGCAGTAGCAGTTCTTGAAGGAACTGAATCAAAAATCATCGCAAACCCAGAAGGAAACCGCACAACTCCATCTGTTGTGTCATTCAAAAATGGTGAAATCATCGTTGGTGACGCTGCAAAACGTCAAGCAGTAACAAACCCAGATACCATCATCTCTATCAAATCTAAGATGGGTACTTCTGAAAAAGTTTCTGCAAACGGTAAAGAATACACACCGCAAGAGATTTCAGCTATGATTCTTCAATACTTGAAAGGTTATGCTGAAGATTACCTTGGTGAAAAAGTAACTAAAGCAGTTATCACAGTTCCTGCTTACTTCAACGATGCTCAACGTCAAGCAACTAAAGACGCTGGTAAAATTGCTGGTCTTGAAGTAGAACGTATCGTCAACGAACCAACAGCAGCAGCTCTTGCTTATGGTTTGGATAAGACTGATAAAGAAGAAAAAATCTTGGTATTCGACCTTGGTGGTGGTACATTCGACGTATCTATCCTTGAACTTGGTGACGGTGTCTTTGACGTATTGGCAACTGCAGGGGATAACAAACTCGGTGGTGATGACTTTGACCAAAAAATCATCGACCACATGGTTGAAGAGTTCAAGAAAGAAAATGGTATCGACTTGTCAACAGACAAGATGGCTCTTCAACGTTTGAAAGACGCAGCTGAAAAAGCGAAGAAAGACCTTTCTGGTGTCACTTCAACACAAATCAGCTTGCCATTCATCACTGCTGGTGAGGCTGGACCTCTTCACTTGGAAATGACATTGACTCGTGCGAAATTCGATGATTTGACTCGTGATCTTGTAGAACGTACGAAAACTCCAGTTCGTCAAGCCCTTTCAGATGCAGGTTTGAGCTTGTCAGATATTGACGAAGTTATCCTTGTCGGTGGTTCAACTCGTATCCCTGCCGTTGTAGAAGCTGTTAAAGCTGAAACTGGTAAAGAACCAAACAAATCAGTTAACCCTGATGAAGTAGTTGCCATGGGTGCTGCTATCCAAGGTGGTGTTATTACTGGTGATGTCAAAGACGTTGTCCTTCTTGACGTAACTCCATTGTCACTTGGTATCGAAACAATGGGTGGAGTCTTCACAAAACTCATCGACCGCAACACTACTATTCCAACATCTAAATCACAAGTCTTCTCAACTGCAGCAGACAACCAACCAGCCGTTGATATCCACGTTCTTCAAGGGGAACGCCCAATGGCAGCAGATAACAAGACTCTTGGACGTTTCCAATTGACTGATATCCCAGCTGCTCCTCGTGGTATCCCACAAATCGAAGTTACTTTCGATATTGATAAGAACGGTATCGTATCTGTTAAAGCTAAAGACCTTGGAACTCAAAAAGAACAAACAATTGTCATCCAATCTAACTCTGGTTTGACAGATGAAGAAATTGAAAAGATGATGAAAGATGCTGAAGCAAATGCTGAAGCAGATGCAAAACGTAAAGAAGAAGTAGATCTTCGTAACGAAGTTGACCAAGCTATCTTTGCCACTGAAAAAACAATCAAAGAAACAGAAGGTAAAGGCTTCGACACAGAACGTGATGCTGCTCAATCAGCCCTTGATGACCTTAAGAAAGCTCAAGAATCAGGCAATCTTGATGACATGAAGGCTAAATTGGAAGCTCTTAACGAAAAAGCTCAAGCTCTTGCCGTTAAACTCTACGAACAAGCTGCAGCAGCACAACAAGCTCAAGCAGGAGCAGAAGGTGCACAAACAGCAGATAACTCAGGCGACGACGTCGTAGACGGAGAGTTTACTGAAAAATAAGATGCAAAGCTCGTTAAAACCTCACAGTGAAAATAGGAGATTCGACGCAGAAACTTTAGTTTCTAGGAAGATTTCTCTTTTTCACCGAGAGGTTAGGGCGTGCTCAATTCTGACTAATTAGTAAATGATAGTAAGAAATCCAGAGGTTGCAAACCAGCCTCTGTTTTTCGCTAAAATAAGTGAAGTGAATATAAGATATATTTGTGCTTCGTATCGTAACAAATAAAATAGAAAGGAACAGAGAGAGTTCGAGAAATTGAACACGAGCGGAAAGCTTGGAAATTAGATAAACCTCCTAAGAAATCAGGATTTCTTGTCGGTTTCCTAAATTTCAGTCGCTTTCTGTTCGCTCTTAGTATCTTGTATGAACAATACCGAATATTACGATCGTCTTGGGGTATCTAAGGATGCCTCTCAAGATGAAATTAAACGTGCCTATCGTAAGATGTCTAAGAAATACCACCCAGACATTAATAAAGAACCAGGTGCGGAAGAAAAATATAAAGAGGTCCAAGAGGCCTACGAAACTCTAAGTGATGACCAAAAACGTGCAGCCTATGACCAATATGGACCAGATGGTGCGAATGGTTTTGGTGGTCAAGGAGGCTTTGGTGGCTTCGATGGTGGTGCAGGTTTTGGTGGTTTTGAGGATATCTTCTCTAGCTTCTTTGGTGGTGGTGCTACTCGTAACCCAAATGCTCCACGTCAAGGTGATGACCTTCAGTACCGTGTCAACTTAAGCTTTGAAGAGGCGATTTTTGGTGCCGAAAAAGAAGTACACTACAATCGTGAAGCGACATGTAAGACATGTTCGGGATCTGGTGCAAAACCTGGAACAAGCCCTGTAACTTGTGGTCGCTGTCATGGTCAAGGGGTTATCAATGTCGATACGCAAACACCACTTGGTATGATGCGTCGTCAAGTAACCTGTGATGTTTGTCATGGAACAGGTCAAGAAATTAAAGAGCCATGTCAAACTTGTCATGGAACAGGACATGAAAAACAAAGCCATAAAGTATCTGTTAAGATTCCAGCAGGTGTTGAAACAGGTCAACAAATCCGTCTTGCTGGTCAAGGTGAAGCTGGTTTCAATGGTGGACCTTATGGAGATCTCTTTGTAATCATCAATGTTAATCCAAGTGATAAATTTACGCGTGATGGATCAACGATTTACTATACACTTAACATTTCTTTTGTCCAAGCAGCTCTTGGTGACACTGTCGAAGTACCAACAGTTCATGGCAATGTTGAGATGACCATTCCAGCAGGAACTCAAACAGGCAAAACTTTCCGTCTAAAAGGAAAGGGTGCTCCACGTCTTCGTGGAGGTTCACAAGGAGACCAACACGTTACAGTTAAGATTGTAACTCCTACGAAGCTAAATGATGCTCAAAAAGAAGCTCTCCTTGCATTCGCCAAAGCAAGTGGTGATGAAAAGATTGTACCACAGAAAAAAGGTTTCTTTAACAAGGTAAAAGACGCTTTAGAAGATTTATAAAGGAAGGACGCTTAATGCGTCTTTTTCTTTATGACAAAAATCTGTATGGGGTCAGTTGGTGATCGACCTACTTTTTATCCTTGAAAAAATCTGATATGATAATTCTATGGTTAGATACAAAGCGACAATTTCCTATGATGGTACACTTTTCTCAGGTTTTCAAAGACAACCAAATGCACGTTCTATTCAAGAAGAGCTTGAAAAGACTCTCTTACGGTTAAATAGCGGTACACCTGTCACCGTTCATGGGGCGGGTCGGACAGATGCAGGTGTTCATGCCTATGGACAAGTTGTCCACTTCGATTTGCCCCAGGAGCGAGATCCAGAGAAGTTACGTTTCGGTTTAGATACGCAATGTCCAGATGACATTGATGTTGTTAGTATCGAACTTGTATCGGAGGAATTCCATGCACGATACAATAAACACAGTAAAACTTATGAGTTTCTAGTAGATGCAGGGCGACCTAAGAACCCCATGATGCGTAATTATGCCACCCACTATCCTTATCCTTTGAGTTTAGCTCCTATGCAGGAGGCTGCTAAGGATTTGGTCGGGACACATGATTTTACAGGCTTCACAGCTTCAGGAACTTCTGTAGAAAATAAAGAACGTACAATTACACAGGCTAGTGTATCTATCGATGAGAAAACTGGATTTTATATCTTTACTTTTTCTGGTAATGGTTTTCTCTATAAGCAAGTTAGAAATATGGTGGGTACCTTGTTAAAGATTGGCAATGGCCGCATGCCTGTTTCACAAGTGAAGACAGTGTTGGAAAGTCGTGACCGTAATCTTGCAGGACCAACAGCAGCAGGAAATGGGTTATATTTGAAGGAGATAAGATATGAGTGATGAATTGATTTTAGCGATTTCAGGGAATGATATTTTTAGTGGTGGCGGACTTCATGCAGATTTAGCGACATTTACCACAAATAAACAGCATGGATTTGTGGCTCTTACCTGTCTAACAGCTATGACTGAGAATGGTTTTGAGGTCATTCCGGTTGATACTAATGTTTTTAAACAACAACTTGACTCACTAAAAGATGTCCCCTTCTCAGCAATTAAAATTGGCTTGTTGCCTAACGTTGAGATCGCAGAATTAACGTTGGATTTTGTTAAAAATCATTCTGATATTCCAATTGTCTTGGATCCCGTTTTAGTATGTAAGGAGACTCATGACGTTGAAGTTTCTCAACTACGTGATGAATTGGTTAAATTTTTCCCTTATATCACGGTTATCACTCCGAACTTACCTGAAGTCGAACTGCTTATAGATAGAAAGGTCAAGACTCTTGATGATATGAAGCATGCGGCTAGCTATCTCAATGAATTAGGAGCTAAGACTATCGTTGTCAAAGGTGGAAACCGCTTGGATGGTAATAAAGCGATAGATGTCTTTTATGATGGAGCAGACTACAAATTGTTTGAAGAAGCTGTGTTGGATAAAAACAATACCGGTGCAGGATGTACATTTGCTTCAAGTATAGCTAGTGAATTAGTCAAAGGATGTTCAGAAATTGAAGCTGTAGCTAATGCTAAAGCCTTTGTTTTTGAATCAATTAAACAATCAAATGAATTTGGAGTAGTTCAATATGCAAAATAAGAAAACAAAAGAGCTAACATTATTAGCAATCTTAACAGCTTTATCAGTAACCTTTGGATTCGTAGCTAAAATTCCAACTCCGACAGGGCTCTTAACCTTGGTAGATGCGGGAATCTACTTCACAGCCTTCTATCTTGGGAAGAAAGAGGGGGCAATTGTGGGCGGATTGTCTGCTTTTCTGATAGATCTGCTATCATCTGCTCCGCAATGGATGTTTATCAGTTTGTTAATCCATGGTGCACAAGGTTATTTTGCTGGCTTAAAAGGGAACTATCGTATCCTAGGCCTTCTGATTGCAGCAGTTGTGATGGTGGGTGGCTATGCACTTGCTTCAGTATTTATGTATGGAACAGGAGCTTCAATCGCAGAAGTAATTCCTAATTTCTGCCAGAATGCCCTTGGCGTAGTTGTTGGATGGGTATTGTATCAAGGATTCAAAAAAGTTCAATCTAAAAAAGGTTAATAGATTTACTAAAACCCTATTGACAAGAACTAAATTGGGTGTTAGAATATAAAAGTTGTCTTAACAGACTTGCCACAAAC
>NZ_KV809580.1:0-37757 GCF_001812625.1 Streptococcus sp. HMSC064H09
ATTAAATGTCTAACTTTTTGGGGTCAGTACAAACCTAGGGGTACGACAATCTTATTCAACTTTATCAACCAGTGTTTCTGGTGCTGGTTTCGTTGGTTGACAAGACATGATAAGGAGGACAATGCTTCCAATCAATGAGAAGATAGCCAAGACTGGTACAAGCCCTATATAACTTAGAAGTACCCAAGCCGGATGAAAGCCTGCATCTCTTAAACGACGGATTT
This sequence comes from Streptococcus sp. HMSC064H09, assembly GCF_001812625.1. Taxonomy (NCBI): domain Bacteria; kingdom Bacillati; phylum Bacillota; class Bacilli; order Lactobacillales; family Streptococcaceae; genus Streptococcus; species Streptococcus sp. HMSC064H09. Next base: position 225 of record NZ_KV809580.1, read on the forward strand.
GTAGAGACAATTGAGGGATAAGTTCAATTAAGCTAAAAAGTATTAGTGGCCAAGCATAGGTAATAATTATTTTTTGCAGTTCAGTCTGATTATTCAACAGAGCTGGATCACTAAGGTCAACATTACTGAAGAAAGGAATAAGAACACAAAAAACAGTAAGAATAGTAATAATAATGACATTAACCAAGTAAGCCCACCAGTAGTCTGGACGAGTCGAACGTCCGCTAAAGTCAAAGGCACGTTTCCAAAAGTCAATATAAGCTTTAATCATAATTCATTTCTCCTCTTATTTCCAAAACTCATCAAAAATAGTGATTGGCAAGTGACGTTTGTGTTGACCTTTACGCCACCAAGTCTCAATAGTTTCCTGGGCTTTGGCTGATACTTCCTTGCCTTCAAGGTAATCATCAATTTCACGGTAGGTCACACCAAGTGCCACTTCATCAGCGATTCCTGGTTTATCCTCTTCTAAGTCAGCTGTTGGCACTTTTTCATAGAGAGCCTTGTCTGCACCAAGTTCTGCAAGAAGGGCTGCACCTTGACGCTTGTTTAGACGAAAGAGTGGCAAAATATCCGCACCACCATCGCCAAATTTTGTGAAGAAGCCAGTAAGGTTTTCAGCGGCGTGGTCCGTACCAATGACTGCACCACTATTTTCACCAGCAACCGCGTATTGGGTAATCATACGTTGACGGGCCTTAATATTTCCCTTGTTAAAGTCAGAAACGGTTACGCCTGCCTTGGCAAGTTCCGCAACCTGACCATCAACAGCTTCTTTGATGTTAACCACAAGACTCACATCTGGCTTGATAAAAGCAAGAGCACGTTGGGCATCATCTTCATCTGCTTGGACACCGTATGGTAAACGAATGGCGATAAACTGATAGTCTTTTCCTGTCTCTGCACGGAGCTCTTCAACCGCAAGTTGTGCTAGACGGCCAGCTAAGGTAGAATCCTGACCTCCTGAGATTCCCAAAACATATGTTTTAAGGAATGGATGTTTGAGCATGTAGGCCTTCAAAAAATCAACGGATTTTCGAATCTCTTCTTTTGGATCAATGCTAGGTTTAACGCCTAGTTGAGCAATAATAGTTTCTTGCAAAGTCATAATGTCTCCTTTTACTCTGGCAAGTTATGGGCTTTCTTACGGACATTATCAATCAAGGTCATCTTGTTTTCCCAGACATCTTTAGCCAAGTCAACTGGATAATCTTGAGGGTTAAGCACGCGCTTGTACTCATTCCAAAGTTCATCCAATTCCTTAGTCGCATAAGCCTTGATTTCATCAAGACTAGGCAAGTCATAGATGAGTTGCCCCTTGTCGTAGATTGGGACCAAGAGTGGCACTGCATCAAAATCACGAACAGTCTTATTAATGTAGGTGTATGTTGGGTGGAACATATTAATTTCTTCTAGAGCATTAACATCCGTGTCTGCGAAAGTGATATAGTCACCTTCTGATTTGCCCTTAGCACGACTCGTAATACGCCAGACTTGCTTCTTACCTGGTGTCGAAACCTTCTCAGCATTGTTGGACAACTTGATAGTATCATGCATGACTCCTTGATCATCTTCCATTGAGACAATCTTGTAGACAGCACCCAAGGCTGGTTGATCATAGGCAGTGATAAGCTTAGTACCCACTCCCCAGACATCAATCTTGGCCTTTTGCATCTTCAAGTTGAGGATGGTATTTTCATCAAGGTCATTTGAAGCATAAATTTTGGCATCAGGGAAACCGGCAGCATCCAACTGCTTACGGACTTGCTTCGATAGATAAGCCAAATCACCTGAATCAAGACGGACACCCAAGAAATTGATCTTATCACCCAGCTCTTTAGCTACGCGAATGGCATTCGGAACTCCAATTTTGAGAGTGTCATAGGTATCTACAAGGAATACACAGTCCTTATGAGTTGATGCATAGGCTTTGAAGGCATCGTAATCATTGCCATAGGCTTGAACAAGAGCATGAGCATGAGTACCAGAAACTGGAATGCCGAAAATCTTACCGGCACGTACATTGGACGTTGCATCAGCACCACCAATCACGGCTGCACGCGTCCCCCAGATTGCTGCATCCATCTCTTGTGCACGACGTGTCCCAAACTCCAACAAAGGAGCATCTTCAATGACAGAGCGAATGCGAGCTGCCTTGGTAGCAATAAGAATCTGGTAATTGAGGATATTTAGTAAGGCAGTCTCTACTAACTGACACTGGGCCAAGGGACCTTCCACTTGGAAAATCGGTTCATTAGCAAATACCAAATCACCCTCAAGGGCCGAATTGATAGTCAACTCGAGTTTTAGGTTGGCTAGATAGTCTAGAAAATCCTCAGGATAGCCTAACTCTTTTAGATAAGCAATATCAGTTTCTGAGAAAGTCAGATTTTCAAGATAGTTGACAATACGTTCCAGACCTGCGAACACAGCAAAGCCATTTTTAAACGGAAGTTGACGGAAATAAACTTCGAAAACGGCCTTTTTATTGTGAATACCTTGGTTGAAGTAGACTTGCATCATATTGATTTGATACAAGTCAGTGTGCAAGGTTAAACTGTCATCTTTATACATGGAATTCCTCCAATCGAATAGGTACTTATTTTTTGTTACTAATAGCTTGTATATGTTGACTATTATAGCATTTTTGGGCAATTGTCTCCACTTTTCAGAAAGTTAATTATTGTTTGGATTTTCCGATTATTCTAATGGTTGTTTTGACAAAAAAGAGCAGCCTGGTGAGACTACTCTTCATTTCTATTCATATCTTAGGGACTCGACAGGGTCCATTTTACTGATTTTACGGGCTGGAAGGTAGGCTGATACATAGCCCATCAAGAGCGAGAAGCCAAACATGATGAGAATTGATGTCAGATTTAGATCAAATACCTTGCTGACACTTGGGTAGAGATGTGAAACAATCATGTTGGCCAAGCTTCCAATCCCCTGTGATACAAGGAGGGCAAGAGCCAGTGAGATACCCGTAATCCAGAGCGCCTCATAAACAAAGATAGCTTTCACGTCACGATTAAGGTAACCGACAGCCTTCATGACACCAATCTCTTTTGAGCGTTGCATGATATTAATATAGATGATAATTCCAATCATGACAGCTGAAACTAGGATAGCTTGTGACGAAAGGATAATCAAGAGTGCTTGGATAACACGGATGAATTTAATAATGACATTGAGGATGGCCTGCTGTGAAAGAACCAGGTACTTCTTGTTTTTCTGTAACTTTTTAGTGACTTCCTTAGTCTTGGCTGGATTCTTAAGCTCCAAAAGCATGTAAGAGACTGTTTTAGTGAAGCCATTTTCTTTGAGCAACTCTTCCAATTGTTTGGCTGGCATATAGCTATTGCTCTCTTCAGCATCCTCGCTGTCATCAACAATACGGACAATCTTAGTCTTGATATCCGCTACTTTAGTTCCCTCAGCAGTATTTTCAACAATCTGAGCTGAGATTTCTTTGCCGATAAAGTCTTTAGCCTTGAGCTTCTTCCCTGTTTCTTCATTGTAATGTTTGACAAAACTCATCGGAAGGGTTAAGCCCTTTTCATCTGCGGATTTAAAAGCCTTCCCGGCTGTAATCTTATCCTTACTATTGCGAGATGTAGAGATTTTTGTGTTCTTGTAGAGACTGATAACCTGAGAATAGTTAGGAAGGTCCTTGCTGAAATCCATGGTCTTACCATCAAGGGTAAGACTTGCCATGTTCATTCCAAAGGGGCTCTCCAAATATTTAATGTCATCACTCTTAATCTGACTACGAATAAACTTCTCATCATCCGCATTTAGAACCCCTCTGGCTGCTGATTTAGCACTAAGACTAATCTGAATTTGGGATGGAATGTTACCACCATCGGTACTGTCATTAATCATACCAACAATAGCATTCCCCAAACCAAAGGAAATTAAAACACCGATAAAACCAATGGAAGTTGCCGTCGCAATCAAAAGATTACGCCACTTACGTTCCATAAAGTTGTTCAATGACAATTTAAGTTTATTCTTGAGGGTCAACCCCTTATTTTTCGATTGTTTCAACGACTTCACCATCCTTCATTTTAATGACAACATCCGCATAATCCGCCACCTCAGGGTTATGGGTTACGATAATCACAGTTTTACCTGCCTCGGCTAGCTCTTTAAAAATTTCGAGAACATTTTCCTGAGACTGAGAATCAAGAGAACCAGTCGGTTCATCAGCCACAATCATTTCTGGATTATTAACTAGGGCACGGGCAATGGCCACACGTTGTTTTTGCCCACCAGAAAGCTGCTTAACATTTTTCTTGATAAATTCTCCGATTCCAAGACGGCTGAGCTCCTTTTCCGCAATCTCGATCATCTCTTTATCAGTCATATTTTTAACGTAAAGAGGCATCTTGACATTTTCAAGGACTGATTGATGAGGGATAAGATTGAAATTTTGAAAGACAAAGCCAATATGGGCCTTTCTAAAATAGGTCAGGTCACGCTCTGAAAAATCACGCATGTTCTGATTCTTGAAATACAGATTTCCCTGATACTGACTATCCAAGCCGCTAATAATACTGAGCAGACTGGTCTTACCACAGCCAGATGGACCGTAGATAGCAGTGATCTTTGCTGGTGCAATCTCAAGTGTAACATCGTTCAAAGCTCGCTCTTGGTTCGTACCGTCGAGATTATAGTACTTTGAGATGTGGTCAATGGTTAAAATGGACATGGTTTCCTCCATAAATTTGATTTAAATTAGAGTTTGGTTAAATTTCATCTGATTATCTGCATGAAAATTTCAAGCAAAATAGCAGAAACACTTAACTAATCGCCTTCTAAAACGATACATTAATTATAAACATTAAATGATTATAAAAATAGTGACATAAATGTCACTATGGCATAAGAAAAAGCCAAAGTCCCTAAGACTTTGGCTTTGGCTTTAGTTTATTGACAATAAATACGAATAGCTTTTGCGAGAAAGGCGGCAGTCCCTGATCCCCCGACTTTATCGATAAAACTAGAAAAGCGATTATCTGTTTGGTACATCTGACCTAGACCAGCTAATACCGTTTGGTCACATGGATAAAAATGCTGACTAATATAATCTTGTAACACCTTTACTTGCTCCTGAACACTATTGTCATTAGGATTAGACTCTTTGAGCTGTCCAAAGGTAGACATGATTGCAGCCATCTCTTTGGTAACTTCAGGGAAGGACTCCTCCCCCTTAGCCGCAAAAGCTTGATAAGCTTTTGTCTGACCCCATCTAGCCTGAGCTTCTTGCTGAAATGCTTCCATAGCTTTTTGATCAAATGCTTCAAATGACATTTCTTCTTCCTCCATTTGTAAGGCCTTAGCATGAGCTATGACGGCTTCTAAACGGGACTTTTTCAGCTCTAAAAGCTTGATTTGATCCTTAAGCGCTTGAACTTTGTCATAACCCGGTTGACCTACGATTTCCTTAATTTTTTTGAGAGGAAAGTCTAACTCACGGTAAAGCAATATTTCCTGCAAACGGACAACCGCATCGCGATTATAGTAACGGTAGCCATTCTCAGCCACAACTGACGGTTTCAGCAAATCAATTTCGTCATAATAATGAAGGGTGCGCACACTGACACCTGATAGTTGGCTCACTTCTTTTACAGATTTCAATAGAACTCCTCTCTGATTAAGAGTATAGGCTATGACGTGGCGTGAGGGTCAAGGGGCAAAAGAGTCTTTTTTTGAAGTTCGTATAATTTCTTACTTTTCTTTCTTTTTCTGGCTTCGACGATGTATTAAGGCTTGGTTAATACGTTGGGTTCTCATATGCATTTGCCAAATGAGATAAAGCCAGATAATAATATAAACGAAAATGAAGACAATCCATATGATAGGATTCAGCACAGCATCAATCCAACCCGCTATTAGACAAGTCCCTATCAGTACAATCGCCGTCAACAAGAAATGCAAGATTACTCTAATTCTGTAGGACATACGGTCAAGGTCTTCCAAAATCCACGAGAGCATCCCCATTAAGCCACTCATCATAAAGAGGGCTAAAATATTTCCCACACTAACTTTTGGATAGATAATCTGGGGAAATAATTGACCTAGTAAAAGGAGGGCAAGATAGAAGAACGATCCCGTTCTCACGCCGGATACAAAATAAGCAATAAAACGTTTCATAGGTTCCTCCTAGACCCCTAAATAATCCATCAAGGATTTGACATATTTTCGGCTGACACTAGACTTCACTCCACCTGTCATTTTGGCCATCATATTGCCAGAAAAACTATCCGATAGGGATTCCAAATGGTCTATATTCATAACAGCATGACGTGATATCTGTAAAAAACTTCGACGATTGATGCGATGCTGAAAGTTTGTCAGTGTCTCTTTCATCGTATAGGTTTTGTCTATTGTATAAATCGTTAACACATTCTTATCAATCTCAGCTAGGATAATGTCATCAATTTTTACCATAACCAAATGATCATCCGTTTTAATAGGAATCACCACTTGATTTACAACTGAAAATTGTTCGAGGTAATCCATTACCTCTCGTGCTTGATCAGATAATTGCTCTGCTTGAATGACCACACAGGGGTCCTTTGTCGAAATATCTGACTTTTCTTCAAAACGAAGTTTCATTCCTATTCCAACTCTCACTTATTTTTTCTTACTAGACTTTTTCACTAAAACAGCCCAAAGAATGCCTACTAGAAGAATACCTCCTAACACTATAAGGTAAGTATTTTCCTTTGTCAACAACTCTTGCCACTTGAGTTGAACACCCATTTTCTCTTGGAACTCTTGACGAAGATCATCTTGACCTTTAAAGGTCTCACTTAATGTTTCATTCATGAGGACTTGCCGATAAAGTGCAGCAATATAAGTTGCTGGGGTACATTTCATTAGTAGTTGAGCAAAATTAGGTAGAACGCCCAAAGGTACATAAGTCCCTACCAAAAAACCGGAAGCTGTACCCACTATGGTCGCAAACTTTCCAAGACTATCTACTGATTGGAAAAAGTGAACAAAAATGGCATTCACCAAGCTAGAAAGCAGACTACTAAGCAGCATAATGAGGAGTACTTCAGATAGTATGGATAGTTTGGGAACTTCTCTAAAATAGCCACACATCAGCACATACATAAGAACCTGCATAGATAAAGAAATGATGATTGCACTCGCTAGATATGAAGATGGTAACCGCCACTTCCCTTGATCCGATAAATAAAGATCCTGATCTACTTGATGTTCACGGTCCTTTACCAACTGAGTCAAGGCAGCCAGACTGGTCGTAATCCCTGTCACTGCAAGCGTTCCACTCATTAGCCAATTATTTAACAAAGAACCATTATTGGAGAGCTGAGCCCAAGCATCTGTTAGATTTTTTTGAAGAAAAATAATATAAAGAACAAAGGAAATCAAGGCTCCCAACAGGGAGAAGAAAACTCCTGAACGATTCCTAAAGTACAATAAAAAATTTCGCTTTAGTAAGGCTAGCATTAGCGGACCTCCCTTCCTGTAAGTGCAATAAAGGCATCATCCATGGTCCCTGGACGAAACTCAAAATGGGCTAGCTCATCTCTAACTTGCACCAGGTAATCAATGGCTTCCCTTTCACTCTCGGGTTGAAAAACATACTCCAATTGACTTTGTTGCTCTACTGACATTCCCGAAGATTTGAGACTTTCTATCTGCTGTATCTCCTTGAAGCGAATCTTCAAGATGTTTTTTGCATACTGACTCTTAATATCTAATGCCGATCCTTGAGCTATCACTTTCCCATGGTCTACAATATAAATTTGATCAGCTTCATCTGCTTCGTCAAGATAATGCGTAGTCAATACAACGGTCATTCCCTCTTCTCTCTGCAATTGATAGAGCAAATCCCAAATAGACTTCCGGGTTTGAATGTCTAAACCTGTCGTTGGCTCATCTAAGAACAGAAGATCTGGACCGTGCAGTAGAGCACGCGCAATGTCAACCCGACGCTTTTGGCCGCCTGAAAGCGTCCCATATTTCTGCTTTTGGAAAGCTGATAGGCCTAGTCGATCAATAAGATCAGACACACGATTTGGTTTTAGGCCTTTGTACTGTCTGGCACGAATGGTCAGATTTTCCCTAACCGTCAGCATCTCATCTAAAACACTGGTTTGGAAGACCACTCCAATTTTAGTACCGGGTTCATAGATAATTTCGCCTTGCGTTGACTGTTGTAAGCCAATCAACATGGAAATTGTCGTCGATTTGCCAGCCCCGTTCGGACCTAGAATCGCATTGAACGTCCCTCTTTTAAATTGTAAGTGAATATTATCAACAGCAAGGTAGTTTTCATACCGTTTGCTTATGTTTTTTGCTTGTAAAATCATGTTCTCTCTCCTTTTGATAGAACCAGTCTAGCAAAAAAGCCGCTTAAAAAACGGCTTTTGGGGATAAGTGGTTAAAATGCGAGTCTAAGTGGCGAGATGGAAGAGATAAAAATAAGGACAAATTTATTGCAGCCATTCTTTACCCCATTGATTCAAGTCCTTTAAAATCGGCATCAATGATTTCCCTTTTTCTGTCAGCTCATATTCTGTATGAAGTGGCATAGACTCATAATCATATTTTTCAACCAATTGCTTCTCTATTAAAACATCTAGTCCACGTGTCAAACTGATAGTTGTAATCCCTTCAACTTCTCTTCTCAATTGATTGAAACGAACTTTCTTATGCTTATTTATAACCCATAATATATTCATTCTCCATTTCCCACCAACCACATCTAATACCCGAGACATACTGCAATTCCATTTTTTATTTGTTAACATTTTTTCTCCTTACAAAAATGTGCCTACTATTCAATTTATTTGTAGAGTATTATAATCTATTTATCATTCATTTTAAAGGAGTCACTTATGTTTATTGTAAATCTTACCTATATTAAGCCCCTTGATACAGTTGAAAAATTCTTAGAAAAACACATAGATTTTTTTAATCAGTATTATACAAAAGGTCATTTTATAGCATCTGGAAGAAAAAATCCAAGAACCGTCGGTATCATCCTAACGGGAGCTAAAAACAAGGAAACAGTTCAAGAAATCATTATGCAGGATCCATTCTATCAAAATGAGATTGCCCAGTATGATATCATTGAATTTGAGGTAAGTAAGTATTGTCCGGAATTTGAAACTATCATCAGTAAATCTTTTGACGACAAGTAGGTTTATTAGGAATCTATATACAAAAGGAATTTTCAACACAAGTAAAAACAGCTCTTTTTATACGAAAAGAGCTGTTCTATTTTATGAAAGAGAAAGTCACTAGTGACCTTTGTGCTTCTCCCTTCGTTTTTGCTGTTTGCGTTCAAATTTCTCTTGTTTGAGCAATTGCTTTTGGATACTAGATTGATGTTTTGAAATCTTTTTCCTTTCCTCATACTGCAACTGCAATAGTTCTTTCGACTTGGAAGAAACTTTCTGATTTACTTGTTTCTTCACCATTCGCTGTAATCGTTTAGGATTCTTGATTTTTACATGTTGCTTAACTATAGCTTCTGGACTAAAAGATAATTGAGTAAACTGAGTCTGTAAGATCTCTAGAATTTCATCATCTTTTGGCTCCTGACCAAATGTCACACGACAAACTTGATAAGTTTCTAGATACACTTGTTCGAACAAACCACGCCAAAATCCATCTTCAAAATAAACTGTCAATCCAATTGAAATTGTTTCCACGACAGCACCTCCTTAAATCTATCCCTAAGAATGGACAACCAAGGAGGAAGGTTACTGATAGGCTTGCCTACGTCTGGACTACCAACCAGAACTGTGTTTTTATCTTAGTTGGGACTATTATAGCATATTTATAAGCTATTTTTATTGCTTCTTCAAATGTCTATCAAAAAAATGAATCGTAGCTAGCCAAGAATCCTTACTCTCTTTCATCAATAAATGCCAATCTTTTCGATAACGGTGATTTGGTTGATAAGCCACTGTCAACATGTGACCTGTTTCATGATATTTTTTAAATGTAATGTGGTGTCCTTTATAATGTGAGACAATATCATCAATTGCTGACGAGGCATCCCATATTTCATCAACAATACTTCCGAGCAATAAAATTGGCGAAGAGAGTCTACTAATATCTATCCTAGCAGACCAATCTTTAGGGAAGGATTTTTTTAAAAGTTTGCTGAACAGATAATCTCTAAGTTGAAACTTTTGATAGGTAAGTTCTTTTTGCAAATGCGTCCAAGAAGAAGTATGAGAGTTCCATTTCCCTCTTATCCCTTCATACACCACATCAGAGGGGGAATTTAGTACCAAACATTGAACGTCATTATAAATGCTCTCCTCAGCTAAAACTAACTCTGCTCCTTTAGACCGTCCATAGATTCCAATTCTTTCACTATCTACTTGAGGATGCTGACGTAGATAATCCTTTGCTTCCACAAGGCACTCTAAAGGAATACGTTCCAAATGTTTTGGTAACCCCTCTAAACCAAAGTAGGCAACTGCTAGGCAAATATAACCTCTAGAAGATAAAAGCTGAGCTATGTTCTGTGCCTTTTCAATCCGTCCTTCACTACCGCTCACAATAATCAATGCTGGTGTTTTTATTGCCTTTTTATCATAGAAGAGTCTCCCTTGAAAATGTTTCCCATAAATATCTTTATGACTAATTTGCGAACTCATGTAATGTCTTGTGAAAGTTCTCTCTGCAATGACAGTATTTCCTTGCATAATTTTGATTTCCACAAAAAACCGATCTAGTAAAGGAATTTTAGAAAGAGAGGTTGGGAGCTTCTTTTTCTTATTGGTCAAGGGCTTTGCATTAGAAAATAGTCCCATTGTTGAAATGCCTTCATAAGAGCCAGAACAAGATGGAGTTTGTGAAATATCAATAATACCATTCTTATCTGATACAAAAATCCCTGTTGATCTCCATAAACCATCATGAGCTAAAAGCATGGGAGCATTGATACAATAATAATCGGATAGAAACATTTCGACTCGATATGTTTCCCTTGGTTTTAAGCCATCGATGACAATACTAAAAGATTCGTCTGCTAACTCAGACTCTGAGATCAGTTCAATTTGTATAGTCATATCTTCCTCTTTTTTTGTTAACATAATTAACAATATGGTTTTAAAATTACCGTGACTGTTACCACGGTAACTCTTGCCATACCTGTTCAACATCATCCATCAGTTTCATAACCATTTGAAGGTCCTCTTCACTATAGTTTCTTAAAACTGAAAAAATGGTTTTTTCAATATATTCTTGCTGCTCTTTATGAATGTTAAAAACGTCAACCCCTTTTTTGGATAATATCAGATATTTATTTTTTTCATTATCTGGTGCAAATTCAAAAGAAACGAGGTCTTTCTTGATTAAACGTCTAACACTCTGAGTAATAGCACTCCTAGATACTTCAAGTAACTCAGATAATGTCACTAGATTCACAGGCTGATTGCGGCCTATTAGATCAATCAAATGGACTTCATTAATAGTGATTGATTTATCAATACTGTTCCGATGTTGATCCTTTTTCAACTGTTCAAAGGCTAAAACAAAACTGTTAAAACGATTATTAAACTTATGCAGTTCTTTCTTATTCATAGTGTCCCTCTTTTTGTTAATAACATTAACAAAACTACTATTTCTTGTCAAGCTGAACCTAAAAAATCCTCCAGAGCTAAGCTCCAAAGGATTTATTTTTATTTTACAACAATATTAACGAGTTTATTAGGTACCGCAATCACTTTCACGATTTCCTTGCCATCAATCTCTGCTTTGACTTTTTCATTAGCAAGAGCAACTTCTTGCAACTCTTCGCGTGAAAGGTCTTTCGCAACCATGAGTTTGGCACGGACTTTACCTTTGATTTGAACGACGATTTCGATTTCGTCTTCAACCAACTTGCTTTCATCCCATGTTGGCCAAGCTACATAAGAGATAGACTCACCTGTTTCTGCAACTGTTTGCCAGAGTTCTTCTGCCAAGTGAGGCGCAAATGGAGCGATCAATTGGATAAATCCTTTGGCGTAATCCACATAGAGTTTATCTTCCTTGTTAGCAGCATTAACAAAGACCATGAGTTGGGCAATAGCTGTGTTGAATTTCATAGACTCGATTTGCTCAGTGACAGATTTAACAGTTTCGTTATAAACCTTGTCTAGAGCGCCATTGTTTTCCGCAACAATCTCTTTACTTGTAATCAAACGGTAAACACGGTCTAGGAATTTACGGCTTCCTTCCAATCCTTCTTCAGACCAAGCGATTGAGGCATCAAGTGGTCCCATGAACATTTCATAGACACGAAGGGTATCAGCACCGTATTGTTCCACCACATCGTCTGGGTTGACAACGTTCTTGAGGGATTTAGACATCTTGGCTGGTGCTTGCTCCAATTCTTCTCCTGTTTCCACATGGAAGAAGGAACCGTCACGTTTTTCAACTTTATCAGTCGCCACGAGAGCACCACGGTGGTCACGGTAGCTAGTTCCCAAGATCATTCCTTGGTTGAAGAGTTTTTGGAATGGCTCTTTAGTCGGTACAACACCAAGGTCATAGAGGAATTTATGCCAGAAACGAGCGTAAAGCAAGTGGAGCACGGCGTGTTCTGCACCACCCACATAGATATCTACTGGCAACCATTGTTTGAGGAGATCCTCGTCAGCCAATTTCTCTGTGTTGTGTGGATCGATATAGCGGAGGTAGTACCAGCTTGAACCTGCCCATTGTGGCATAGTATTAGTCTCACGACGACCTTTGACACCATCCTCACGAGTCACTTCAAGCCAGTCTGTCAAGTTAGCCAATGGGCTTTCACCAGTACCTGAAGGGCGAATGTCCTTGGTTACTGGCAAGACAAGTGGGAGTTCACTTTCTGGAACAGCTGTTGAAGTACCATCTTCCCAATGAATAATTGGGATTGGTTCACCCCAGTAACGTTGACGGCTAAAGAGCCAGTCACGAAGACGGTAAGTGATTTTTTCTTGACCAAAGCCTTTTTCTTCCAACCAAGCCACGATTTTAGCAATCGCTTCCTCTTTGTTGAGACCGTTCAAGAAGTCAGAGTTGACGTGAAGGCCATCTTCTGTGTAAGCAGCCTCTTCAACGTTTCCACCTTCCAAGACTTCTACGATTGGAAGGTCAAACTGTTTTGCAAATTCCCAGTCACGCTCATCGTGGGCAGGTACGGCCATAACAGCACCTGTTCCGTAGCTGGCAAGAACATAGTCCGCAATCCAGATTGGGATTTCTTTCCCATTGACAGGGTTGACGGCATAAGCACCAGTCCAAACCCCTGTTTTTTCCTTGGCAAGGTCTGTACGAGCCAAGTCTGATTTAAGACTGGCTTGGTGTTTGTAGTCAGCTACAGCTTCTGCTTGTTCAGGTGTTGTGATGGCATCTACCAAGTCATGTTCAGGCGCCAAAACAGTGAAGGTCGCACCAAAAAGAGTATCTGGACGTGTCGTAAAGACTGTGAATTCCTTGTCAGTCCCCTTCACTTTGAAAGTGACATTAGCACCAGTTGATTTACCAATCCAGTTGCGTTGCATGTCCTTGATAGACTCTGGCCAGTCAAGGTCATCCAAGTCATTGAGCAAGCGCTCAGCATAGGCAGTGATTTTGAGCATCCATTGACGCATTGGTTTACGAACAACTGGGTAGCCACCACGCTCAGATGTTCCATCTGGAAGAACTTCTTCGTTGGCGATAGCTGTTCCCAATTCTTCAACCCAGTTTACTGGCACTTCAGCTTCATAAGCCAAACCTTTTTCGTAAAGCTTAGTGAAGATCCATTGCGTCCACTTGTAGTAGTTCGGATCTGTAGTATTGACTTCACGGTCCCAGTCGTAAGAGAAGCCAAGCGCATTGATTTGGCGTTTGAAGTTGGCAATGTTTTCTGCTGTGAATTCCGCTGGGTCATTTCCTGTATCCATAGCGTATTGCTCTGCAGGCAAGCCAAAGGCATCCCATCCCATTGGGTGAAGGACATTGTAACCTTGAGCACGTTTGAAACGGCTGAGGATATCAGTCGCTGTGTAGCCTTCTGGGTGTCCTACGTGAAGACCCGCTCCAGATGGGTAAGGGAACATGTCAAGCGCATAAAACTTAGGTTTTGAGGCATCTGTTCCTGTCTTAAAAGTGTGATTGTCAGCCCAGTATTTTTGCCACTTAGGCTCGATTTCTTTATGATTGTAAAAACTCATGGTTTCTCTCCAATATTCGTAATGCTTCTATTATAGCATTTTTGAAGGATTTTTAAAGATGATAAGGGAACTTTAAGAGGCAAATTCACCTTAATCTATTTTGCACTTTTTTTATTCTTTTTAAGTTTTTTTGCGCTTTTGTATTGTGAAAAAGCAAAAAGATGCTATACTAGTATCAGAAAGAAGGTGACTCATGTATCAGGAACAACGATTAGAGAAAATATTAACACTCTTGGAAGAGAGGGGAAACCTATCTGTCAAAGAAATGGTTGATGAATTAGAAGTTTCCAAAGACACTGTCAGAAGAGATTTCGACTGTCTCAGCCAGAGAAATCTGGCTCAACGTACCCATGGTGGCATTCTGCCAGTTAAAAATACCACTGTTCTAGGCTTCCAAGAACGTCAGAAAGGACTCACTGAAGACAAGAAAAAAATGGCAGACCTAGCGCTTAGCTTGGTCAAAGACCAATCTCTACTCTTTTTCGATGTCTCTACCTTGATGCTTGAAGTCTCACAAAAATTGACTAAGAAGGTCACTATCTACTCCCACTCTTTGGACAACGCCTTGGTCCTAAGTGGCAAAGAAGGCGTTGACTTCCATCTCTTGGGAGGAAGATTTTACAGTAAAAACCGCTTCTACTATTCGCTTCACGAAGCCCAGCTCTTGCAACATCTACAATTTGACTTAGCCTTCTTTGGAGCGGCTAGTCTCAATCAAGGAGTGGTCAGTTATGAGGACGAGGAGGATGTTGCTGTTAAGCAACTGGCCATGCAGGCTGCCCGAACCAAGATTCTTATTGCTGAATCAGACAAGTATGAAAAACATTCCAAATATATCTTGGGTAAGATTAAAGACTTTGACTACTGGATTACAGATAAAAAACCTGATCCTGATTTGATCGAAGCCCTTAAAGACAGAGTAACGATTTTATATGATGGAAAGGATAGCGACTATGAGTAAGATTCGTTTGATTATCAGTGACATTGATGGCACTATTCTCACTAGTAACCACCAGGTGGATGAACAACTGATTGAGGTAATGCCAGAGCTTGAAAAGGCAAATATTCCCTTTGTTTTAGCTTCTGCCCGTTCTCCACTAGGAATGCAACCAATCGCTCATAAACTGGGACTTCATGACAATCCCATCGCCTGCTACAACGGTGCCTTAGTACTTGAGGGTGACCGTACTATCATCCAACACCCTGTGGATAAAGCTGAAATTCAAGAACTTCTTGGCTACTTATCCACAGATTACCCAAGTGTCTCTGTGAATATCTACTCTGGCAAGGACTGGATTACCAACAAACTAGACAAATGGTCTCAGTTGGAAGGAAGCATCACGGGTGAATCTCCTATGATTAAGGAGCTGCAAGACACGGTCTCAGATTCAGAGCCTCCTATCCACAAGCTTTTGTTGATTGATGAGCCTGAAGTTATTCAGGACCTCCATCAAAAACTCCTAAGCATGGATTTTACACAGACAGCCTTCTACTTATCCAAAGATAACTATCTTGAAGTCACAGCCAAACATGTTTCTAAAGAACACGCTCTCATCGAGGTTGCCAAATATTACAACCTTCCTCTTGAACAAGTCATGACAATCGGAGATAACTTCAACGACAGTCCTATGTTGGCTCTAGCTGGCCTGGGAATTGCTATGGGCAATGCACCTGAAGGGGTCAAGGAAACAGCAAACTTAGTAACGACTTCAAATGATGAACATGGTGTGGCTCAAGCTATTACAGAACATGTCCTAAACTAAGCCAATATCTAATGGTGGGAACAGCCTTTAATTGCCAACTCGAATTTTAGAACAAAAGGAAAGGTGCTCCAGAGGTACCTTTCTTTTTTCAACGAAAAAAGCCCTCCTCTTTCAAAGAAGGACTAGATTTTCTATAGGTAAAGAAGAAGACCCACAAGGATTCCAATGACATAGCCTGCTAAAACATCACTAGGATAGTGAACACCACCTAGCACGCGCAAAAGAGCTAGAGCACCCGCCAGAAAAAGCATAGCCCCACCTAGCCAGGGGTTAAGCGTCAGCGCCAACATAGCAATAACAGTCGCTGAGAAAACATGCCGGCTGGGAAAGGACTTGCCTAGACTGTCCTTCTTAATAAGGGGTTGGATAGCCCAAGTCTGGTATGGACGCGGTCGATTATAGAGACTACGACCAAGAGAAAGAAGGAAAAAGCCTCCCCCCATAATAAGCACTGTCGTAGAGAGAATAAACCAGCCACCCCTTAGCCAAACCCAAATAAGAAATATAGGAAAAAGCAGGTAAAAAGTCCTAGTTATAATTTTGTTCAAGCCTTCTAAAACCTTAGCGTAAGGACGTAAAGGAGTACTAATCCTATCGTAAAATCGTTTATAATTCATCATCCGTTAGAAAAAAGGGAGTGACACAGAACTAAATTTCAAAAATCTAGCTTCTAGTCTCTCCCCTCAAGTTTAATGAGATAGTCTTCCGATGTTGAAGTCTCTTATCTCGACCTCTATTTGTCTATCTTAGAGTTCAGCGATTTGGTAAAGTTCAAGTTCAGCAGCTGTTTCTGAACCAAACATGTTAATCATGATTTTAACCTTGTTGTTTTCAATTTCTACAACACGGCCTTCTTGACCCATAAAGGCACCATCAATGATTTGAACCACATCACCAACCTTGATATTAGTATCAAAGACATCAACAGTTTGACCCATTGAAATCAAGATTTGACGGATTTCTTCTTCCAAAAGTGGTGTTGGTTTAGAACGGTTACCGTGAGAACCAACGAAACCAGTAACGTTCGGAGTATTACGGACAACGAACCATGCTTCGTCTGTCATTACCATCTCAACAAGAACGTAACCAGGGAAGCGGTTTTCTTCCACTTCTTTAACTTTACCGTTTTTCTCAACATTGACAGTTTGAGTTGGGATTTCAACACGCAAGATATTTTCAAGCATGTTATAAGTTTGGGCACGTTGCAAAAGGTTTTCTTTAACTTTGTTTTCGTATCCTGAATACGTTTGAAGGACGAACCAGCCCTTGTCGAATGAATCTAGCATTTTAGGATTCCTTTCTTTTTTCTAAATGACATTTAAACACCTTTGGCTAGCTATCTTCTAGATGCGAGTGTTAAATGTAAATGAATGCCTATGGTTTAATTCAAAGCGTAATAAAAAAGCCTGATGGCCCTTGTTCTCGCTTTTATCTGCATTTATTATAACAAAAAAGAGCAGGTATTCCCACTCTTTTTGTGTTTTCTTTAGAAAAAGTTAATCAGTGCTGACATAGCGCGACTCAACAATTCATCAAACGCATAGATGATGACAGTGAAGAACGCAGTATACTCAAGAACTGAAATAAAATCATGCCAGCGTTGTTTACGGTCTGGCCAAGTCGTGTCTTTCAAGACTTTGAAAATACTTCCAGTTTGTCTCACGGTGTCTCCTATCTTGTTTCCTTATGCAAGGTGTATTTTTTACAATGTTTACAAAATTTGTTAACTTCTAGTCGTGTTGGTTTGGGAGTGCTACTCACATTAATTGAGTAGTTTCGGCTCCCGCATTCAGCACACGCTAGGCTTGCTTTTTTCTGTGCCATAACGCCTCCGTTCTTTTTATCTTACCACTTTTAGGTGCAATTGACAAGCTATCTAAACAGACCTGAGAAGGAGTCTGTAATCTTATCCCATAGGCTACTTGCCTGATCTTTAACGTCATTCACAACATCTGATGCCTTATCTGTCCATGACTTGTTACTACTATTACGTGAGTCATTTGGATCTGCCGTATAGTCTAGGGTTTGACCATCAGCTGCATAGGCATTTTCAACAGTAAACTCAGTACCTGGTGTATTTGGTAAAACATCCGCAGCGATATAGCTGAAGATCGTCGAAGCTGTTCCCGAGCTTGCTCCTGTTAGGTAGTGACTTTCGTCAGTCTTATCAAAACCAATCCAGGTCGTCATGACCACATCAGGAGTATAACCAATCACCCACTGGTCACTAGTCAAATCCTTGTTGAATTCAGCCTGAACAGTACCTGTCTTACCTGCCATTGTGTAACCCGTGTAGTTGGCATTCACAGCGGAACCATTTGAGAAGGTACCAAGCATCATGCTGTTCATCTGGTTAGCTACTGACTGGCTGACAACACGTTTAGACTTCTTACTATGGGTAGCAATAATGTCTCCACTGGCATTTTCAATTTTAGTGATGAAATAAGCTGTATTCATCTCACCACCATTAGCAAAGGTCGCATAAGCCTGAGCCATTTGAAGAGGACTGGCTGTCACACCACCACCAAGTGAAATTCCAAGTTCTTCCGGAACATTGTCAAAGTTAAGACCAAATTTTTGACCGTAACTAATCCCCTTTTGAATACCGATTTGATTAAAGAGGTAAACTGCTGGGATATTGTAGGAGTTAGCCAAAGCTTGATACATAGGCACATCCTCTGTCTCAACACCACCGTAGTTGGTTGGAGTATAGCCGTTATAGTCGATTGGTTTATTAGGAAGGTCCTTATTGATGCTCCATCCTGAAGCCAAGGCCGGAGCATAGACCACTAAAGGTTTGATGGTCGATCCAGGACTACGCTTTCCTTGAGTCGCATAGTTAAAGTTACGGAAGGTTGTATCACTAGTACCACCTACACGACCTACTAGACCACGGACCGCTCCAGTTGTTGGATCAAGTGCCACACTAGCTGACTGAGCTGTACTACCATCACTTTCTGACGTTGGGAAGAGATAGGTATTTTCATAGGTCTGTTGCATATTAGCTTGTGAGTTGGCATCCATCTCTGTGTAGATTTTGTAGCCATTTTTTACGATTTCATACTCACTCAAACCATAAGTTTTCGTAGCTTCTTCAATGACGGCATCAAAGTAAGACGGATACTTGTAGTCATCGCCAGTCCCTTGATAGGTATCATCCAGACGACTAGCCATATCAACTCCAGCCGCACTGTCGGCATCTGCCTGACTCAACTTCTTGTCATCAACCATGTTGGCGAGGACAGTGTTTCGACGGTTAGTCGCATTTTGGATATTATCGATTGGGTTATAAATTTCAGGTCCCTTAAGCATACCCGCGAGGGTCGCTGCTTCATCAACAGTTAGATTGGCAGCACTTGTCCCGAAGTATTTTTGACTGGCGTCTTCAACACCCCAAACCCCATTTCCGAAATAGGCATTATTGAGGTACATAGTAAGGATTTCTTGCTTGCTGTATTTCTTGGTTAATTCCAAAGAGAGGAAGAATTCCTTGGCCTTACGAGTAACAGTCTGTTCTTGAGTCAAGAAGGCATTTTTAGCCAACTGTTGGGTAATGGTTGAACCACCACCAAAGCGCCCCATGGACACAATAGCCAGGAGGAATCGCTTGACGTTAACCCCGCTATTTTTATAGAAGGTACGGTCCTCAGTTGCTATGACAGCATTCTCCAAGCTATCACTAATAGCATCTAGTTCCACATAGGTCCCTTTTTGCCCTGACAAAGAACCAGCTTGATTGCCTTCTTTGTCATAGATAACCGTAGTTGCTTTCAAGGCATCTTGAAGATCTGAAACATTGGTCGTCTTGGCAATATAGAAAAGGTAGGAACCTACTGTCAAAACCAGCACAGCTAGCATGATAAAGAGAATTTTCCCAATATGATAGCGACGCCAGAAACGGCGAATAGGATTTCTTGGCGAAAGCGTAAACTTGCTCAAGAACGCCTGAACCTTACCTAAGGGTTTGGTGGTATCAATAGGTTTCTTTTGCTTAGAACGTTGATAACGTGAGGTCTCTTTACTTTCCTGAGACATATCCAAGTCTTCAACGGCTTGTTCAACCTCATCAGGTTTCTTAGCGAACAATCCCTTTATCTTATCTTGTAAATCCTTCGATTTTCCAGCAGGCTGGGATTCCTTACCCTTTCCGCTAGTTTCTTCTTTAAAAAGTTTGTTTTTTAGATTATCAAAAAATGTCATAACCTTATTATACCAAGTTTTTACAGGTTCTGTCCTCTTTTAAACGTTCATGATATAATGAAACCATGACTTTACACGTAGAAATTATCAATCCCTATCCTGCAACGACTGTCAAAGACTTGCTAGAAACTAAGCTCCTCATTCCTCGTAAAATTCGTCATTTCCTACGCACGAAAAAGCACGTCCTCATCAATGGAGAAGCTATTAATTGGCAGAGTCCTGTTGAAAAATGCGATAAGATTAGCCTGACCTTTGACCGGGAGGACTACCCTGAAAAAATTATCCCTATGGGAAATGCTAATTTGATAGAGCCTCTCTACGAGGATCAACATCTCATCGTGGTCAATAAGCCTGAAGGAATGAAAACGCATGGTAATGAACCCACAGAAATTGCTCTTCTTAACCATGTTTCTGCCTACTGTGGGCAGACCTGTTACGTCGTTCATCGACTAGACATGGAGACTAGTGGAGCTGTGCTCTTCGCTAAAAATCCGTTTATCCTGCCAATTCTCAATAGACTCTTGGAAGATAAGAAGATTCAGCGTCAATACTGGGCTTTGGCTGAAGGTAAATTTCAGACCAAGGAGACTGTGTACAAAGACAAGATTGGACGCGACCGCCATGACCGTAGAAAACGAGTGGTTGATCCTAGAAAAGGGCAGGTTGCCTATACAACCATCACGCGCCTCAAAGCCTTCAAAGGAGCCAGTCTGGTCAACTGCCAACTAAAAACCGGCCGGACCCACCAAATTCGTGTTCATCTAGCCCATCATGGGCATGCCATTCTGGGGGATCCTCTTTATAGCCACCGAACCGCATCTCGACTCATGCTCCACGCCCACACTCTTAGTTTCACCCATCCCTTAACACTCGAAAAAATCACTGTTAAGGCGAATTCAGACAGTTTTGAACAAGGGTTGAGAAATCACAAATAATAGAAGTAGGCTCATTCTCAAGCATAGTGCGAAAGGATTATCCTAATGATCCTCTAGTTATGACACAGTGGAAGCTTGCAAATAAGTTGCTTTTATTGACCTCAAAAGCCTTGACCACCTTGAATCTCCCTGGACATTATGTTAAGCTTTACATATCATATAAATTAGAGGAGTATTTAATTATGAATCCAGCAGATCAATGGTTAGCTATCAATGCCAAGTATTTCCCAACAGAACAAGTTCAGTACATCCGCCAACGTCTTGAGGCACTTCCTGAACAACAGCTTTCAATGCTTTACTCAATCAGCTTCCAAGATCCTACAATGATGCTTATTATCTCACTTTTCGGTGGTTCTCTTGGAATTGACCGTTTTATCTTAGGACACGTTGGCTTAGGTGTTGGTAAACTTTTGACGTGTGGTGGATGTGGTATCTGGTCAATTGTTGACTTATTCCTCATCATGGATGCTACTCGCCAATCAAACGCTCAAAAACTCTTTGCAGTTATTGGCTAATGAAAAACTATTTTACACGCTTGTGGGCCTACCACCAGCGTTTTTTTAGATTATATCTCTTAGTTTTAGTGGCAGTTTATGGAGTCTACCTTTTGCATCTTCCAACACCACTCAGTTTAATCCTAAGACCATTTGGCCTTAAAGCTTGGAGCACAGGCCTAACACGCGCTAGTGTTAGACTCTTACACCTAGATTGGCAAGGAGCCTGGGACTATAATCCACTGATATATCCTCTAGTGGTCTATATCCTAACCTATTTCTTTCTCTTTCCCATCT
Organism: Streptococcus sp. HMSC064H09; assembly: GCF_001812625.1. Taxonomy (NCBI): domain Bacteria; kingdom Bacillati; phylum Bacillota; class Bacilli; order Lactobacillales; family Streptococcaceae; genus Streptococcus; species Streptococcus sp. HMSC064H09. The sequence goes on from NZ_KV809580.1 coordinate 22,097, forward strand.
TTAGTGATAAGAAGATTATAAGGAAATAAAGTAAAGACTCCCATTGCGGTCCCCTTACACTATTGCTATAATTGTAATTATCAACATTTTTTAATCAAGATATCTGGAGGTTATACACATGAAGCAACAAGATTGGATCGATTTTTTCCAAGCAGTTAATGGTCGTAATCCAAGTATTCAAGAAATGGCTGAAGCAGCTCAGAAAGGCGAGTTTGTCCGAGAAACTCCCAAACAAGCTGCCGAAGTAACAGAAACTGTCCCACAAAAAGAGACTGTAGAAACAACGAACGGCTCAGAAGTCGTTGAGCCTACAAAACCTGCGCCATCAACAGAGGTTGTAGAAACTGCCGAAAAAGATGTTGACAACTATGATGTTGCTGAAGAGCCACTAGCTGATACCAACTTAGAGGAACAACAGGATTTACCAAATACTAGCCCCGCGTCAAGTCAGACTAATGCTACCTTCCAACATCCAAATCATAACTTTAACGAGACTTGGACGCAACACGAAAGTAAGTCTCAAACAAACCTCATCATGATAGCCATCGCTTCTATCCCAGTTATCCTCTGGGCTCTTGCAATGATACTCTTTGGAATTGCCAGTGATGAGCTTAGTGGCGGCTTGCTCACGGCTTTTCTCTCCATCATCATTTCTTTACCCTTGGTAGTACTTCAAATATTACCAGCTCTTCTAAATAAAACCGATAAAAAATGGCCAATCTTTATCCTATCCTTTCTTCTAGGATGGACATTCATCGGTTGGGTTATCTTTCTTGTTATTTCTATCAATACGAATAAGGAAGCAGAGCGCATTAGACAGCAACAAATGATGATGCAGATGTCAGGTAAACAAGGAAGTTCTGACATGTTTAACCCTTTTCACTGATTAACAATAAATAATAAAAAGAAAACCCAGAAAAAGTTTCTCGACTTTTCCTAGGTTTTTTTGCTTTCTTAAATCTTAGTAACCCATCATTCCTGGATCCATAGCTGGCGCTGCTGGAGCTTCTGGTTCAGGCTTGTTGGCAACGACTGCCTCGGTTGTCAAGATAAGACTAGCTACAGAAGCAGCATTTTGAAGAGCAGAACGTGTGACCTTAACTGGGTCAATGATTCCTGCTTCAACCATATCTACCCATTCACCGTTAGCAGCGTTAAAGCCTGTACCAACTGGGCTATTCTTCAATTTATCGATGATAACTGAACCTTCATAACCAGCATTATAGGCAATTTGGCGAACTGGCTCTTCCAAAGCACGGAGTACAATATTACGTCCTGTAGCGTCGTCACCTTCAAGATCAAGTTCAGCAACCTTTGCAATGATGTTAACTAGGGCTGTACCACCACCTGCTACGATACCTTCTTCAACAGCCGCACGGGTAGCATTAAGGGCATCTTCGATACGAAGTTTCATTTCTTTAAGAGCTGTTTCAGTGGCTGCACCGACCTTAACAACTGCAACCCCACCAGACAATTTAGCCAAACGCTCTTGAAGTTTTTCACGGTCAAATTCAGATGTTGTTGTTTCCAATTGAGACTTGATGAGGTTTACACGGTTAGCAATCGCTTCTGCGCTTCCTGCACCTTCAACGATAACTGTGCTATCCTTATCCACAGTTACTTTCGAAGCTTGACCAAGTGCTGCCATCGTTGCATCCTTAAGCTCAAGACCAAGATCCTCAGTAATAACAGTTGCTCCAGTCAATACGGCAATGTCTTCTAACATCGCTTTACGGCGGTCACCAAAGCCAGGTGCCTTAACAGCAACAACATTGAAAGTTCCACGAATCTTGTTAAGAACAAGTGTTGGAAGCGCTTCACCATCCACGTCATCAGCAATAATCAAAAGTGGACGACTGGTCTTAAGCACTTCTTCCAAGAGTGGGAGGACATCTTGAATATTTGAAATTTTCTTGTCAGTCACAAGGATAAATGGATTTTCAAGGTCAGCGACCATTTTTTCATTATCAGTAACCATGTACTGAGAAAGATAACCACGGTCAAACTGCATACCTTCAACCACTTCGAGTTCTGTCTCCATACCACGAGACTCTTCAATAGTGATAACACCGTCATTACCCACACGTTCCATAGCTTCTGAAATGTATTCACCAACTTTTTCAGAACGTGATGAAACAGCTGCAACTTGGGCAATTGCTTCCTTATTGGCAACTGGTTGAGCAATAGCTTTAAGCTCTTCCACAGCTGTAGCCACAGCTGCTTCAATCCCACGACGGATACCGATTGGATTAGCACCAGCCGTTACATTTTTTAGACCTTCACGGACAATAGCTTGTGTCAAAACAGTGGCTGTAGTTGTTCCGTCACCGGCAATATCGTTAGTTTTTGAAGCCACTTCGCTGACCAGTTTGGCACCCATATTTTCAAAGTAATCTTCGAGTTCGATTTCTTTAGCAATTGTTACACCATCATTAGTGATAAGAGGTGAACCAAAAGCTTTTTCCAAAACCACGTTACGACCTTTAGGGCCAAGCGTTACCTTAACTGTATCAGCCAAAGTATCAACACCACGAACCATTGCTGCGCGTGCATCTGATGAAAATTTAATATCTTTTGCCATAGTTACTCCTTCTTTATCTTAGTTTATATCTGATTAGCATTGACCTAAGCTAGGACCGCTAAAATATCTGCTTCACGGATAATTGAAACGGAATCATCTCCGTCTTTAACATTGACACCTGCACCATTTTCAACAAGGACTTTATCGCCTGCTGCAACACTAGGTGCAATCAATTCACCAGTAAGAGTTCGGATTCCTTCACCTACTGCTAAAACCTCAGCAGTCTTTGTAGCTTCATGACTGGCTCCTGCCAATACAAAGCCACTAGCTGTTTTTTCTTCTGTTTCTTCAAAACGGACAACGATACGATCGCCCAATGGTTTCAATGCCATACCGATTACCTCCAAATGTTATTTGTTATTAGTAACGTGTGAAACGTTATTTTTAGCACTCATTAACCAAGAGTGCTAATCTATATATTTATTTTAGCACTTGGTCAAAAATAGTCAAGAAAAAACTACCCAAAATCTGAACTTTGGATAGTTTCTTTTTGCTTATTAACCGAGTACCAAGGCATCGTCATTGAGGACTTGTCCACTATTTTTGTGGAAGAGATCCATAAGTTCTGCAACAGTGAGATTTTTCTTTTCCTCACCTCGCACATCGACGACAATTTTACCATGATAGAGCATGACCAGACGGTTCCCATATTCGATAGCATGTTCCATATTATGGGTAATCATAAGAGTTGTCAACTCTTGTTCTTCAACAATCTTACGTGTCAAATTCATAACCATATCACTTGTCTTAGGATCTAGCGCAGCTGTATGTTCATCTAAAAGCAAAATCTTTGGACGAACCAAGGTCGCCATAGCAAGTGTCAAGGCCTGACGTTGTCCACCTGACAAGAAATTAGCATCGGTCTTCATACGATTTTCAAGCCCAAGACCAAGATCTATCAAGGCTTCCTTGAAGACTTGACGCTCGCTTTCAGTAATAGACTTTTTAAAGAAGCTACGTTTCTTACCTCGACGATAGGCAATCGCCATATTTTCTTCAATAGAAAGGTTTGTCGCTGTCCCCATTCGAGGATCTTGGAAAACACGGCTAATATCTTTAGAGCGCTCATCTACAGATGCTTTCTTAATAGATTGTCCCTCCAACAAGATATCCCCTTCATCAATGCTAAGAACACCAGCGATTGAATTCATCAAGGTTGATTTACCAGCACCATTTCCTCCAATAACAGAGATAAAGTCTCCCTGCTCAATGTCGAGATCCAAACCACGAAGGACGTGATTTTCATTGACTGTGCCTTTTTCAAAGGTCTTGTGAATCTGTTGTAAACTAAGTAAAGCCATTACTTGTCACCTCCTAAAGTCAAGGATTTGTTAGGTTTGATTTTCAATTTTTGTCGTACTTCTGGCACATATAGGATGACAGCAAGCAAGATGGCTGAAGCCAATTTCAACATTTGAGCATCAACGTTCATGGCAAGGATAATAACCAAGACTAGACGGTAAAGAACAGCTCCTACAACAATTGACCACAGGCGTTTACCAAGTGGTAGATACTTGACGATAACCTCAGCCAAGATAATTGCAGCCAAGCCATTTACGATTGTACCAGTACCCATATTCATATCCGCATAGCCATTGTTTTGAGCTAGGAGGGCACCTGATAGGGCAATCAAACCATTGGAAATCATGTAGCCAAGAATCTTCATACGGTCAACCTTGATACCATTGGCTTCACCCATGGCAAGGTTATCACCTGTCGCACGAAGGGCCAGACCAACCTGCGTATTAAGGAGGACAACCAACATAAACACTACCAGACTAACAAAAATCAGTCCTAATAGAATCACACCATTCAGCTTAGACAAACCAAGCCCCGTCACCATAGTTACTAGCGTATTATGTCCTGATAGAGAGACATTGGCACTTCCAAGAACCAAAAGGTTAACGGAATAGAGCCCCGTTAAGGTAATAATCCCTGTTAAAAGTGCTGGTATCTTCATTTTCGTATGCATAAAGCCAGACACAGCTCCAGCAAGCATACCAGCCACAAAACCACCTAAAGTCGCAAAGATTGGGTTGATTCCACGGATAATCATGATAGTTGTCGTAGCAGCACCAAGTGGGAAAGCCCCTTCAGCTGTCAAATCAGCAAGGTCCAAAATACGGAAGGTAATGAAGACCCCAATAGCCATAATAGCCCAGAGAAGTCCCTGAGAAATGGCTGTTAGCACCACATTTGAAAATCCTTTTTTAGATGACTTATTAACCTTAAGCTTAATGACACCCTTATCTTTTTTAGCAATTGGTTTGTCATCTTGTGTTGATGCCTTAGATTCCTCGTCACTAATGCTAGAAACATCAATACCAAGTTCTTTAGCCATGTCATGGTTTACCACAACATTAAGTGTTTTAGGATACTCTGCATCGACATCCTTGACCTTCTCACCTCGGAGAACACGGCCTGCCAACTTACCTGTTTGACGTCCAAGCGCTTCATAGTTGGTTCCGTAAGTGAATAGGACACCTTTTTCTACACTACCAGCGTCACTACCAACAACTGGAACCTTAGTCTCTTTAGAAAGATCTACCAAGGTATTAATAGCACTAACAATGGTATTATCAGTTGGGATGAAAATCACTTCGGTTTGACTCATCAAGCTCTTGGCTGTGTCTTGGATATCATTGGTTGATGAAATTCCTTTGATAACCGTTTCAATACCAGCTTCCTTGAAGTATTTCTTGGCTTCTTCAACCTGAACTTCTGAGTTACGCTCACTGGTCGTGTACATAATCCCAACTTTTTTAGTGTTTGGAAGGACCTTTTTCAACAACTCGACTTGTTTGTTGATTGGTGACATGTCGCTTGTCCCTGTCACATTTCCTCCAACATTGTCCATAGACTTAACCAATTTAGCTGAAACTGGATCTGTAACAGCTGTAAAGAGAATTGGCTTGTCCTTTGTCAAACTACTCAAAGACTGGGCTGCTGGGGTTGCGATAGCCAACATGACATCATTATCTTCAATAAGCGACTGAGAAATCGTCTGCAAGTTAGACTGATCTCCTTGTGCATTCTGATAATCGATTTTGATGTTCTTACCGTCGACATAACCTTCCTCTTTGAGTTCTTCAATGAACCCTTTACGTGTCGCTGACAAGGAAGGATGTTCCACATATTGGAGCACACCGACGTGAACCAGATTTTTATTAGAAGCATTGGAACATGCTACCAAGAGGACAGCTGTAATAACAGCCATCATACTGACCAAGAATTTCTTCATCTTGTATACCTCTATTTTTTATTCTATCTATTTCCAATTTTCTTTCATCTTTTTTCCGAGACGATAGAGTCAAATGAAAATTAAAAATAGACCACGGTATGAAAAAAAACAGTTAGGACAGGCCCAACTGGTTTTATGCATCTTGACTAGCACAGGCTAGCTTATGTCACCGGTTAGACCTATTCATCTAATCGGCTAATCCATCACAAAATGCTTTAGCTTCATAGATACAAACTGACTGACGCTTGTATCCTGAAACACAAACGTCCTATCTAAAGAAACTAAAGTAATAAAAAGCTTTAAGATTTCCCAAATGGGTCGCTTTGTTAAGCATGTGATGCCTCCGTAGTTATGATAGTTTTAAGTTTACACTATTTAGACAATTCTGTCAAATTGGAATTTACTCTCTTTTCTCTCAATTTATCATTGTCACTGCAAAAGAAAAATCTCTTCCTGCTCTTGCAAGAAAAGATTTTTTTATATTAAGCATCTTGTTCTGTTGTTAAGATAGCAAGTGTCTCAATCAAGTTATCGGCATTAACTTCAATAGTATCACCAGTTGCCTTGATTTTAACTTCGACAACACCTTCGCTGGCTTTTTTACCAACTGTCACACGAATTGGAAGTCCGATAAGGTCACTGTCAGAGAATTTAGAACCAACACGCTCATTACGATCATCTGTCAAGACATCATAGCCTTCAGCCATAAGAGCAGCTTCCAAACGTTCTGTCAAAGCATTGGCTTCCTCATCTTTAGTGTTAACTGTAATCAAGTGAACATCATACGGAGCCAATTCTTTAGGGAAGTTAATTCCCCATGCATAGCGGTATTGACCTTTTGGTGTCTTGTTAACAAAGAGACGTGCATGTTGTTCGATTACAGCTGACAAGATACGGCTAACACCGATACCGTAACATCCCATAATGATTGGAACAGCACGGCCATTTTCATCAAGAACATTAGCACCCATACTTTCAGAGTAACGTGTACCAAGTTTAAAGATATGGCCAATCTCGATACCACGCGCAAACTGAAGGACACCTTGACCGTCTGGTGAAATTTCACCCTCTTTAACTTCACGAATATCCACATATTCTGCCTTGAAGTCGCGCTCTGGGTTAACCCCTGTCAAGTGGTAACCATCTTCATTGGCTCCAACGACCGCATTAGCCACGTCTTGAACCTTACGGTCCGCAACGATACGAACATTTTCAGGAAGGTTAACTGGACCAAGAGAACCGAAGTTAGCGCCAAAGACTTGACGTGCTTCATCTTCTGTAGCTGGTTCAAGGAAATCAGCAGCAAGGTAGTTTTTCAACTTCACATCGTTAACCTGATCATTACCGACAAGAAGGGCCACCACTGGTTCATCATCAGCAATGAAAAGCAAAGTCTTGATGGTTTGTTCTTCTGGAACATTCAAGAAAGCAGCAACTTCATCAATTGACTTGCAATCTGGTGTTTCAACTCGAGTCACTTCTTCTTGAGTCACAACCTTGGTCGCTGGTGTGTAGGCGTTTGTTGCCATCTCAAGGTTAGCTGCATAGCTTGACTCTGTAGAGTAAGCAATTGTGTCTTCACCAGATACCAACCATGATGTCAATTCTTTCTTGATTTCTTCCATGACATCTTCTGGAATCTCATCCAATGAAGCAATTGACTTGTCAAGAACTACCCAACGGTTGAAATCTGTACGCTCAGGAGTAACCGCCATAAATTCTTGAGAATCCTTACCACCCATGGCACCACCATCACCGATGATACCCTTAAATTCAAGGCCAGCACGTGTAAAGATAGCCTCATAAGCTTTACGGTAGTCTTCATAAGTGACATCCAAATCTTCATAGTTTTGGTGGAAACTATAAGCATCCTTCATGATAAATTCACGTGTACGAAGAAGACCGTTACGAGGACGTTTTTCATCACGGTATTTTGATTGGATTTGGTAGAGATTAAGTGGCAATTGTTTGTATGATTTAACCGCATCACGAACCAAAGCTGTAAACGTTTCTTCGTGAGTTGGACCGAGGATAAAGTCAGATTTATCACGGTTTTTAAGTTTATAAAGGTCTTCACCGTAAGTTTCATAACGGCCTGACTCACGCCACAAATCTGCTGTCAAAAGCGCTGGCGCCAACATTTCAACCGCACCGATTTTTTCAAACTCCTCACGCATGATGGTTTTGAATTTCTCGATAGCACGATTTGCCAATGGCATATAAGCATAAATACCAGCAGAAACCTGACGCACGTAACCCGCACGTACCATAAGGGCATGACTGATAACTTGAGCATCACTTGGCATTTCACGAAGTGTTGGAATCAACATTTTACTTTGTTTCATCATTTACATACTAAGGAGGCTGGCCCTTGGCTCAAGTCCCTTAGACTTCCTTTCGTTTCTTTGTTTCTAATTAAAAGAAAGCACGCATAATATCATTCCAAGTGACTGCAATCATAAGAACAACCATGATAGCAACACCTGCAAGTGTAATATAGCTTTCAATTTCTTGATTAAGTGGTTTACGACGAATGGCTTCAATAATATTCATAACAATTTTTCCACCGTCAAGGGCTGGAATTGGGATAAGATTGAAAATTCCCAAGTTAATTGAGAGCATCCCCATAAGGTTAAGAATGGAAATCAAGCCATTTTCTGAAGCCTGGGCAGACATCTGGAACATAGCAACCGGTCCACCAAGTTTATTCAAACTAAAGTTGGTGATAAGCCCCTTAAGTGCTACGAGAATTTTGAAGGCCCCTTCCCAAGCCATTTGGAAACCACCAAAAATCTTATCTTTAAGACTTGTTTTTAAAGCAGGAGAAACACCCAAAAAATAGCTACCTTGGTTCTCCTGAGGTTTAACAGAGATTGTTTCTTCCTGACCGTTACTTCTCTTAACTGTCACAGAAAGGCTGTCACCTTTGGAGAATTTTTGGGTATTCTCTGTCAATGCTTCCTTCAAGCTGTCCCAATCAGTAACCTTGTCCTTATTGATAGCCTCGATGGCATCACCATTTTTCAATCCTGCCACCTGAGCAGCGCCTCCATCGGCTACCTGGATACGGTTGGTCGATATATCTTGAACACCACCTTGAACAAAGGCTAAGATAATAAAGACAAGCACCCCAAGAATGAAGTTATTCATAGGACCAGCAAAGTTGGTAATTAAGCGTCCCCAAATGCTAGCATTTTGATATTGGACATCCTTAGGAGCGATACGAAGTTCTGTACCATCCTCCTCAACGATAGTGGCATCATGGTCAACCTCATAGGTCTTGGTCTCATCTAGGACTAGGCCTGTAATGGTTAACTTATTTTCCAAATCATAGGCAGTGACGTTCATAGGCAAAGCCGTCTGGTCAACCTGGCGATCCGAAAGGTTGATACGTCTTACCTTACCATCTGATCCAATCGTTAGACTGGCAGGGCTACCTGTTTTAATCTCAGTTGTATCTTCACCCCAACCAGCCATACGGACATAACCACCCAAAGGGAGGATACGGATAGTATAAACGGTACCATCCTTACCTGTATGTGCAAAAATTTTCGGTCCCATACCAATGGCAAATTCACGAACCAAAATTCCTGAGCGTTTGGCGAAAAAGAAATGACCAAACTCATGGAAGACGACAATCACACAGAAAATCAGTAAAAAGGTAATAATAGCTTTCATCTAGACACCTCCACTCTTAAAAAAGTCCTAGGAAGTGCATGATTGGGAAAACGAAGATCCAGCTATCGCAACGGTCCAAAACACCACCGTGTCCAGGAATGAGATTGCCTGAGTCTTTAACGCCAAAGTGACGTTTAATAGCTGATTCAACCAAATCACCAAATTGACCAAAGATACTAAAGAGAATCGTACAGATAAGCAACCAGAAGAAGTTATGAGGGGCATAAACGCCGTGGTTAATCAAACCAAAGATAAGAGCCACAATGATTGCGGATAAGATACCACCGACACTACCCTCAATAGTCTTATTTGGTGATACTTTTGGCAATAGCTTATTCTGACCAAATTGACGACCAAAAAGGTAAGCTCCAATATCTGTTGCCCAAATAATAAAAAGGGCAAAGAGAACTTTTTCCCAACTATCCAAACGTGCCGCAATGAGATTTTGGAAACCAAAACCAACATAAAAGGCAGATGCGATTGGATAAGCTGCATCATCAAAAGAATAATGGTCGCTATTAAGGACAGTCCCCGCTAGAATCAAAAATGAAATAACAGCGAAACCTGTCACACTAGCATTTGTTGGAAGACTGATAAAATACTGATCAATCGGCACAGCCAAGATAAAAGCTGCCACCATTGATAAAATACCCTCGATAGAGAAAATCTCCAAGTGCTTCATGCGAAGCATCTCAGACACTGCAACCATGGCCATGGCTCCAACCAAAAGTTGGAAAGGAAGACCACCGATAAAGAGCAATGGGAGGAAAATGGCTGCTGCCACACCCCCACCAATTAAACGTTCTTGCATGAGAGGTCCTTTCTAGACACCACCGAAGCGACGGTGACGTTTATTGTAGTCAGAGATGGCTTGACGTAGCCCTTGTTGGTCAAAGTCTGGCCAGAAAACATCTGTGAAGTAAAACTCACTATAGGCAGATTGCCAAGGCAAGAAATTACTAAGACGAAGCTCGCCACTCGTACGGATAATCAAATCTGGATCACGGTAGAGGTAAGGCAATTTATCTGTCATCAAATGCTTAGCAATGAGATCTTCATCAATAGCTTCAGGACTGAGTTTGCCTGCTTCAACCTCTTTAGCAATCGCTTGAACTGCAGATACAATCTCCGCACGACCACCATAGTTCAGTGCAAAGTTGAGAACCAAACCGGAATTATGTTTTGTCTGCTCAACTGCCTTTTCAAGAGCATCTAAGGTTTCCTTAGGCAGACGACTGTTATCTCCGATTGTCAAAATACGAACATTGTTTTTGTCTAATTCTGGTACATACTTGTTAAAAAATTCAACTGGTAAATTCATGATGAATTTCACTTCATCTTGTGGGCGTGACCAGTTTTCAGTTGAGAAGGCATATACTGTCAATACCTTAACTCCAAGTTGTGACGCTTCGATAGTTACCTTTTGCAAGGCATCCATCCCAGCCTTATGCCCCATCACACGTGGTTGTAGACGTTTTTTAGCCCAACGGCCATTTCCATCCATAATAATACCGATATGGTTGGGAATATTGTCTAGAACCTCTTGATGAGATTTTTTTCTAAATTTAAACATGGAATATCCTCTAAATATAGTTTACCCTTTATTTTACCACATTTTCAGGGGTTCTGAACAGCTTTTAATACCGATAAGATTAGAAAACGCAAAAAGACCAGGATTTAACCTAGTCTCAAATACACATCTTAGTTTTCATCAGCAGACTCAATTGCTGAATCTTCTTCGATAATTGTCTTTTCAGTTGTTTCTGCTGTTTCTGTAGTTGGTGCTGGTGTGATCACTTTCATGATTGAACGACTCAAATCAAAGGTCAAGAAGACACCTTCTGCATCCAAAACAATACGGTTATTTTCTTTGTCAATCTCATCGACAATAGCAATCAAACCACCGATTGTTTCAACCTCAGCACCCTTAGCAAGACCTGCAAAACGATCTTCCTGTGCCTTTGCTTGGCGACGACGGCTGAAAGCCACATAAGCAACAATTGCGACCACATAAATGGCCAAAACTAGCATCATATTCATATTTCGTATTCCTCCAATAATTCACTTGGCTACTACTATATCAGATTAAGTCAGGACAAGCAAGACAAATCCTTAGACAGACCACATAAAAACACTTTCCATCGTAAGGAAAGTGTTGAATGAGATTACATATCTGCTACGTTGTGATATACCTTTTGAACATCATCGTCTGCTTCAAGCGCATCAATAAGTCCTTCGAAAACTTCAAGGTCTTCACCTTCAAGAGTAACCTCAGTTTGTGGAATCATTTCAAGTTCAGTCACTTGGAACTCTTCTTGTCCGTTAGCACGGAGAGCTTCCAAAGCTTTGTGAAGATCTGTTGGCTCAGTATAAACAGTGATAGTACCATCTTCTGCTTCTACATCTTCAACTTCTACATCTGCTTCAAGCAATTGTTCAAAGATAGCATCTGCATCTTCACCTGCAAATACGATAACACCTTTTTTATCAAACATGTATGAAACAGAACCTGAAGCACCCATGTTACCACCGTTTTTACCAAAGGCAGTACGTACGTTAGCAGCTGTACGGTTAACGTTTGAAGTCAAAGTATCTACGATAATCATAGAACCATTTGGTCCAAAGCCTTCATAACGTCCTTCAACGAAAGTTTCATCAGTGTTACCTTTAGCCTTATCAATGGCCTTATCAATAACGTGTTTTGGCACTTGCGCTTGTTTAGCACGCTCCAAAACGAATTTCAAAGCTGAGTTTGATTCTGGATCTGGTTCACCTTGTTTAGCAGCCACATAAATTTCGACACCAAACTTAGCGTAAACCTTAGAGTTTGCACCATCTTTAGCAGTTTTCTTAGCAACGATATTAGCCCATTTACGTCCCATGGGATTCACCTCTTCTAAGAGATTTGTATCTCTGATTTGTTTTTTCTTTTTTGAAAATAGCAAAGCTTGCTAAATTCACAATCCCTTACATTATAGCACTTTGACTGCCGTTAGTAAAATTGAAATAAATCCTAAGCATCTATCATATGAAACATTTACTCAGTCCCCTCTCCCAAACGAATAATCTTATCAAAATATGGTTCATTTTCCTTTATAAGATGGTGGGTAACCGTGATATAAGTGATATTAGGATCACTTAATAATAGGTGCTCAATACGAGTAGCATTATTATGGTCAAGATTTGCAGTAGCTTCATCAAAAATCACAACAGAACTTCCTTTTAAAAATGCTCTTATCAGGCCTATTCTTTGTTTTTGGCCCTCCGAAAAGCTACCGTCGCTTACTTGCTCATCTATACGGTTTAAGAAAGATAAAAGATTAACTCTTTCAAGAACTTTCTTGATTTGTGTATCAGTAATAGCTTCATTCCAAAGGGTTAGATTGTTCCTCAAGGTATCATTATAGATATGAGTTTGACTCCCAACATAGGCACATTCAGACACGATTGAGTTCTCATCAATCTCTTTTGACTCCAATTTTCCAAACAAGATTTTTCCCTCGTAATCTTTAAGATTACCTAGGAATATATTAAGCAGGGTTGACTTCCCACTACCTGAGCATCCAGTAATAGCATACTTGCCTCCTTTTTTAAAGGTTTGGGTGAATCCCTCAAAAATAGCCTTATCTCCAAAATGATAACTTACATTCTCAAAGCGAACATCCTGAATAGTCGCTATACAAGTCTTTGGACCCTCTGGAAAATCGTGAAATTTTTTTAAGATAGGATTGACAGACTTAATGGTCACTTGCAGCTGATTAATGGTGGATAGAGAGTTAAAAATATTACCTGATATCTGTCCTACTGAGGTAATGGTTCCAACAGTAATATTTCCAAAAATAATTAACAAGCCAGTTAGAAGAAGTATCAACATCTGGGCGATAACTGAAAATAAAGCCATCAGCGTCTCAGTGCTAGTCTTTCTTTTTGTAAAAATAATTTTTTGTACAATATATTTCTCAACAATGGACCTCACTTGTCTAAGAAATATCTGTTTACGACTAGCGTAATAAACATCCGCATATCCATATAACTGATCGCTTATTCCAGAAACAAGCTCCTCATTCGCTTTGGAAAATATCTCCATTGATTTCTGCATTTTATTGGTAAATGGTTTGGGAAGATAAGTCAGACACAAAGTTAAAAAAATGGCTAGCAGAACAATCCTTACATCATAACTTAATAAGGCGATAATTGAAAACAAAGTGGTGAATACTGTTGAACAAAGAGTATAAATACTTGAAAAGCCATTTGATTCAATCAATTGGATATCATTATTTAATACTGAGAGATGCTCTCCAATATCACTCTTTCTAAATTCACTAAAAGAATGGTGAATAATTTTACTAAGATAAGACTGACGAATAGACAAAGTCATTTTTTGGATTAATTTTGTTTGATGTACCGCAATAATATAATTCAAAACTAAATAAATAATGTAAAGACCTACCTCTAGACCTAAGAGAGCTAAAAAAGATTGGATTCGCTTAGATACCAGCTGATTCGTCATTAAAGCTAAGGTTACCGAGGCACTCACGAAAATAGCAGCATTCAGTGCTAACAGTAGGATATGAACTAAATTGTCATACTTGTATTTAAGAATATAGGTTCTCATAGATTTCCTCACAATCTAAATCACCTTGGTATATAATCAGTTGGATAAATTGAAGACATTGGAATACCATATATCCATTGAAAATTAAAAACCATAGTGATGTCGTACTATGGTCTTAGTTTATTCTATTTTTTAACTCACTCTATAAAATTGTCATATAGTGGAATTTAACAACTCTTGATACTCTGATTCCTTAGCAAGCAATAACTTTTCCGCACCTAAAGTCCTAAGAGTTTCTAAACACCCCTCAATTAGATTTCTCCCTTCAGCAACTTCACCCGACTTTATCAAGTAAGACCCCATTACAAATATCAACTCATGTCTTTCATATAAGAGGACCTCAGGAATTCCACTATCATTGACTAAATCTAAATAGTATTTCGCTGAATCTAGTTCATCACGTCGTAAAAATTCATAAGCTGCATTAATAAGAAGACTAATTCGGATTCTTTGATTTGAGTCGCTATTTCCAAAAAGTCTAGTTCTATACACAATCTCCTTGGTCAAAACATTAAGTGTCTGGGTGGAAATAAACGACATACTATTTCCTAATATGATTAACTCTCTTTTTCCCCATTGTTCAATGCTAAAAAGATAGTCTGTTAATTCCCTTACCTTATTTTCATCAACCTCTTTATTTGAAACACTTGCCAAAAAAGATTCTAGCATAATACTGTTATAGAGAAATGATTTGTCTTGTGTGAGCTCAAATTTACGACGCTCTTCTCCAGCGTACTTCTGTAACGATAAACTATCGTTTTGATAATAAGCCTTACTAGCACTTTCTAATAACTTTTCAGTATGAGTCGGATTATCTTGAGATAAAATACCATAGAACTCTTCAATACTGACATCCAATTTATCTAACAAAAGAAAAAATCTAGATAATGAGATATCAGATTCTCCACGTTCAAATTTTGATAAGAAAGATACTGATAAATAATCACTAGCAAGTTCTTTCAATGTCAAATTCTTTGATAAACGAATTTTTTTCAACAAAGCACCCATTTCCACAGGTCCAATCATGATTCATCCTCCTATGCTTGAACTAATTATAGCAACAATCATCCCTAAATTAAAGAGCCACAAAACCCAACTAGCCCGTCCGAAACGTTTAGAATAAAAGTTCGTAAATTAAGCTACAAGAAATCATTAATGGAGAGTTTTAGCCTACAAATGGTTAAAAAAAGACCAGCCAAAGCTGATCTTATCTGATTACGGCTCTATAATTTCTGTAGTGGGTAAAACCACTGTAGAGATTATAGAGCTTTTTGAGTATACACAAAAAGTCCCATAAGAACTATAATGAAAAGCGACGAAACTACCATTAGGAAGAACTTATGAGACCTATTAAGAATACCACAGAATTAATCGGAATTAAAGACCCTAACATCATTATTTCTCTTGTTTTTGAAACTGATACTCATATCGAAATTCATGCAAAACTGGATTACCCTGCACCACCATGCCCACATTGCCAAGGAAAGATGATTAAATATGACTTTCAAAGACCTTCTAAAATCCCTCTTCTAGAGCAAGCTGGAAC
>NZ_KV809580.1:37857-38711 GCF_001812625.1 Streptococcus sp. HMSC064H09
ACTACGTCTGAAGAAACGTCGCTTCCAGTGTAAAAGTTGTAGGCGAGTCACGGTCGCTGAGACATCAATCGTTGAGAAAAATCACCAAATCTCAAACCTTGTCCGACAAAAGGTTGCTCAACTTCTAACTGAAAAGCTATCATTAACGGATATTGCCAGAAGACTTCGTGTATCGACATCCACTGTCTATCGTAAACTTGACCAGTTTACTTTCAAGGAACATTATGACAAGCTCCCAGCTGTTATGTCTTGGGATGAGTTTGGGTTCAAGAAAGGTGAACTCGCTTTTGTGGCGCAAGACTATGAGACCAACAAACTCATAACTATCCTCGATAATCGCCGTCAAACCACTATTCGAAACTACTTTTTGAAGTATCCGTTGAAAGCTCGCCAAAAGGTACAGTTTATCACGATAGATATGTCAGGAACTTATATGCCACTAGCTCGAAGACTTTTCCCTAACGCCAAAATTGTTCTTGATCGATTTCACATTATCCAGCACCTTGGACGTGCCTTTTTAAAGACAAGAATTGCGATTATGAACCAGTTTGATAAGAAGTCACTACCTTATCGAGCCTTGAAAAATCACTGGCGACTTTTTCAAAAGGACAGTCGTAAGCTATCTTGTAACTCATTTCACTCGAAGACATTTTGTCAAACCTTAAGCCCACATGAAGTCATTGAGAAGACATTGGTCTTTTCAGAAGAGCTCACCGACTACTATACTCTTTATCAGCTTTTGCTTTTTCACTTTCAGGAGAAGAGAGTAGATGAGTTCTTTGAGCTGATAGAGGAAAATAGAAGCAAGGTCAATCACTATTTTCAAACGGTCTTTAGGACTTTTCTTAGACACA
>NZ_KV809580.1:38811-41416 GCF_001812625.1 Streptococcus sp. HMSC064H09
CGGTTTTAGAAACTTCATCAACTTTAAGAAACGTATCTTCATCACTCTAAACATAAAAAAAGAGAAGACCTATCTGGTCCTCTCTAGATGTTAGCTTTTCGCCACCCACTACAGTTGACAAACATACTAAGATGAGTAGTGAGAAAATCTCCAACCAGAGAGTACTCACTACTTTTTCGTTAGGTTAAAGTAGTGGGGTCTTGTAAAATTGTAGTATAGCGCTATACGTCACTTGACAAACTGGCAAGAAACCTTGATCAAAAATACCAGGAAAGGTATTTTTTAGCATGCCTTTTTATGGCTCAAAAATTGTTAAAACTAAGACAATAAACTCAGAATAGTACTGTCTTATCTCATTTTTAACTTAAAGCTTTGATAGACTTGATAAATGATAAAAAAGAGCTAATAAAATTTAGAATGCGGAAACTAACTTACTCAACTGTTACTGCTTTTGCAAGGTTTCGTGGTTTATCCACGTCAAGACCCCGTTGTAGAGAAGCATAGTAAGCAATCAACTGAGTTGGAATAACCATTGAGATCGGTGATAAGAATGGATGTACTTGATTGACAATAATATCATCATCAGCTTTAGCTAATTTTTCCTCAACGACTGTTAAAACATTAGCTCCACGAGCAGCAACTTCCTGAATATTACCACGAGTATGAGCAGCCACAACTTCACTTGCAGAAATTAATCCTAAAACTGGAGTACCATCTTCAATCAATGAAATTGTACCGTGTTTCAACTCACCCGCAGCAAAGCCTTCACATTGAATATAAGAGATTTCTTTCAACTTCAATGATGCTTCCATAGCTACATAATAATCATTTCCTCGACCAATGTAGAAAGCATTACGAGTTGTAGCCAACAAGTTCTCAACTTTCTCAGAAATCATATCTTTTTCAGAGAGAGTCGCTTCAATTGACTGAGCAACAATTGATAACTCATGCACTAAATCAAACTCAAGTGCTTCTTTCTTGCCATTTGCTTCACCAACAGCTTTCGCAAGGAAAGCTAGAGCCGCAATCTGAGCAGTATAAGCTTTTGTAGAAGCTACAGCAATTTCAGGCCCTGCATGTAAAAGCATCGTATATGTTGCTTCACGAGAAAGCGTAGAACCAGGTACATTGGTAACAGTCAAACTAGGGATTCCCATTTCGTTAGCTTTCACCAAAACTTGACGGCTATCTGCTGTTTCACCTGATTGACTAAGCAAAACAAACATTGGTTTTTTGCTCAAAAGTGGAATGTTGTAACCCCACTCAGATGCAACACCTATTTCAACTGGTGTATCTGTCAATTTTTCAAACATAGCTTTTGACGCAAAACCAGCATTATATGAAGTCCCAGCTGCTAAGATGTAAATACGATCTGCTTCTTGTACTGACTTGACAATAGCTGGATCAACAGTGATATTTCCTTCATCATCTGCATAGGTAGAAATCAATTTACGCATTACAGTAGGTTGCTCATCAATTTCTTTCAACATATAGTAAGGATAAGTTCCTTTACCAATATCAGAAAGATCAAGTTCAGCTGTATAAGTACCGCGTTCAATAGCATTTCCTTCATAATCGGTAACTGTGATAGCATCTTTGGTCAGAACAACCAACTCTTTATCGTGAATTTCCATAAATTGACTAGTTTCACGAATCATAGCCATGGCATCTGAACAAACCATGTTGTAACCTTCACCAACACCAATCAAAAGTGGAGATTTGTTTTTGGCAACATAAATCGTATCTGGTGCTTGAGAGTCAACAAGAGCAAACGCATATGACCCTTGGATAATATGAAGAGATTTTTTTAAGGCTTCAAGAACTGATAATCCATCTTCGTCAACGAATTTACCAATCAAGTGAACTGCAATCTCAGTATCTGTCTGACCTTTAAATTTGTGTCCTTGCAAGTATTCTTCTTTAATTTGGAGATAGTTTTCAATAACTCCGTTATGAACTAAAACGAAGCGCCCTGTTTCCGAAGTATGTGGGTGAGCATTATCCTCAGTTGCTTGACCATGTGTTGCCCAACGCGTGTGACCAATACCAGTTGATCCCTTAACATCGGAGCTAATTTTAGCACGAAGATCTGCAATACGACCAACTGATTTAACTAGACAACCTTTATCTGGGGCATCAGTCACATAAATACCTGCTGAGTCATAACCGCGATACTCTAACTTTTCGAGACCCTGTATTAAGATATCCACTGCATTACTATTTCCAACAACTCCAACAATTCCACACATTAATTATTACCTGTAGCAACTTTTAAATTACTATCCCTTTCCTACAAATTGGTATAGTTCAATATCCTATTATTGAACCGAACAAAGTCATTATATACCTAGTTTTATTAGTTGTCAACAATTAAATTGGTATAGTCATAAAAGATGACTATCTTCAATTTGTCAAGTAAAAACTTATTATCAGATAATCTAAATCAATTTTTCTTAACAACTATTTAAATGAATAAAAACGAAATTTGTTATACCACTTCCAATTAAACTCTATTTTCCTTTAAAGAACAAAATTTCGCTAATAATTCAGATTTTTTTATTTCTGTGATTTGTAAAACCACTGTAGAGATTATAGAGCTTTTTGA
>NZ_KV809580.1:41516-56182 GCF_001812625.1 Streptococcus sp. HMSC064H09
AGAGCTTTTTGAGTATACACAAAAAGTCCCATAAAAATTGTACTGACCCCAAAAAGTTAGACAATTAATTTATCCAAAGGATTTAGTTCTGTATTGCACAGGACTGAGTCCTTTTCTACCATTTGTCAAGCATATCAAGGCATTTGATAAAAAAATAGATTGAATTACATAGTCAAACTAAGGAGTTTGTCTATTTTTGAACTAAAGTTTAGTGTAAAAAGTGCACGCAAAAACAACACCTTACCTAGTGGTTTTTTGATAAGGTGTTACAATCATATGGCATAAACAATTTTACCGATTTTGGGTAGAAGTATAATCGTAAAGCTTGTTATGTGTTATGAGGTAATACATTGTTCTAATGAGACGATGTGTAGAGGCAATCGTGTGTGGTTTGGTTGAAGTCACTTGCGATTGTCTTTTCCGTTTCTCATAGAAGTCTGCTATATGACAAGGATTGGTGTAGCCAGCTGAAGCTATGTTATGAATGCACTTAAAGAGAACCTTTATGGCATAGGGATTCCCACGTTTGGTGATATGTTCCTTTGCTAGAAAGTCCCCAGATTCATAGTGGCTGAGGTCAATGCTGATCAAAGCATTGATTTGATTGGCAGAATGAAATTGACGAATGTCACCAAGTTCGCCAATAATACTTGTCGCTGTGGTTTCAGTGATTCCAGGAATAGAGAGAAGAATCTCGTATTCTGGCAAAGGTTGAGCCAAAGTTACCATCTCCTCTAAAACGCCTTGTCTATATTCAGAAAGCCTAAGTAACTCCCCTGCATAGTATTTGATCTCTTCCATCATTGGAGAGGTTTTCTTGACCTCACAATAAGACTGATTAGCTAGTTTTGTAAGCTTATCTACTAAGTAAGTCACACGTTTTTCAGAGATGCGTTTTGCCGTAGACTGACGGATGATAGCTGTTAATTCGGCGTCATCTAACTCCAGTACAAAACTATTACATGGAAAAGTCATGACCAAGTTCCAATATTGTTCCCACAGTTGGTGAAGATAAGATGTTTTACAATTCAGGAAAAGAGACCTGTAGAACCTTGTGCAGACGATTTTTAGCGCAGAAAATATCCCCAGTAAGATTCTGATAGAAATGGCTGAGGTCGCGTAATTCTTGATAAAGCACTTCTTGGACATAGCTTGGTTTACGATTGAGGATGAACTGAGACGTAGCTAGTTTTTCAGCGTCAATCTTATCTGTTTTACGTACTCGTAAGCTATCTAGTTGTTTTTGTGATTCTAAGGGCTTGAGCAGATTATCAGTCAGGCTTACCCATTAGCTAAACAACAACGTTGCTTGATTCATATTAGTCGAAATCTGGCTAGTAGGGTGAAACGATCTGATCGAGCGGTTATTCTGGGGTAATTTAAAATGATTTATCGTGCTGAAAATTTAGAAATGGCAGTACAAGCTTTAGAGGACTTTATCGCCGAATGGAAACCAAAGTATAGGAAAGTCACGGAAAGCCTGGAGAAAACGGATAATCTTTTAACTTTTTTTCAGTTTCCCTATCAAATTTGGCACAGCATTTATTCGACAAACCTCATTGAGTCTCTTAACAAAGAAATCAAACGTCAAACGAAAAAGAAGGTTCTTTTTCCTAACGAGGAGGCTCTGGAACGTTACTTAGTTACTTTGTTTGAAGATTATAATTTCAAGCAAAGTCAACGAATCCATAAAGGGTTTGGACAATGTTCTGACACACTTGAAAGCTTATTTGATTAGCACTCTATAACTCTACTTGAGTGTTTACACAAAATTATTGACAGTATCATAAAGTCGAAATCAACCTCTGATTCCAATTGGCGAAGAAAGTGATCTTCTGGGACCAATTCGTCTATCGTATAGAAGCCATATTGGCAGCGATGATAATCAGGTTTTTCTTTGTGAAACATAGCTAGCACCTCACAACTTTTCTTACCTCTATTATACAACTTTACAAAAAGAAAAGCCCTTAGAAAAGTGTCTTCTAAGGACTTTGTCTTCAATCCGAACCTCCCCTAAGGGAGGCTGCGTTTAGTTTTAGGCTGCTGCTTTGATAGTTTACAGGATTTGATTTTCTATCCTACTTGAGCTACTTAGAAAATCTGAATGGTAGAACCTTTCTCAATTACTACTGCTTGGTCTGCTGCAACATGGAGAGTGCCCGGCAGACTGCCCTCTTTTGAACCATCAAAAGAAATAGTGATATGGCCCAGTCCAGTTAAATTTTTTTCTACTACATTTCCCACGGCAGTAATCGAATATTCCTGATTATCTACCACCAGCTTGCCGCCTTCTAGTATTGAACCTAGCAGATTTTTGTTATCAATCTTAAAACAATACTCTGCTAAGTCTCCCGGAGCTTCTTCTCCAAATAAAATGAGCATATTAGCGTCTTGAATCATATTCTGAGCTTCAGGTCCCACTTGAATTACTTTAGCTTCAAAAATTTTCTTCATCTAATTCCGATCCATCCTTTCTCTAATCTTTCATGTTCCTAATAGATAAGTTTAAGATACTATTTTTTATATGTGTGCACAACCTAACCATGCTCTACTGATAAAGACCAATACTAGCGACCCAAGCTACTAAGACCCGAGGAACACCATTGAGAAAACGTGAATAGAGAACAGAAGGGACACCAACCTCAACAGTTTCAGCTTTCGCCTCAGATAGCCCAAGTGCTACAGGAATGAAATCACAGCCATTTTGAGTGTTGATAGCAAATATAGCTGGCAGAGCCATTTGAGGCGGAATATTTCCTTTTCCGATTTCGACTCCAATTAAGGTTCCGATAATCTGACTGATAACAGCTCCAGGGCCCAACAAAGGAGATAAGAATGGCAAGGAACAGATAAAGCCAATCAAAATGAGTCCCCAAATGTTCCCAGCTAGAGGAACCATTAGTTTTGCCAGCCAATTTCCAACACCAGAACCCTGAATAACCCCAATTAGTAAAGAAACAAAGGCCATGAAAGGAATAATAGTATTGAGCATTGTTTGGATGGCTTCACGAGC
Source organism: Streptococcus sp. HMSC064H09 (assembly GCF_001812625.1). NCBI lineage: Bacteria > Bacillati > Bacillota > Bacilli > Lactobacillales > Streptococcaceae > Streptococcus > Streptococcus sp. HMSC064H09. The sequence goes on from NZ_KV809580.1 coordinate 44,530, forward strand.
AGCCTGGTTGAAAGTCGCAACAACCTTACCAGCCCCCATCCCAATTCTTGCTACAATACTTGTTTCTGCTTTTTGTTCTGTGATTTTTTTACTAGTATCGTAAGTTGGTTTTTCAGTAACCACCGTTGTCGCTTTTTCATCTTCATTAGCAGCGGAAATTTGATCAAGACCAACTGCTGATACATAGATTTCCTCTGTAATATACTGAGCTAGAGGTCCGCTTTTACCTGTAGCGACAATATTGATCGTCGGAATCCCCTTCTTAGGATAGATTCCACAGCGAAGAGTTCCGCCACAATCTACAATTGCCAAAGCAATTTCCTCATCAGGAATAGATGTTTTAAATCCATTAACAGCTTCCATACCTGTCAAATCAGCAATTTTATCCACAATATCTGGCTTTTCTCCGCCGCCAGTGATATAGATAAATTTATGCTTTGCCTCACTAGGAGTAATGACCAAAGGTCCTCCGAAACCGCCATTTCCTTTAACAACTTTTATACTCTTATATGACATAAATTCACTCTTTCTATCAATCAAATGTTTTACTCAAGGTAACCCCTTGCTGTTTCGCAACATAAGCAGTTGTAAAATCTGTTACCCAGCCACCTACAAAGTTCATGACAATCCCAACAAGCATGTAACGAATGGCTAAGTCCATTTGACTCAAGCCTAAAGTTTGAATCCCTGTCGCGATTCCCATCCATACAAACAATTCCCCAGGATTGATATGCGGAAATACACCATTTGAAGTGTGGCAGAACTGCATCTGAGCTGCTACAAAACTAGGTTTATAATATTCTGGTAAAAAACGTCCCATACTGATTGACATCGGGTTCCCCAGCATAAAGGCTGAAATGAAAGGTAAAATCATATACCGGCTAACAGGATTTTTGGCAGAAATCTTAGCCAGGGAATTGACCTTCTCTTCTCCCAAGAAAGCGATAAGGGTATTCATTGCAATCAATAGCATTAGGACAAGCGGTACAATATTTGTCATCCAGCTAATAAAGGTTTCTCCACCTAATTGGAAGAGTTTCATAAAATTCTCTGCAAATTTTGTAATGTGATTCATAAGGAACCCCTTTTCTTATTTTTTTTTAATAACTGTTTAATAGATAATTGTAAGTAATTCGCATAAAAGCCAAATCCCAAAAAAGAATCAGATGAACTTGTCTCTTTCTCAATACCTGCCTCATGCAAAAGATAGACTTTTCTAGCATCTTCTATGGCTGATTGCATCAACTTATTTTCTTTTCTCACAAGAGGATTATACTTGTCAAAATAATGGATGTCTTCTCCAACATAATCGTCCATATTTTGAAAACGCGCTAAGATTGTGACTCCTTGCATTTTGCTAGCTTTAAGAACCCGACCGTTTTCATCAACCGCGAACATGACAATCGTACCGGATTTGATTCTTCCGGACTTCCTGCCAATCGCTACGCGACCCAGTTTTCGGAGCATCGTATAGGTCTTATTGAAGTCTTTGAGTTGCTGCCAGCCGAGGAACATTTGAAATATATAAGCTGCCATTACAAATACGGCGAAAATTATTAGCGAATTCATTAAAATACTCCTTTGCTCTTAGAAAATGATAGAAACTCTGTCTCTGTTTCTACCGATCTCAATGCCTCTTTCAGAGAAGGCTCTCCTGCAATTCTAAAAATATCATCATACAATTCCAGTAATTCACTTTCCATTTTTGTTTCAATTTCTGAGGGAATGGCGACTAGAAAGATAAATTCAATCCATTCATCTCCTTTTTGATAAGGCTCTTCTAGTTTTCCAAACATTAAAATAGTCTTTGCATAACCCTGGTTAATTGTATGGGGGAAGGCAATTCCTCCACCAAAAATGGTTGATTGCTTTTTCTCCCTATCAATTATCCGTTCTATAAAACCTTTATCAATCATCTGAAGTTTCCCTAACTCTGCAACCATATTTAGCAAGTATTGCTGATAGGTTTTTTGGGGGCTTAATCGAAGAAAGCGTAAGCTAACTGTTTCTAGATTTTTTTGATGAAAAGCATTGGCTTTCTGCCATTCTTCCTGCAGCCATTGATCATCAAAAAGATGATTAACTTGAATGACTGGAGATTTAGAATCTTTATATTTTAGAGGAACTGTCGTAAAAATCGCGAAATAGTCCTGATTCAATTCCACATTAAAATCCTCTTCAGAATACTGAGTAATGTCTACATCATTTCCAAGGACTCGTCTGAGTTGCTGAATAATCATCGCAGCGGTTCCTCTTCCTGTTGTGCAAACTACAGCTATCTGCTTGCGAGAACCCTTAACAGCAGAATTTTGCTTTCTTAAAATCATTTCAAAATACAAAGCCAGATATCCGATTTCAGATAATTCCAATTCTGAACCCAAAATTGCAGATAGTTCTTCTCCAGCAATTTTCGCCATTTCAAAAGCAAAAGGATATTGAGTTTGAACCTCGCCATGAAATATATCATTAGCTTGCACATGGAAAATCAGTCGATTGATTAAAGCGCCTAGATGAGACTTTATTTCTTCAAATAATTCTTCATCATCAAAGTGAACCAACATTGTTTCTTTGACTTTCTTGACAATCCCTTGAAAAATGTTTGCAACCTGTTCAGATTGATAAGACGGCTTGCTTAAAGTGTCAATAAAACGGACATTAAACGGAAAACACAAAAAGTCTATTTCAAACTGACTGAGGGAAATCTTATAAGTCATCTCAATATGATAGATTAATTTCTCAGCCAAAGGTGTCTCTGTTAAATCATTCTTATAATAAGGAATAGGACAATTCAACACCTTAGATGTATGAATACGTTCCACCATAATTGAAATGGTCTTTCGAAGGAGTTCCTGTGTTTCTTTAGGGATTTTATAGTCCTGGACTAGCGTCTCCAGAAAAGAAGAGGTTGCCTCAGTGAGTGTCCTTTCTTCAAAGTAAGGAGCCACTTGGTGAATATAGAGCAAGCGCAAATTCAGCTCGCTCCCCAAGACCTCCAGCCCACGGTTGGGCTTTCCTGAAATAGTAATAGAGTAACTCTCTGCCAAAGATTTTACTTGTTTTAAATCCTTATTAAGGGTACTTCTACTAACACCTACTTCCTCAGCCAAGTCGTCAATAAGAAGAGGGGAGGTTGACTCAATTAAACGTTTTAGCAAATAGGCAATTCTTTTACTGGAAGAATTGAAGTCACTCTCCTGTTTTAAACTACCAGATAAAATCCTTTCCAACTCTGTATAGTCATACACTTCCAACATTAACAGATCATCTTGTGAGATAATCTGGATATTAGGAGCCAAAACATCATTTAATTGTTGGATACTCTTTTGCAAGGTTTGCAAACTAATATCCAGTTCTGAGCGCATATCTACCAAGGAATAAGTTGGCTGCGAAACCATTTTGTCTAAAATATTATACCATCGATTTACTAAGGTCAACTCTCTTCCCCACCTTCATTGTTTTATCCGCGAGTTTTACCTCCGGCAATATTTGTAGTGACACCTGTTATATAGCTAGAACGGTCTGAAATATAGAACGCTACAAGATCAGCTACTTCACGTAGTTTCCCACTCCGTCCCAATGGAGTCGTTGAGGTTGAAGCATAACCAGCTCGAATATCTTCTACCGTCTTTCCACGGGTATAAGCAAGAGCTTCCTCATAAGAAAGAGTTCGAAGTCCCGTAGCTTCCATAATTCCTGGAGCAATTCCAACCACACGTACACCATGCTTACCAAGCTCTTTCGCCCATGAACGAGTGTAACTATAGACTGCTGCTTTTGTTGCAGCATAGGCACTTTGTCCTTCAGAACCTTCCAAGCCTGCTTCTGAAGCCATGTTCACAATTACACCTTTTCCATTTTTCACTAAAATACGTCCTACTGCCTGACTAACCAAATACAAACCTTTTTGATTAATCATTGTTATTTTTTCGAACGTCTCATCGTCCAACTCGTAAGGACCTTTAGGATTTTCTGCATCGATTAATAATCTAGGTACATTAATCCCCGCATTATTGACTACCGCATCAATATTGCCAAATCTTTCAACTATTTTAGCGACTCCTGCTTCTACTTCAGAGCGAGAAGTTACATCAACTTTTACAAATAATAGATTCGGGTGACGCAAATCGTTGTCGCTAAGATCAAAATTCGCTACATTGACTCCTAATTCCAACAATTCTTCGACTATTGCCTTACCAATCCCAGATGACGCACCCGTCACAAGAACTGTTTTGCCTTTAATGTCTAACCAATCATTCATTTTGATACCTCTCAAATTTTATTTACAAGGCAATTATACAGCGCTTTCATAAAAGAATTAAGACACTCTTTTTTACACTGTTCAAAAAATTAATAAACTAATTAAGAGGCTTGTACTAAAAAATCCACTAGAAATGAACTTGTGGATCTTTTTATATTCTAAATGAACTCAAAGCATATGAGAATCAAAGACGTGCATTCAACTCAGCACCAAGCTCTTCAAAGCCTGGTTTACCAAGCAAGGCAAACATATTCTTCTTGTATGCTTCCACACCTGGTTGGTCAAATGGATTGATACCATTCAGGTAGCCAGAAAGAGCAATAGCTAACTCAAAGAAGTAAATAGTATAGCCCAAAGTGAACTCATCTTGCTCAGGCAGGGTCACAAACATATTTGGCACTCCGCCGTCTGTATGAGCTAACAGCACTCCATCTGTTGCTTTCTTATTGACAAAGTCAACATCTTTTCCTTGCAGATAGCCAAGGCCATCCAAGTCTTCTGCTAATTCAGGAATCAACACATTTTTGCGAGGCTTATCTACACGAATAACTGTTTCAAAGAGGATACGAGTTCCTTCTTGAATAAATTGCCCCAAAGAGTGCAGGTCTGTTGAGAAGTTCGCTGAAGTTGGGTAAATACCTTTTTGGTCTTTACCTTCTGACTCACCAGCCAATTGCTTCCACCATTCTGAGAAGTATTGCAATGATGGTTCGTAGTTAGCTAGAACTTCTGTCAGATAACCTTTACGGTACAAGATATTGCGTACAACTGCATATTGATATGCTTCATTTTCAGCCAACTTATCAGAAGCATAAGCCTTGCGAGCAGCATTTGCTCCTTCCATCAACTTGCTGATATCAGCCCCTGCAGCTGCGATTGGCAAGAGTCCCACTGCTGTCAATACTGTAAAACGACCACCAACACTATCAGGCACTACAAAAGTATCCCAGCCATTAGCATCTGCTTCAACCTTAACTGCACCTTTAGCGCGGTCTGTAGTTGCATAAATCCGTTTATTTGCTTCTTCCTGACCATACTTCTTAACCAAGAGTTCTTTGAAGACACGGAAAGCAATAGCAGGCTCTGTAGTTGTTCCTGACTTAGAAATAACGTTGACAGAGAAATCTTTGTCTGATACATAGTCTACCAAATCAGCCAAATAGCTTGATGAGATAGAGTTTCCAGCATAGAGGATTTGAGGTGCCTTACGTTCTTCCTTGCTTTGTAGATTTACAAAAGAATTATTCAAGAAATCAATCGCTGCACGTGCCCCTAAATAAGATCCTCCAATACCGATGACGATTAACACTTCACTATCAGATTGGATTTTAGCAGCCGCCTTTTGAATACGAGCAAATTCATCTTTATCATATTCTTCAGGCAGATTCAACCAGCCTGTCATTTCTGCTCCGGGACCTGTTCCGTTTCGTAGAGCATTATCTGCTGCTGTAACTTGTGCTTGCATGTATTCCACTTCATGTGGTGCAACAAATTTGTCTAATACTTTTGAATAATCAAATGTAATATGAGCCATTAGTTTCTCCTTTAAAAAAATCAATTCTACCCTTTATTCTACTCTTTTATTTATCTTTTGACAATACTTTTTACCCTTATTAGGTCAAGATAGGCTACAGTTACTATCTAAATGCAAGGTCTGCTTCAAGGCCATAGTGATCACTTACTAGAGGTTGATTGTTTCCATCAAAAATGACACTAAGGCGATTTACTGTCCACTCTTGGCTTGCAAAGACATAATCGATACGTAAAGGCTCTTCATTGCCCTTCCAGCCATCGATACCAGGTCCAACTGTATAGCTACCAGTTGTTTCTTTAGCTACTTCAAAACTATCTTGAAGATTGAGTGGGCTAGCCAAAATGGCTTGATAACCTTCGCGACCTGCTGGGTTGTTAAAGTCACCTGCTAGGATGAGTGGTTTTCCAATAGCTTTGAAACGTTCCTCAATACGTACCCACTCTTCTTGGAAACCTTTGTCCCACCATGAAAGGTGAACACTAGCAACAGCCACTTCTCGGCCATCTACAGTGGTTTCAGCAACTGCTACACGGCGTGTATGGTAGTCAGTTGGATCATCAACATCTGAAACCAAGATTTCGCTAGCTGTCAATGGTTGACGTGACAAGACGGCAACCCCTTCATTAAGGTGATCATAACCAATGTGATTATAAGCCCAAGTCCAATGGTATTGAAGACCTTCTTCAGCCAACTTTTCCACAAGAAGACGGACAAAGTGATCTTGGTGGATTGGTGTTGCTGATGGAAGTGCATGATAGTAATCATCCGTGTCTACAACAGAAGTCTCTATTTCTTGGTTAACTTCTTGGAAGCAAATAATATCATACTGAGCTTTAAGAATCTGTTCCTTTAAGGTTTGGAATTTCCCTTCTGCATCTTCTTCCATCCAACTGTGGGTATTTAAAGTTAGAAATTTCATAAGTTTATCCCTCTTCTGACTTGCATCTAGAAATGACATAGGGTCATTTACAAACAAAACAGCCCAAGGGCTGTCTGCTTGTTTATCGTTTAGCAAATTAAAGTTCTACTTTTGCAACTGGAGCGTTAGCAGCCAATTTACCTGTATGTTCTACTTTAACTGATTTGATTGCATCTACATTTGTAAAGACAACAACTGTAGATGTTTCACGACCTGCTTCACGGATAGCATCAAGGTTCGCTTCAACCAAGAGATCACCTGCAGCAACTGTTTGACCTTCAGTAACTTTAACGTCGAATGGTTTACCTTCAAGACTAACAGTGTCAAGTCCGATGTGAACCAAAACTTCAAGACCATTGTCTGTTACCAAACCAAGAGCGTGTTTAGTTGGGAAGATGCTTGTCACTTTACCAGCTACTGGTGAAACGATTTTACCGTTTTCTGGTTCTACAGCGAAACCGTCACCCATCATTTTTTGTGAGAATACTGGGTCTTTAACATCTTCGATGTTGATAACTTGACCATCAGCAACTGAATGTACTTCGTCAGTCACACCTTTGAAGGTAGCTTCTGCTTTTTGAACAGCAGTCATTTGACTTGGAAGTGTTTCAGGAATAACTTCACCTGAATCAAGAACGTCTTGAATATCAGATTTCAATACGTCTGCTTTAGGACCATAGATAGCTTGAACCCCTTGTCCTTTCATGACAAGACCCATAGCTCCTTCAGCTTTCCATTGTTCTTCAGTTCCGACTTTATCAGCATCTTTAACAGTAACACGGAGACGAGTCATACATGCGTCAACGTCGACGATGTTAGCACGTCCACCAAGAAGGTTGATGATGTTGATAACTTGTGAGCTTGCTGAGCTTGTTCCAGCACTTGCTGATCCAGCAGATTCTGATGGAGCATCATCACCTTGCTCATAGTTACCGTTACGTCCTGGTGTAGCGTAGTCAAATTTCTTAATCATGAAGTTCGCGATGAAGAACATGATAACACCAAAGAGTACAGTTACCCAAATGAAGTTAACGATATCCATCGCCAAACCAGCGTTAATAGCAAGTGGTGTACGTGTCAAGAACTCGATAGAACCGAATGAGTGAACACGAAGGTTAACGATATCAGCCATGGCAAAGGCACATCCTTGTACCAAAGCATAAACGATGTAAAGTGGAGTAGCCACGAACATGAACATGTACTCGATTGGCTCTGTTACCCCTGTCAAGAATGTTGCAAGTGCAGTTGCAGTCAACATCCCTTTGTATTGATGTTTTTTATCATCATCGACGTTACGGTAGATGGCTACGACGATACCCATCAAGATACCGAATGAACCGATCATTTGACCAACTTTAAAGCGGGCTGGTGTAACAGATTCAAGAAGGTGTTTGTATTGTTCTGGGTGTGCACCTTTAAGGTTTGCAAGGTCAGTAACCCAAGCAAGCCAGAGTGGGTCTTGACCCAATACTTCAGTACCTTTAGCGGCACCAGTCAATACGTGGTAAGTACCACCCAATTGAGTGTAGTTAATTGGGATAGTCAACATGTGGTGGAGACCAAATGGCAAGAGAAGACGTTCCAAAGTACCGAACAAGAACGGTGCCAAGATTGGAGCAGTTTCTTTTGAGTTGGCAATCCACATACCGAAGCCGTTGATTCCTGATTGGATAACTGGCCATACGATAGCAAGGACGATAGCTGCGATAGCTGAACGAAGAATAACTACGAATGGTACGAAGCGTTTACCATTGAAGAATGACAAAGCTTCTGGCAATTTACGGAAGTTATAGTATTTGTTGAAGGCAGTAGCTCCGATGAAACCAGAGATGATACCTACGAACACACCCATGTTGAGGGCTGGAGCTTCCAAAACACTGATGAAGTAATCAGATACCTTGATTGATTGACCAAAAATGGTGTGGACTGTAGCAGCCTTATCAGCAAGAATATCTGAAGTAACACCAAAGATTGAACCAGTCAAACGGTTAATCAAGATAAAGGCAAGACCTGCCGCAAAGGCACCGCCTGCACGTTCCTTAGCCCAGCTACCACCAATGGCAAGGGCGAACAAGATGTGAAGGTTACCGATAACCCCCCAACCAATCTGCTCAAGAAATCCACCAGTAATAACGAGCGGTGCCATGTTTGGATTAATCATGGCAACTGTTTTACCGAGTGAGATCATGAGACCTGCTGCTGGCATAACCGCGATAACAACCATGAGGGCTTTACCGAATTTTTGCCAGAACTCAAAGCCAAATTTTTCTTTTAGCTTATTCATTTCATTTCCTCCTACGTTTGATGCAAACGCTTGCATAACTTATGTAATTATTATAGCATCTTTTTAGGATTTGTAAAGCGTTTTCGTAAACTTTTTTTGAATTTTTTTACAAATTTAAAAAAAACCAGAAAAACAGGGGTTACTTGATTATTTTCAAGCCATCAGAACCATCAAAATTGGGATAACAACCATGGTTGCAAGGGTGGTCTCAGTAACCATAACAGCAGCGTAATCACTATCAGCTCCATAGAGTTTAGCAACAACAGGAGCATTGGTCATGACAGGCATGGCAGACTGGATGATAAAAACTTGTTTCATCAAAGTTGGGAGAGGTGCCCAGTAAACAATGGCAGCCATCAAGAGAGGAGCAACTACAAAGCGCCCTAAAAGAATCAATAGTTGATCTTTTTTTAGAATGAGTTGTTTCACACCTGCATTGGATACCGACAAACCGATGAAAATCATAGATAAAGGAGTTGTCAAGCTACCTAAATACTGCAAGTCACTGGCCAGAAAGACCGGTAATTTAATATGAAGAATAACGATAACAAGCCCCAGCATAAAGCCCATTAGAGGGGGTGAGAAGATCTTTTTCAGACTTGTTTTTAAATCAAATTCTGCCTCTCCCTCCCCATCTCGCTGAATAAGGTAAGTTCCCAAGGTCCAGAAAAATGTCGTATTACACATATAATAGATAAGAACGTAGGGAATGCTAGCATCGCCGAAAAGGGCTTGATTAATAGGGAGCCCCACAAAAATAGTATTCGAATTAAAAAACATGGAAATAAAGAGGCCACGACGCTCCTTTTTCACTGCAAAAATGCTAGCCACCGCTGTCGCAATCCCAAGTAAAATCACCATGGAAAGTGCAGGAAAACGCAAATCTGGCAACATTTTAAGTAAATCTGCTGCTGTAAAGCGTTGTGTGATGGTGTAGAGCATGTAACAAGGCAGGGCAATTTGAGTAACTAACTTTGCAATCAGACCACGTGACTTGTCATCAAACCAGCCTTTTTCACCCATAACGAATCCCACTAAAATCATACCCAAGATGACTAGAATGCCCGATATACTCGTTAAAAAGATTTCCATGTTTTCTCCTTTTTGTTACTGATGCGATTTATGGTGGACAATAGAAAAATTTGACTGATTTTTTCAGACTCCAAAGCCACCAATATTTTTTAACCGAGTCTCAAAAACCACTTTAGTATATCACAAAAAGAGCTTGATTTCTCAAGCCCTTTTCTTCTATTATTTATTCTGCTTTTAAGAGAGGTTCAAAGATGGATACCAGACCAAAGAAGGCGATGAAGATAAGGGTGATAGTTGCACTGGCTGGTGTTTCCCAATAATAGGAAATAAAGATACCAGAGAGCATACCAATCAAACCAATACCAATAGCCCAGAAAATGACAGACTTGAAGGTTTGACCTATTTTCATACCTATCGCTGCCGGAAGAATCATGATGGTAGAAACCAAAAGTGATCCTGCTGCTGGAATCATTAGGGCAATCGCTATCCCAGTCACAATATTGAAGAGGAGGGACATAAGACGAACTGGCAAGCCATCCACATGAGCGGTATCCTCGTCAAAGGTCAAAAGATACATAGGACGAATAAAGAGTAGAGTCAAGACCAGTACAATAGCCGCAATGACAAAGAGGGCACGCACCTGCTCTGAGCTAATCGTGATAATAGAACCGAAAAGATAGCTATCTAGACTCATGCTACTGCTACCTGCCTTGTTACTAAGAATAAGAGCCACTGCCAATCCCATTGACATGAGGATAGCCGTTGAAATCTCCATATAATGCTTGTAACTGACCCTGAGATATTCCAAAACCAAAGCGGCAATAACCACAACCACAAGGGTCATCCAAGTGGTTGATTGTCCCAAGAAAATCCCAACAGCCACCCCAGCTAGGGACACGTGACTCAAGGTATCGCTCATCAGACTCTGACGACGAAGAATTAAGAAAAGCCCCAAAATTGGCGAAAAGATACTGATAGCAATCACGGCGAGAATAGCACGTTGCATAAAATCATAGGCTAATAATTCACTAATCATGTTTGTGCTCCTCTCCATCCTTTTCATGGACATTGAAACAACGCCAAGGCAATTTCTGGTTACGAACTAGATGAATATTACGGTCTGTGTACTCCTTGACTTCCTCTGGATCGTGGGTAATCATCAAGACAGACTTGCCATGCTTGTGAGCCGAGTGGTGCATGAGTTCATAGAAAGTATTGGCTGTTCCTGCATCCATACCCGTCGTTGGCTCATCCAAGACAAAGATATCTGGATCCGAGGCAAAAATACGAGCAATAACGGCACGTTGCTTTTGCCCACCTGAGAGATGACCAATTTGCTTGTGACGATTTTCCCACATTCCTACAGACTCAAGGGCACGTTGAACATGCTCCAAGTCGTGCTTAGTCAAACGACGGAACCAGCCCTGGCGAGGATAACGGCCAGACTTAACAAACTCGTAGACCGTGCTTGGAAAACCTGCATTAAAGCTGGCAATCTGCTGTGGAAGATAGGCCATGCGAAGCTTTTTACCATCTTTATTGGTTTCAGAGATGGTTACAGTTCCCTTCTTAGGCTTGAGAATTCCTAGGGTAGCCTTAATAAGCGTTGACTTGGCAGCTCCATTT
>NZ_KV809580.1:56282-97794 GCF_001812625.1 Streptococcus sp. HMSC064H09
TTTCCCCAGTTAGGGTCACAAACTCCCCAGAATCCAAATGATAGTGAATATTGTCCAGAACAGGCTCCGAATCATACTGGAAGCTCAGTCCTTCAACTGTAATATAGCGCATCTTAATCCTCGATTTTTTCTGCTAATTTTGTCAAGAAACGTCCAATCACCTGACGCTCTTGATTATCGAACTGATCCAATACAGACCGATAGACCCCCAAGGTCTCTTGGTGGTGTTCCTCATGCTCTTGGGCTATGGGTTGAGCTTCTTGTGTCAAGACAAAGTAGGTCACGCGCCCATCATCCTTATCTTTCTTAGCCTCCAACATGCCCTCTTTGACCAAGGTTTTAACTGCCTTGGTAACAGCAGCCTGGCTAACATTGAGGGTCTTAGCCAACTCAGAATTGGTCTTTCGTCCCTCAGACAAAAGCATGAGAATATGCTCCTGAGTATTGGTCAACTTAACCTGACTACGGCACTGACCAATGAGGAGCTCATGCTGATTTTCAGCCTTGAGCAAAATCTGATTAATCAATTGATTTACTTGTTCTTCTAGTTCTAGCATTGCTTTCTCCATTTACTTAACCAGTTAATTATATCGAAAATACCAAGGTTTTGCAAGGGAGGACCAAGAAAAAGATTGGTGATGGGCTATCATCACTATCAAGGAAGAATAAAGGTAAAATAAAAACCTAACCAAGCTGGTTAAGTTTTCATCAGATATAGATTTATCGCAAAGTTGCAAAGATTTCTTCGACCTGAGCCACAGACTCGGCACGTGAGACTTCGCCACGAACCTTAGCTGCTCCCGCTGTTCCACGAAGATAGTGTGGTGCAAGACCACGGAATTCACGGACAGCAATCTTTTCACCTTTAAGGTCTACCAAACGTTTGAGGTGGTCTTCAGCGATGTCCAATTTCTTATCAAATGGAAGCTCTGGCAACTCCTCTCCTGTTTCGAAGAAGTGGTTGATTTGCGTGAAAATGTAAGGATTGTTCATAGCTGCACGACCCACCATAACAGCATCTACACCAAGTTCTTCAATCATGAGTTTAGCATCTTGAACGCTTCGAACATCACCATTTCCGATAAATGGAATCTTGGTGATAGCCTTAGCAACACGGGCTAAAGTCTCGTGATCACAGTGGCCTGTGTACATCTGCTCACGAGTACGGCCGTGCATAGCAAGGGCAGAAACACCTGCAGACTCAGCTGCAAGAGCGTTTTCCACAGCCAAATCACTATTTGACCAACCCGTACGCATCTTAACAGTCAAAGGAATATCAAGTACCGACGTTACTTCCTTGACGATGTGGTAAATCTTGTCTGGATCCTTGAGCCACTTGGCACCAGCTTCATTTTTGACTACCTTATTGACCGGACAACCCATGTTGATATCAACGATATCAGCCTTGGTATTGGTCTGGATAAAGTCAGCCGCACGCTTCAAGCCCTCAGCATCACCACCGAAAAGCTGGATAGACATTGGATGCTCATTTTCATCAATATGAAGCATGTGGAGGGTCTTCTCATTATTGTAGAGGAGCCCTTTTTCAGAAATCATCTCCATAACCACAAGACCAGCACCAAATTCCTTGGCAATAGTACGGAAGGCCGAGTTGGTCACACCTGCCATAGGAGCTAATACTGTACGATGAGGAATCTCTACGTTTCCAATCATGAAGGACGAATTAAGTTTAGTCATTGATGAGTTCCTCCAAGTCAGCTTCTGAAAATTCATACTTGTTTTGACAGAATTGGCAGACAATTTCAGCCCCATGGTCCTCGTCTTTCATGGCTTGAAGTTCATCCTTACCAAGTGTCAAGAGGGCATTTTCAAAACGTTCACGTGAGCAATCACACTCAAAACTAAGCTCCTCTTCAGACAAACGTTTGAAAGGTTCATCCCCATAAATGGCATTCAAGAGAGCTTCGATATGGTCATCAGACTCCAAAAGCGTTGAAATTGCTGGCATCTCTTGGATGCGTTTTTCGTAACGAGCGATTTCTTCCTCGCTAGCACCTGGCAAGACCTGAAGCATGAAGCCACCAGCAACCTTGACCTTGTCCTCTTCGTCAAGAAGTACATTAAGACCTACAGCAGATGGCGTTTGCTCAGATTCTGTCAAATAGTAGGCAAAGTCTTCACCGATTTCACCAGAAATAAGTGGTGTTGATGACGTGTAGGGATTACCAGTTCCATAATCGATGATAGAAACAAACTGCCCTTGTCCCATGAAAGGACCCACCAAGACTTCACCAGTTGCTGTTTTCTTGATGTCCACACCTGGATTTTGGATGTAGCCCTTAACATGTCCTTTGGTATCAGCTACAGAGATGATATGCCCAAAAGAGCTGTTCCCGATAACTTTAACCGTAATTTTGCTCTCACCTTTTTGGTTAGCAGCCAAGATTTGATTGGCAATAAGGGTACGCCCCAAAGCAACTGTTGATGATGATAATGTATTGTGTTTTTCTTGTGCGGTTCTAACTGTTTCAGTGCTATCAAGAACGTAAGCACGGAAAGAACCTGATTCTGAAATTGTTTTTATTAATTTATCCATAGTGACTCTATTATAACACAAAAAAGAGGGTGGAAAAATCGTAAACGCTCGGCGTTTCTCTTCCACACTCTCTGTCAAACTACCATGAAAATTCGGACAGTTTTTCCCTCAAACTTGCTATTTTCCTATCGTCAAAATGGTGTTTCTGCCTTATTACAGGTGGCAAATTCTCCAAATACTCCATATAGACACTGACAAGGAGATTATAGTCATTAGTCGTCAAACGCTTGAGTTGACTATGAATGAAGGTAGTTGCCTGATCATACTGTTCATGGATTAACAAGTCATCAATGTAGTCATTTCCATCAATAGTGCGACCTCGCTCGTCCTCCACCTGACCTAAATCAATATCTAGAGTCTCAAATTTAAAAGCCTTACTGACAACATTAGCTGTCCCACGAATCTGATTGAGTAGCCAGTCACTGTTATATACTCCCATATTAGCCCCCTCCATTACTTGCTATTCAAATCTATTATATCTTTTTAAATAGCAGCTGTAAACGCTTTCTGATCATTACAATTACTCCCTTCCTAACATTAAGCTAGAGCTCATTTCTTGATTTTTCAAGCAAAACAAAAAGGACCGTCTGGTCCCTTTAGATTATCAGAGCTTTTACCCAACTGATCCTTCCATTTCATAACTAATCAAGCGGTTAAGCTCAACAGCATATTCCATTGGAAGTTCTTTGGTAAATGGTTCCACAAATCCCATGACAATCATCTCTGTTGCTTCTTGTTCTGAAAGTCCACGGCTCATGAGGTAGTAGAGTTGCTCTTCAGAAATCTTAGAAACCTTAGCTTCGTGTTCAAGCGCAACTTGTGAGTTATGGATTTCGTTGAATGGGATAGTATCTGATTTAGACAAATCATCCATCAAAATGGTGTCACATTCGATGTGAGATACCGATTTCTTAGAATCCTTGTTGAAAGTGACTTGTCCACGGTAGTCAACCTTACCACCATTACGGGCGATTGATTTAGAGACAATAGATGATGATGTATGCGGTGCATTGTGAATCATCTTAGCCCCTGTATCTTGGTGTTGACCCGCATTGGCGAAGGCGATTGAAAGCATGGTACCACGCGCACCTTCTCCATCAAGGTAAACAGATGGATACTTCATAGTTACTTCCGCTCCAAGGTTACCATCAATCCACTCAACAGTCGCATTTTTCTTAGCCGTAGCACGTTTAGTTACCAAGTTGTAGACGCTATCTGACCAGTTTTGGATAGTTGAGTAGCGCATGTAGGCACCATCAAGTGCAAAGATTTCAACGATAGCCGCATGAAGGCTGGCAGTTGTGTAAGTTGGCGCTGTACATCCTTCAACATAGTGAACGCTGGCACCTTCATCAACGATGATAAGAGTACGTTCAAACTGAGCAGTTGCTTCGTTATTGATACGGAAGTAGGTTTGAAGCGGAATATCCACCTTAACGCCTTTAGGTACATAGATAAAGGTACCACCTGACCAGAAGGCTGAGTTAAGGGCTGCAAATTTATTATCTGTTGGCGGAACTAGTTTTGAGAAGTACTTCTTGAAGAGTTCTGGATGCTCTTTAAGAGCTGAATCCGTATCTGTAAAGATAATCCCCAACTTGTCGTACTCTTCTTTCATATTGTGGTAAACCACTTCTGATTCATACTGAGCTGAGGCTCCAGCAAGATAAGCACGCTCTGCTTCTGGGATACCAATACGTTCAAAAGTTTCCTTAATTTTCTCAGGAACATCTTCCCAGTCACGAGCAGGTTTGTCTGATGCCTTTTGGAAATAAGTCAGGTCATCAAAGTTAATACCAGAAAGGTCTGGTCCCCACTCTTGCATAGCCATTTTGTTAAAGGTTTCCAATGATTTTAAGCGGAATTCAAGCATCCACTCAGGTTCCCCCTTTTCAGCAGACATGGCACGGACAACGTCTTCACTGATTCCTTTTCCGGTTGAAAAGACTGGTGTCACATCGTCATGGAAACCGTATTTATATTCTCCCAAATCAATGGGTTTTGGTTCTACTTTTTCATTTGTTTCAGTCATAGTATTTTCCTTTATTAAAGGTTTGATTCGTTTTCCTTTTTGCTTGGGCAAGGAGACTGACTGCTCCTTGACTTCCTAAAGCTCACTTCTCTCTATAGCTTTTTTAAGGGCATTCCAAGAGAGTGTTGCACATTTGATACGTTGTGGAAATTTAGAAACCCCCGCCAAGAGCTTAGCCTCACCTAGCTTATCTTCATCTTCATGATTTCCTTGAATCATAAGAGAGAAAATCTCCGCTAGTTCCAAAGCCTCTGCCTTAGTTTTACCAATAACCGCATCCGTCATCATACTTGATGACGCTGTAGAAATGGTACAACCATCTCCAGCAAAGGCAATGTCTTCAATCACGTCACCATCAAATTTTACTGACAGATTGATAACATCTCCACAAGTCGGATTATTCAGTTGAAGTTGCTCCACATCAGGTAGAACACCATGATGGTGAGGGCTCTTAGAGTGATCGGCCACAACAGCCATATATAAACTATCTAGTCTAGAGAGTGCCATTGAAAAACTCCTTCGTCGCAAGAATTGCCTCTACAAGCTTGTCACAATCCTCTTTAGTATTGTAAATATAGAAGCTTGCTCGGGCAGCTGATGAGATACCTATATGATTGATTAAAGGCTGAGCACAGTGGTGACCTGCACGCACTGCTACTCCTTCATAGTCAAGGGCAGTCGCCACATCATGAGGATGAAGCCCATCAATGTTAAAGGCAATAACACCTGCGTGCTGGCTAGGATTATCTGGACCGTAGACTGTCAATCCCTCAATCTCATGAAGTTTAGGCAAAACATAGTCTACTAACTCCTGCTCGTAAGCATGAACATTTTCCATACCTAAAGCAGAGAGGTAGTCCACAGCAGCACCAAGAGCAATAGCCCCCGCAATGTTAGGTGTACCAGCCTCAAATTTCCAGGGCAATTCCTTCCAAGTGGCTTCCTGTTCATAAACGAAATCAATCATTTCACCACCAAATTCAATAGGATTCATCTGGTTAAGAATCTCTTCCTTGCCGTAAAGAACCCCAATCCCTGTTGGACCTAACATCTTATGTCCAGAAAGGGTGAAGAAATCACAATCCAAATCCTGAACATCAGTAGCCATGTGAGGCGCCGATTGGGCACCGTCCACCACCATATAGGCACCAACTTGGTGGGCGAGCTTGGCAATTTCTTTGACAGGATTGATGCAACCTAAAACGTTAGAAACCTGAGCTAGACTGACAAATTTTGTCTTTTCAGTAATCTTGTTGGCCAAATCTTCCATATCCAATTGGCCATCTTTCAAGTAGGCGTAAACAAGTTTAGCCCCCGTCTTCTTACAAGCTTCCTGCCAAGGAATGATATTCGAGTGGTGTTCCATAATTGAAATAATCACCTCATCTCCTGGCTCAAGAACCTGCTCTGCAAAACGACCAATCCAGTTAAGACCTGTCGTCGTTCCACGGGTAAAAAGGACCTCTTTGGTTGATTTAGCATTGATAAATTGACGAAGCTTTTCACGACTAGCTTCGTAAGTAGCTGTTGCACGCTCAGCCAAGGTATGTACACCACGGTGAACATTGGCATTGTCCTCATGATAGTAAGCCATGAGAGCGTCCAAAACGACTTGAGGCTTCTGGGTCGTTGCTGCATTATCCAAGTATACCAAAGGTTCATCATTAACTACCTGATCTAAAATGGCAAAATCTTGTCGAATCTTATAGGCATCTAAAGCTGACATCTTATCTCCCTATCTAGATATATTATAGGTTAGACTATCTGCGTCGATAGTTCCTAACGTTTGTTTAGTTTTGTATCAGTTACAGAAATCATTTCATCGCGTACTTCTTTAACTGGAATTTCGGTAATAACCGCTCCCAAGAAACCGCGAATAACCAAACGTTCTGCAGTGTCTTGATCAAGTCCACGACTCATGAGGTAATACATATCCTCTGGATCCACCTGACCGATTGAAGCAGCATGCCCTGCCGTAACTTCGTTTTCGTCAATCAAGAGGATTGGGTTCGCATCTGAACGTGCCTTGTCAGAAAGCATTAGAACACGGCTTTCTTGTTGTGCATCAGCACCCTTAGCACCTTTGACAATGTGACCAATACCATTGAAAGTCAAGGTACCACGTTCCAAAATAACACCATGTTGTAGGATATGTCCCACAGAGTTGTTACCATAGTTAGTTACACGAGTATCAATTCCTTGAACCTGACGCCCTGATGAAAGACCAATAACTTTAAGGTTGGCATGACTTCCATTACCAATCAAGTCACTATCAAAGTCAGCAATAACATTGCCCTCGTTCATGATACCAAGAGCCCAGTCAATGCTGGCATCACGACCGATACGACCACGACGACTAATATAAGTTGTAACGTTTTCGCCCAAACGGTCAATAGCAGCAAACTTAACTTGTGCACCATCTTGAGCAATGACTTCAACTGAAATGTTGGCACTAGCTTTTTCAGTCGCTTCACCTAGCGTTTCAAAGCGCTCAAGGTAAGTCAATTTACTGTTTTTACCAGCCACAATCAAAACGTGTTTGTTAAATGGAACATTTGAAGTTCCATCTTGGTAAAAATAGCTTTCAACTGGCAAGTCAATTTCAACATTATCTGGTACGTAAAGGACCGCTGCACTATTGAAATAGGCATAGTTATAAGCTGCCAATTTGTCCTCATCATAGGCTACAGCCTTACCAAAGAAGGCTTCAACGACTTCTGGGATTTCCTCAAGAGCAGTCGTCAGGTCTGTGAAGACCACACCTTGACTAATCAAGTCAGCTGGCAATTGTTCAAGTACAGTATTTGTTCCTACTTGGACCAATTTAGGGTTGTTTCCAAGCGCTGTAAAATCAGGTACATTTGCTGATGGTTCATTTTCAGTAATCGTTCCATCACCGAGATTCCAACGGTGGAATTTAACACGCTCAATTTTTGGAAGAGCCAAGCTTTCAAGCTTATCAAAGGCTGCTTGACGAAGGTCTTGCAACCAAAGTGGCTCTGCTTTTGCTTGTGAAAAAGCGATAATAGATTCTTTTGACATAGGTTACTCCTTTTCTAGTTATTTCGAGTAACAGACTTACGCTTCTTCGTGGTACTCGTAACCGAGCTCTTCAGCGATTTTCGCATAACCTTCTTGCTCAAGACGAGCAGCCAATTCAGGACCACCTGAAAGAACCACTTTACCTTCCATCATCACGTGTACGACATCTGGAGTGATGTAGTTCAAGAGACGTTGGTAGTGAGTGATAATCATGGCACCAAAGCCTTCGCCACGCATAGCGTTAACCCCTTTTGAAACCACTTTAAGGGCATCGATATCAAGACCTGAGTCAATCTCATCGAGAAGAGCAAACTTAGGTTCCAACATGAGCAATTGAAGAATTTCGTTACGTTTTTTCTCACCACCTGAGAAACCTTCGTTAAGGTAACGCTCAGCCATTTCTTCACGCATACCAAGCAATTCCATCTTTTCATCCAATTTAGTGATGAAATCAAGAACAGAAATCTTTTCGTCATCTTCTTTACCAGCGTTCATAGCCGCACGGATGAACTCAGCATTTGTGATTCCTGGGATTTCAGCTGGGTATTGCATAGCAAGGAAAAGACCTAGACGTGCACGTTCGTCAACTTCCAAGTCAAGGATACTTTCACCATCAAAAAGGATGTCCCCTTCTGTGATTTCATAGTTTGGATTACCCATGATAGCAGCTGAAAGGGTAGATTTACCAGTTCCGTTAGGACCCATGATAGCAGCAATCTCACCAGTTTTAAGAGTCAAATTAAGACCCTTCAAGATTTCTTTATCTTCAACAGAAACATGAAGATTTTTGATTTCAAGTACAGACATTGTATACTCCTTTTTCATATATACAGCGAGCAGTCGCTCGCTAATTTGCATTATTTTTTTGAAAATAGTCTTGCTATTTTCTGGAAAACAAAAAGAGAACTTCCATTTTCCTTAATTAGAATCATTATAACAAAAAAGCCATTACTTGGCTTTTCAAATGTTTAATTTTTTCGCCCTTGCTTCCATTTTAACAGGGTTGCTTGGCGATAATCACTATTTCCGATAAATTTCAGGAGGTTGAAGAGAGGTGTTCGACCAACGCCCCAAATCTCAAGCCCTTCAATCAGAATTTCCATTCCCAGAAGTAAACTCAAGAGCAAGAGAATACCACCAAGACGGCTAGAAACATTTAACAAGAGGGCAATCAATGAAAAGAGGATAGCGATGGCATAGACCACTAGAACCGCTCCACGATGAGTAAAGCCCATAGCTAGGAGACGATGATGCAAATGCATCTTGTCAGCTTCCATAGCTGGGCGCCCTGACAACTTACGGCGGACAATAGCCACCACTGTGTCAACAATTGGCACTCCAAGGATAATAACAGGTGACAAAATAGCCACCGCTGTCGCATTTTTCAACCCTTGCAATGACAAGACACCAATCATAAAGCCAATAAAGAGCGCCCCTGTATCACCTAGATAGATAATCGCTGGATGATAATTGTAAGGGAAAAATCCCACAATGGCAGCCACCAAGACAAAGATAGTCATGGTCAAGAAAATATCAGTGTCATAGAGGAAGAAATAAGAAATCACCCCCATAGTCATAAGGGAAATGATAGAAACTCCTCCAACTAAGCCATCCAAACCATCAATCAGATTAATGGCATTGGTGATGGCCGCAATCCATAACACCGTTAAAATCAAGGTCAAGACCGGCCCAAAATGAATCATGGGACCACCAAATGGAATCTTAAAGCTATCAAATCGGAAGTCTGTAAAAGCCCAAACGATGACAGCTCCAATGACAATACCAAGCATCTTAGGTAGAGGCTTTAATTCCAAGATATCATCAATGAAGCCAGTCAGAGCTACGACAGATCCTCCTACAACAACCGGCAAGATGTACCTGATGTAGGAAACATGCCAGATATCCTTATGAATAATCATAGGCATAAAGACCAAGGTCGCTAGTACAAAGGCCAACAAAATAGCTAGACCACCAGCACTAGGCATTGGCTTTTTATTGATACGTCTTGCATTGGGATTGTCAACAGCTCCGACACGTAAGGCCAAAGAGCGTACCAAAGGAGTCGCCACAATGGCAATCAAAAAGGTCCCAATCAAAACGAATATATAGTTAATGGTCCAAGGCATGTCTTAGCTCCATTTCGTTGCTTGTAGTACCGGTAAGGCGTCCTCTTCCATCAAAATTGTTGCATGCTCTTGTAGGTAGGCACGTGTTCGGTCTGCCACATTCGCATATTCAAGAAAACGCGCATACATATTGTTCGCGTAATAATCAGGCTCATCAGCCAAGTAAAGAAGGATTGTCATATAGTAGACATTCCCAAGTTTATAAAGCTCAGAACCTTCAACAGGTACATTCTTCAAGCCTTGTGTAAAGGTCACTACTTGATCAAAGTCAGAGAAAGCCAAGACATAGTGGGTATAGTCTTCACGAATATTTTCTTCAGCCACTTCCTTGGTAGGCTCTGTCATAGCCTTATCAACTTCTTCCAAGGTCTTCTCAAGTTCTTCGAGCTTATGGTGTGCTTCGATATCCCCCTTGTCCATAAAGTTACCTTCAAGAGCCTTGAGGAACTCTTCTGGAGAAAGCCCTGAGTAGTCGTCCATATCTGACAAATCGTTGAAATCAAGGTCTTCCTTAAGATCTGATTTAGTCACAAAGACATCCACACGGTCCTTGCGTGGCGTGACACGGAAGCTCAGCATCCCGCTATTTTTAAAGTTATCAGGCAAGTCCAACTCATCCATGACAGTGTAGAAAAATTCCTCTGTTTTTTCCTGGGGAATCAAGAAATCTTTCAATTCCATACCATGTTCTTCAAGATCTTCCATGGTAATCATGATTTTTAGAGTTGTCTCGCTTATTTGTTTCATTTCCATATGTAAAAAACCTCGCACGAGTAGTTATTTCATTATACTAGAAAAGCCAAGAGATAGCAATTTCTGAGCAAGTTTGCGTCTTATTTAGGATAGGGTTTCTAAAAACTTCTTAATGCTAACAAAACCTTGTATTTCCCCATTAATACCTGTCATCTCCCCCAGAAAGCGATATAATATAAATGAAACTATACGTGG
This sequence comes from Streptococcus sp. HMSC064H09, assembly GCF_001812625.1. Classification (NCBI taxonomy): domain Bacteria; kingdom Bacillati; phylum Bacillota; class Bacilli; order Lactobacillales; family Streptococcaceae; genus Streptococcus; species Streptococcus sp. HMSC064H09. Next base: position 66,988 of record NZ_KV809580.1, read on the forward strand.
AGGTGATGACCATGACTGCCTACAAAAAAGGGTGGCTACGAGCTAGCATTGCTGGGGGAATAACGAGTTTATTGACGCTCTTTCTCTACTTGTCGGGGCAACCTCATCAAGTAAACAAATCTACCTTTCTTACGGGGCTAATTGTCGCCATCATACTAGCAACTGCTCCCATTTACGACGATAACCGTTTATCGCTCAAACAGCAATCACTGCTCCACTTCTCTATCATGTGTGTTACCATTCTTCCAATCCTCTGTTTGTCCGGATGGTATCCCTTGCATAATGTCGTGGACTTCTTGAAAATCCTAGCTAGCTTCTTAACTTGCGGACTGGTCCTATGGTTGCTGGCTTATCTCATCTTTGGAAAACTTATCCACAAATGACTTCAAAACCAGATAAAAAGGACTCCAATTGAAGTCCTTTTCAGTTTACTTAAAAGTAATTATCCAAAAATAAGTTTAACAGCTCCATAGAGAAGCACAATAATACCAAGCACGATACGGTATTTTCCGAAAACTGTAAAATCATGTTTCTTAATGTAATTCATCAAGAAGCGAATCACGAACAAGCTGACAACAAAGGCTGTCACACTAGCTACCAAGAGAATAGCTGCTTGTCCACCTGTCAAAGTATTTCCGTCAATGAAGTACTTAACTGCCTTAAGGCCACTGTAACCAAACATGGTTGGAATACCAAGGAAGAAAGTGAAGTCAGCAGCTACGCTACGACTAGTACCAACGATGATACCCCCAAGAATAGTAGCACCTGAACGGCTTGTCCCTGGAATGATACTCAAGACTTGGAAAAGACCAATATAGAAAGCTGTCTTGTAAGACATACGTGCCAAATCCGTTACCTTAGGCTCTACACGTCGATTGCGGTCCTCAATCCAAATAAAGGCAATCCCGTAGACCACCAACATAATAGCTACTACAAAGAAATTACTGAGATGAGCCTCCATCCAGTCATCTAAAAGAAGCCCAAAGAAGGCTGAAGGAATACAGGCAATGACCACCTTGAGCCAAAGTTGCCAAGTCAACTGCACTTCACGTGCTGTCTTACCAGGTTGGAAGGGATTCAAGCGTTTAAAGTAGATGACCATAACCGCAAGAATAGCACCAAGTTGGATTACGATATTAAACATATCAATGAAATCTTTACTCTGTCTCAAATTCAAGAATTCATTAACCAAAATCAAGTGACCTGTAGATGAAATAGGTAGCCACTCTGTGATTCCTTCGACAATCCCAAGAAAGACTGCTTTTAGTAATTCAATAATAAATTGTGCCGTTTGCATAATTATCTCCGTTTTAAAATGCTAGCCCCATCACACCAAAAATGATCAGGGCTCCAAATTGTCCTTCCCATTATATCAAATTACAACTTGTATTTGAAGACAATCTTGATATAGAGATTGTTTTTCTAATCCCAGCTTATTGTCATTAGTCCTAATTTCCTGTAAAATAGTAAGGTATGACATTTTTATAGGAGACATTGTTTCAATGAAAAAAATTATTGTAGCCTGCTTTGCAGCGCTCCTCCTCGTTTTTGGTGGGGTATCAAGCGCTCAAGCAGACGAGTATCTCCGTGTCGGTATGGAGGCTGCCTATGCACCTTTCAACTGGACACAGGACGATGACTCAAACGGAGCCGTTCCAATCGAAGGTACTAAACAGTATGCCAACGGTTATGACGTGCAAATCGCTAAAAAAATTGCTCAAGCCCAAGGTAAGAAACCCTTGGTGGTCAAAACAGCTTGGACAGGTTTGATTCCTGCCCTCACTTCTGGCAAAATCGATATGATTATCGCTGGTATGAGTCCAACAGCTGAACGTCGTCAAGAAATTGACTTTTCAGATAGCTACTACCGAAGTGAGCCTGTTATGGTTGTTAGCTCTGATGGTGATTATGCCAACGCTAAGAGCCTCAAAGACTTCAAGGATGCTAAAATCACAGCTCAACAAGGGGTTTATCTCTATAATTTAATTGACCAAATCCCAGACGTCAGCAAACAAACAGCTATGGGAGACTTCGGTGCTATGCGCCAAGCCCTTGCATCTGGTATCAGCGATGGTTATGTTTCAGAGCGTCCTGAAGCAAAAACTGCCGAAGAAGCTAGCTCAAAATATAAGATGATTACGCTTAAAGATGGTGGTTTCCAGGTTTCAGACGATGACGTCTCCTTGGCCGTCGGCCTTCGCAAAGGAGACAGCCAGCAAATGGAACAAGTCAATAAGGTCCTTGCTGGAATCAGCCAAGAGGAACGTGCTAAACTGATGGATCACATCATTGACATTCAACCTGCAGATAAGACTGATGAGGCTAAAAAAGGAAACTTCTTTAGTCAGATGAGCAATATCATCGCTAAGAACTGGCCACAATTCTTACGTGGTACAGGAATTACCCTTCTTATCTCAATTATCGGTACAGTTGTGGGTACTTTCATCGGTCTTATGATTGGTGTTTACCGCACAGCTCCTAAGGCTGCTAATAAATTTGTAGCCTTGCTCCAAAAACTCTTCGGTTGGGTGCTTAATGTCTATATCGAAGTTTTCCGTGGTACGCCAATGATTGTACAATCTATGGTTATCTACTACGGTACTGCCCAGGCCTTTGGTATCAATATTGACCGTACCCTAGCAGCTGTCTTCATCGTTTCTATCAACACTGGAGCCTACATGAGTGAAATCGTTCGTGGTGGTATCTTCGCTGTAGATAAAGGACAATTTGAAGCTGCAACTGCTCTTGGATTTACCCATGGTCAAACCATGCGTAAGATTGTTCTTCCACAGGTTATCCGTAACATCTTGCCAGCTACTGGTAATGAGTTCGTTATCAATATCAAGGATACCTCTGTTTTGAACGTTATCTCTGTTGTGGAACTTTACTTCGCAGGTAACACTGTCGCAAGCCAAACTTATCAATACTTCCAAACATTCTTTGTTATCGCAGCAATCTACTTTGTCCTTACCTTCACAGTGACACGCATCTTGCGTTATGTAGAACGCCGTTTGGATCAAGATACTTACACACAAGGAGGGGTTCACTAATGACTGAGACGATTTTAGAAATTAAAAACCTCAAAAAATCATACGGAAAAAATGAAGTCCTCAAAGATATCTCCCTCAGCGTCAAAAAGGGTGAGGTTATCTCAATTATTGGTTCTTCAGGTTCAGGGAAATCAACCTTCCTTCGCTCTATTAACCTACTCGAATCACCTTCAGGTGGTGAAATCCTCTATCATGGGGACAACGTCCTTGAAAAAGGTTACGACCTCACTACCTATCGTGAAAGACTCGGTATGGTTTTCCAATCCTTCAACCTCTTTGAAAACCTTAATGTCTTGGAAAATGCTATCGTAGCTCAAACAACTGTTCTCAAACGTGACCGTAAAGAAGCTGAAAGCATCGCCAAAGCTAACTTGGAGAAAGTTGGTATGGGGGAACAATACTGGAAAGCTAAACCAAAGCAACTTTCAGGGGGACAAAAACAACGTGTAGCAATCGCTCGTGCCCTCTCTGTTGATCCAGAAGCCATCCTCTTTGACGAGCCAACTTCAGCCCTTGACCCAGAAATGGTAGGGGAAGTACTCAAGACTATGCAGGAGCTATCTGAAACTGGTTTGACCATGATTATCGTTACCCATGAAATGGAGTTCGCACGTGATGTTTCAGACCGTGTCATCTTCATGGATAAAGGGGTAATTGCTGAACAAGGTAGCCCAGAACAAATCTTTGAAAATCCTAAAGAAGAACGTACTAAGGAATTCCTCAAACGTTTCTTGGGTTAAAAACAAAAAAGTTAAGGTTTCGGCCTTAACTTTTTTAGATTCTCAGACATACAAAAAAACGGCAGTTGCCGTTTTTTTGTCTATAATGATTAGTTACGACGTGTACGTCTGTCAACGAAACCAAGAAAGGCCAAGAGTGTCATGAAGAGACCTACAAGACTGAATCCAACTGCAGTTGACTCACCTGTTTCTGGCAAGCTGTCTGCTTCTTGTACAGGAGCTTGTTTCTCAGCTTTTGTTTGACCATAATTTACAGGAACTTGAGCTACAGTTTGAGCTGCTTGTTCTTGTGTTGTGAAAGCAATAACTTTCCCATCTACATCGTAAACAGGTACTGGTGTAAGACCTTTAGATGTAATGTTAGCGAACTCTTTAGCCAATTGTGTTTGACGCTCTTTGTCTGCCTTAGCTTTCATGTAGTTATCGAAAGCTGTTTGAACAGTTGTGTATTCGCTCGTTAATTTATCACGCTTAGCTGACAATTCAACAAGTTTCGCACGTTCAGTTGAAAGAGCTGCTTTCGCCGCAGTAAATTTGGCAAAGGCTGTTGCACGTTCTGCTTTAGCCTTAGCTAGGTTACCTGAAGCATTTGTAAGGGCTGCTACACGGTTCTTAGCATCAGTCAAGGCTTGGTTAGCTTGTGTCAATGCTACTTGTTTCTTAGCAGTATCTTGCTTAGCAGCGTTGTATGCATTTGTCAAACGTTGCAAGGTTGCAGAACTTGTCGCAAGTTTATCTTTAGCTGTTTTAAGCTCTGCTTGTTTTTCATCAAGAGTTGCTTGAGCTTTGCTAAGGGCTGCTGCTTTTTCTTGTGCGTTAGCATTAAGGTTTTCAACTGCAGCGTTAGCTTTTTCCAATTCTGATTTAGCAGTTGCAAGGGCTGCTTGTTTTTCAGAAAGGTTATTCTGAGCAGCTGCCAACTTGCTTGCAGTCGCTTTAAGAGCTGCAAGTTCTGACTGAGTATTCTTAAGCTTAAGAGTTGCTGACTCAGAAGCCGCTTTCTTGCTAGCCAAGTCACTTTGAGCTTGATCGTTAGCTTGCTTAGCAGCTTCATAAGCTGCTTTTGCAGCAGCAAGATTTGCATTTGAAGATGATTGAGATTGGTTACCTTCATATGGGTTAGCAATCTTAGTTGTGTCAAAGCTACTATCAGAAGCGATAGAATTTTTATTGACATTGTTTACGTGAACGTTAAAGGCACCGGCAACAACACTGATGTCTGTTCCAATGTAAGACTCACCACCATCTGCTGTAAGTCCAGAGATAGAACGAGCATGGTTCCACTCATTACCGTTAAACATGAAGTCAAGCATAGCTTCATAGACATATTTCTTAATGTCGTTAAGAGTAAATGGTCCTGTCAAACCTTGCCATGTATTAAGGTTTTCACCAATACTTACACTATTAAATGACTTACCAGCACGGTCAAGGGCGGCACTATCATGTCGTTTATGGGTAATAGCTTCCCAACCCCAGTTATCTGCTACATAACCATCTGAAACACGGTCAGCCGCAAGAACACTACCTTTTGAAACAGATGTTTGAGTTGTACCAAAGGCTGTACGAATTTGGTTAATCAAACTTGAAGCATACAATGACAAATCTGTAATTTGAGCTTCACTAAGGTTATTCAAATCACTAATTTTAACATTTTTATCCGCTTCATTATCTTGATAACTATTGTTACCACGATCACGTTTATTAACGTTCTTCAAGACTTGTTCAGCTTGAGCTTTTTCTGCTGCGGTCGCTGTTTTAGACTCATGAATCTTAAGAGCATTGACATACTCTTGTGACACTGAGAATTTTTGACGAACATTAGCTGTTGAAGTTGTTGAAGATTCTGCTTTTTTCTTAGCTGCTTCAGCGGCTGCAAGAGCAGCTGACTTTTCATTAGCTACTGTTTGAGCAGTCTCATAAGCTGCTTTAGCTTGGTTTGCTGCATTTTGATCTGCAGTCAATTGCCCTTCTTTAGCTGAAATAGCAGTAGCTTTTTCTTTATCAGCTGCCTGAGCGGCTGCCAATTCTTCTTGAGCTTTTTTCTCAGCTGCTGTTGCAGCATCAAAAGCTGATTGTGCTTTAGCCTGATTCGAAGCTGCCTCAGAAGCGCTAGAACCATTAAGGGCTGCTTTAGCGGCATCTACTGATTTTTGAGCATTAGCCACTTCAGTAGCTTTTGCATTGACATTAGCTTGATCTGTATTAACGACAGCTTGCTGTTTGTCTGCTGCATCTTTGGCAGTTTTTTCTGCTGATTGAGCTGTTTCGACTGCTGACTTAGCTTCCTTAGCCGCATTTTCTGCAGTAGTTACTTGACCTTGAGCGGCAGCAATAGTTTCTGGGCTTGCTTCATCGGCTGCTGTTTGTGCCTTTTGCAAGTTAGCATCTGCTGTCGCTAGATTTGCTTGAGCCTGGTTGGCAACTGCTTCACGATTAGCAACTACTGACTCTTGTTGCGATACTGCTTGATTTGCAGCGTTGGCTTGTTCTCTAGCCGCTTCAACTTGGGCTTGAGTTGGGACAGCTTGTGTAGCTGTCGATGATACTGATGCTGTTGTTGAGGCTTGATCGTTTGTCGTTACCTCATCAGCTTTAGCAACTGTAGCAGAAACTGCAAGTGCTGCAATTCCAGCTGTCGCCAAAACCTTTTTATTCATAAGACGAACTCCTTTTTATGTTAAAAATTCACTACTATATAATAACATTTTAATAATCCCGAAACAAGATGCTGACTCCTAATTTTTTAAATTTAATTATTTTATAAGCTTTCATAGCCTGTTTACAAAAACTATTAAATTGTTAGTCAAAAGTAGAGTTGCTGTTTCAAAGTCCTTTTTAGTCTTTGATTCTGCCTTATTTTTCCATTCTACCAAAACTTCGTTACAGTTTCTTAACTTTCTTTAAACGTTTTTTTGATATAATGTGTACTCATCATATGCAAATGGAGGAGCAAAGTGGCAAAAACATTAAAAACATTGAGTAACATCTTACTAGGAAGCCTATCACTGTGCTTGTCTTATTGGTTTTATAGGGGCCATCTCGAACAATACGTTCATTACATCGCCCATTATGGCTCCTACTTCCAAGTCTTACTCAACCTAGTCATCATAGTCCTGCTTAGTTACTTTGTCTATGCTTTTTTGAAACTCCTTCTTACTAGACAGCTGAAAAAACAGACACTGCTCCTACTCTACTTCATTTACTTTCTTGCTCTCTTCTACCTACTTTTCTTGAAAAACATTGGTACCCAAGGTCTCTCACTTAATCCCCTTTCCTTCGCTCGGGAATTATACTGGGGGAGCCACTTCGTTCCCGTCATGAACCTATTAATGTTCATTCCTCTGGGACTCCTCTTTTCTTCACGATTGAGTAATCTCCTACTTTGTCTCCTGACCCTTTTCACCGTCGAATCCATTCAGTACTTTGGACATTTGGGAGTCTTTGATTTAGGAGATATCGCCTTAAATATGCTAGGTATCCTTGTCGGAACCGCTATCCATCAACTCCCTCAATTTCAAACAGTTATCAAAAAGATTTTAAGATAGAGAAGCCTCCAGAATTAAACCTGGAGGTCTTTTGCTTGCTCTATAGATTTATCATCGTAAGAAATTCTTAGATGAATACAGCAAAACTGCCCTCTGAATCTAGAGAGCTGTTCTGAACTCGGGCTAAAATCCTAGTGAAAAAGAAAAACTGCCCCATTATAGAGCAGTTCCATTTTCGTGTATTCAATTGAACAAGGCCTAAGCACTTGGCAAAAAAGATAAAATCTCCTAAAAACTAAAGTTTCTTCGTCAATTTTCCTATTTTTGCTTTGTGCTTTTAACGGTCTTTGTATCTTGAATTAACGACGAAGTCCGAGTGAGCTGATCAACTCACGGTAACGGTTAACGTCTGTACGGCGAAGGTATGCCAACAAGTTACGACGGTGACCAATTTTTTTCATCAAACCACGGTAAGTAGCGTGGTCTTTTTTGTGTTGTTTAATGTGGTCGTTAAGGTGGTTGATTTCCCAAGTAAGGACAGCAACTTGAACCTCTACTGAACCAGTGTCACCTTCGTGACGTGCGTATTGAGCAATGATTTCATTTTTTTTCTCTTTTGAGATTGCCATGTTTTTTCTCCTTTTTTTGCTCCATCCGAGTCTTAGGATTGGCTCTCCTAAAACCAAGAAAGAGTTGGTTTGTCTTTACGACCTCTCTATTTTAGCTTATCTACTAATCTTTGTCAATCACAAGATTCACTGTTTAGATTTCTACATCTTAGACTTTTTTGTCATTCTTGATTTCATCAAAAACCCAAGGAAAAGTAGGAAACTTACTATAGCATAGGCTAGGAAAATCCAACTAAAACTTGGAGATACAAGTGCCAATAATTTCAAAACATAAGGAGAGAGGGCAGACCCTAGGTTACACCCCAAGAGGACATAGGCTGTCGCTTTGTTCAACAGATTTCTAGCAATACGCTCAGAAAGTCGGTTAAAGATAATTGTCAAAACAGTACTATAGAAGAAACCAACACCAACTGAGGATAAAATCAAAATCGGTAAGTTACTAGCCACTGACATCCCAAAGAGACAAACCGCCAATAAAAACATCACTATATGCAAAAGATGATTCTTAAAATATCCTATAAGAGAAGCGAAACTTAGTCCAGCTACAATTCCAATTCCCTGCTCTAAACTAAGTACTAAAGCTGATTGCCCACTCGCAATGGTATTACCAGCAACCTGAAATAGAGGCACGCGCAAACTAATCGAAGAATTAATACAGATAACAAATCCTGCTAAAAGGGCCATGCCAAGGATCATACTAAGGTCTTTTTTGTTTAGACCTTGTTTACTTTCTGTAATCTGCTTCCTCTCCACCTGATCCATCGTTGGCACAAAAAGGAGGTACATGGTCAGAATCACAAAACCAAGACCATAAATAAGAAAGGCAAAGGTCCAATGGATTTTCAATAGTTGACCAACCAAAAGAGAACACGAAGCTCCACCAATCAACTCCATGGAGCCACGAATACCTAACATCTGAACCCGTTCTTTACCTTGAAAACGTTGACTGATGATGGCAATCGCCTTAGCATTGATAAGGCCAATCCCCATCCCAAAAGCAATACGTGACAGTAAGACAAGAGGATAGGCTTGTACAAAAAAAGGAAAAATCCCAGCACTACTAAGTAAAAGCAATCCAGTCACAATTAGCTGTCTATCACTTAACCTTTTGTCAATAAATGAATTAAGTAAGAGCATCGCTACTACGGAAAATGAAGGGACAGATACTAAAAGCTCCACTTGCGCGGCAGAAAAACTTGGGCTATAGTAGTCCAACATAGGTGGTAACGCTGTTGAAATCGAAAAGGCCGAAATCAAGAGCAAGGATAGCCCAAGCAGGCTCATTTTTTCTAAAATTCGTGTCATAATATAGGGATAAGAACATCCTTTCCTTACTTGTCTAATAGTTATTTTTTCATTATAATCTAAGGAGACTTTAAAAAATAGGACCTAGGTCCTAAATAAGGAGATGTATGCGTAATCATGACATAAGACCTCAACTTGACCAGGTCTTTCCACCCCCCTACCTCAACCAATTACAGAAAGTCACCTTTCAAAAAAACGATTATATTTGTACCCAAGGGCAAGCTATCACTGAGCTGACCTACATTTTATCAGGAAAGGTAAAAATTGTTCGTTCTCTCTTCAATGGTAAAGAACATATCCTAGAAACGCTCAATCAGCCTCAGATATTGGGAGATGTAGAACTCATGACCAACCAACCAGCAGGATCATCAGTCATTGCTTTAGAAGAGGTTCAAGCAGTTCAGCTCCCATTAAATAATAAAGAAGAACTCCTCAAAGACCCTGTTTTTCTCTACCAAATTGGACGTAACCTGGCTATGGCACTGCATAAGCAAGGTATTACTGCTTCAACAAATGCGAGTTACTCTGTCAAAGAGCGTCTGGCCACCCATATTTTGAATAGTGAAGAAGAGAATATCTTTCAATTATCACCATCCATTTTAGCTTCCCGTTTTGGGACTAGCTATCGCCATGTGCAACGAGTCATCAAACAATTTATCGATCAAGGAATTATTGAAAAAGAAGCTTTTAAGACCTATCGTATTTTACAACGACAAACCTTGGAAAAACTGGCTTTTATCGATTAGAAAAAGCTTCACTTTAATCCTTGATGGTTTAATTTTCAACCCTTTTGTGCTATAGTTATAAACAAGTAAATCAAAGAAAATAGAGGTAAACAAATGGACGCTCAAACCAAAATTATCCGCGCCAGCCATATGATTGATATGAATGATATCATTCGCGAAGGAAACCCAACCTTGCGTGCTGTCGCTGAAGATGTAACCTTCCCACTATCAGACGAAGACATTATCCTAGGTGAAAAAATGATGCAGTTTCTTCGTAATTCACAAGATCCTGTTATTGCTGAAAAAATGGGGCTTCGTGGGGGAGTCGGTCTTGCAGCCCCACAATTGGATATTTCAAAACGCATTATCGCGGTTCTCGTTCCAAACCCTGAAGACGCTGAAGGTAATCCACCAAAAGAAGCATATAGCCTTCAAGAAATCATGTACAACCCTAAAGTAGTTGCCCATTCTGTTCAGGATGCTGCTTTGGGTGATGGAGAAGGATGCCTCTCAGTCGACCGCGACGTTCCTGGTTATGTGGTTCGTCATGCTCGAGTAACTGTTGAATACTACAACAAAGAGGGAGAAAAGCAACGTGTTAAGCTCCGTGGGTACAACTCAATTGTTGTTCAACATGAAATCGACCATACTAACGGTATCATGTTCTACGACCGCATCAATAAAGACAATCCATTCGCCATTAAAGATGGACTCTTGATTATCGAATAAAGAAAGCCTCAGTAGCAATACTGAGGTTTTAATTTGAAGATAAAGCCTTAGTGCCTCCGTATAGCTAGGTTAAAGTAGAAAAGAACCGACTTTGTCAGTTCTTTTTTCATTATGTGAACCTGTCCTCAGACAAGCATATTGTAAAGTGTTTCGTTACCGTGAAGGTTGATATAACTTGGGTCAAAGGCTGAAAGACGATCGAGAAGTCCATCATAATCGTTCTTGTCACTAAGAGCGATACCAATGAGAACTGGACCTTTTCCTTTATTAGCACGTTTGATGTACTCAAAACGAGTGATATCATCATTTGGTCCCAAGATATCATTTACAAATTCACGAAGGGCACCAGGACGTTGTGGGAAGTTAACCACAAAGTAATGCTTGATGCCATCGTAGATAAGCGCACGTTCTTCCATCTCTGGCATACGGTTGATATCATTGTTACCACCTGAAATGATGCAGACGATGGTTTTTCCTTTAATCTCATCTTTAATCACTTCCAAAGCTGCTACTGATGCTGCACCTGCGGGTTCTGCAATGGTACCAACCTTAGAGTACATATCAATTAGGGTTTCTGAAATCAAGCCTTCATCAACTCCCAAGAGACGGTCAACATATTTACGTGCAACTTCATAGGTCTTGACACCTACCTTTTGAACAGCAATCCCATCCGCAAACTTATCAATTTCTTCGAGTTTTATAGGATAACCACGGTCAAAGGCAGCACGCATACTACGAGCACCACTAGCCTCAACACCAATAACTTCCATAGATGGTGCCACATCCTTGATATAAGTAGCCACACCAGAGATAAGGCCTCCACCACCTACTGGAACCAAGATACTATCGAAGGAAACACCCTCCTCTTGAGCCTGCTCATAAATTTCATAAGCAACTGTTCCTTGACCCGCTTGGACATTATAATCGTCGAATGGATCAATGAAAGTCATGCCTTCAGACTTGGTATATTCCTGTGCTGCTTGAGCAGAAGCATCAAAGGTATCTCCCACCAATTTGATTGTTACAAACTTGCCACCAAAGAAACGGACCTGACCAATTTTTTGGAGAGGCGTTGTTACTGGCATAAAGATGGTTGCCGGAATCCTCATCTCGTTACAAGTGTAAGCAACCCCTTGAGCATGGTTGCCGGCTGATGCACAAACCACACCACGCGCCTTATCCTCATCACTCAATTGATGAATAGCATAGTAGGCTCCTCGCAATTTGAAAGAGCGTACCTTTTGCATATTTTCTTTTTTAATATAAATGGTCGCCCCGTATTTTTCAGATAAGTAGCGATCAAAATCTAGTGGTGTGCGTTCCACCACGTTTTTTAAGACTTCATTAGCCTTTACGATATCATTTGCAGTAATCATTGGCTCTCCTTTGACACAATATTCAAACTATTTCTATTGTATCACAATTTTCAGAAAAAATAGCAGCCAGTATAAAGAAAACTCCTTGTTTACACAAAGAGTTCTACTTATTATTTATCAACTATCAACTTTTTTTGACATCAAGAAGTTACGAAGAGCTGCAAGGGTTGCCGCACCTGCAAGGACAATGGCTGTAAGGATAGCTACAGCATGTTCTCCCCACTTATGAGATTTTGCTGTTTTAGCAATTGTAGCCTTAAGATCTTCAGTTGTTCCTTTTTCACCTGCTTGCGTCGTTGTCTTACTTGCAAGGTTAAGATCTTGGCTACCACTGTAAGTGGTATCTGACGAAGCTGTATTGATAAGGTCTTGACGGCTACTGCGAGTATAGCTAACATTTGTTGTAATGCTATCAATCATCTCAACAATATTTCTGATTGTAGTTGCATCGTACAAGCCACCCTCAGTATCTTTCAAGATTGATACTGCTAATTTTTCAATAGAAGCTTCTGAAAAAGCTGCTACCATAGAGTGAGATTCTGAGCTTGCTGTTTCTGAATATCTTGCATAGTTGCTAAAGAGTGATGCTGCTTCTGTAATCGTTTCAGAAGTACTTGGTAAGTTTTCTGAGACGCGAGGAGCTGCAGAGAGTCTATTCCAACTATTGATGTTTTCTGATAGTCCATCAAGGATGACTTCCTCAGACGTGCTCACTGTTTCTGAAATTGCCGAAGTCACTTCTGAAGTGCTCACTTGACTTTCTGATTCTGTCAATGAAACAGCTGGTTCTTTAACTACTTCTGATTCTGAAACGACTGTGCTGATTGAATTCTCTGATTCAGATGCTGAAGTCTCTGAAGTTGATGCTTCTGAGATAATATCAGTTTCTGAGACCTTCGATGATACTGTTGCACTTTCTGATACTTCTGATGAGGCTGTTGAGTCAGCTGTGCTTGTGGCCTCTGAAGCAGGTGTAGTGATTGAATCTGACGATACTGCACCTTGATCCGTATTAGATACTGAGTTGTCATCTTTCTTATCATGTGCGGTCTCTGATACAGCTATTGCCACTGGAACAGCTGCTGAGTTTACTAACTCGTCAACTGTTGGTGCTGGTTTAGTTATTTCATCTAGTTTAGGAGCTTCAACAGATGGTTTCGTATGAGTTGGAGCCTCTGAACCTTTGTTTACTGTTGTATTTTCGAATTTAGCTGTTTCTGAGCTTGCTTCAGATGTTACGGTATTATCTGCTTTCTTACCAGCTTGGTTAGTAACTGGTTTCAAGATAACTGGTTCTACCGGTGTTGCTGTTGTGTCTTCCTTGATATAGAGCATGTTCCAAAGCGTTAGTTTAGGAACTGAAATGATAAGTACCGGTTGACCATTTTCATCTGTTTCAAGGCTTGCTTGTGCCTTCTTCATGCTTGAAGTTGCCCAATCATCTGGTGACGTCACATAGACTTGATCAACAATTTTAGCTGCTTCTTGGGCTGTTTTACCTGCTAGACTGAGACGAACTATGAGATTTTCTTGAGCATCCGGTGTTTTATTATCCGCATAACCCTCTTCATTATGCCAGCCCGCATTGATGCCCATCATGTTAATCATTTGAACAGTTGAGAAACCTTTTCCTGATTTAGCAAATGTCCAAACTTGATTTCCTGTCACACCTAGAGCATCCTTAGAAAGGATTTCACCAGCAGCATTCTTGGTAGATACAGCCTGAGTGCTGTTAGTCACCCCCTCACCACGAAGAAGAGTTTCATAAGCAGTGATAAACTGTTGGTAATTGTAAAGCTTACGAATAGTGTCCTTAGCCACACTGAGGTATTGAGTTGGGTAATAAGCACTTTGAAGGACGTTTAGGGCTGCATTAGCATTGGCAAGGGCTGCAATGGACATGTGATAGCCACCGGCTGCAGCTACTGTCGCATCTACGAGAAGAGTCGCGTCAGCTTGCAATGGCTTACCAGCAAGGGCATCTTTACCAGCACCATTAGTTGCTTTTCCGCCAGGAACAGTATAATCAATACCTGGTTCTTCTATGTAGGCACCAACGATAAGTGATTTACCAGTTTTATTGCGTACCATATCGATACGTGCTTTCAAATCACCATAGGCAACCTGCATACGTCCTGGAATAACTGAACCACCGTTTGTCCAGAGCTCATTATAAACAACATCTTGACGTGCCTTGGCTAATTTATCATCATTACCACCATTGACATCATTGATTGTGATGTAGTACTTTTCACCAATGAGGTCTTTCATAGCATTAATAAATGACGCATATGAGTCAGACATCATGTGTGAGTCAGCCTCGTCTGAGCTGTTACAGTGCTCATAATCAGTCACACGGTTGTCACCAATTGTATCACCTTGCCAACCATCGAAGCCCATACGATCCATAGCTGATTTCATGACACCCGCAATGTATTTTTGCCAATCTGGATTAGCTGGATCATAGTAAACTTGAGTTGGGTTATCACCGATAGTGTAAGTCATCGGCTCACCCTTCTTACCAAAGCTATCATAGAAGTTATAAGCCAAAGCAGCAAGTGGAAGGGTTGGATTCTTTGGATTTGAATCTGCTGAAATCATGTTATAAAGCATGGCAACAGCACCTGACTTATGAACTTGGTCAACCAATTCTTTAACAGCCTTAGTGTCAACCTGAGTATGACTCCAGGTATTCCATTTTTGAACAAAGCTATCAACACCCTCTGGGAAAGGATCTGTAGCTTCACTATAAGCATCATAGAAGAAATATGAGTTGATATTCATAGACTTCATGAGCTCAAGCTCTTTACGGTAGGCTTCAAGATTTTTTACAAGAATACTGTTTTGATCCGTTGGCGAACCTGCTACGATACCGTAACGTGGGAAAACTGTCCAATCATCTTCAACAGACAAGCCAGCACGCTTGCTTGACAAAGTACTACCTGATTTATCGTTGACACTGATTGTCACCAAGTAACCTGTATTGTTTGTCAACCACTCTGACGCTACTGTCAAGTTTGAAACCTTAGCTGAGGTTCCTGCCGCTAGTATAAGGTCAACGTTATCTTGACCGATGATCTCTGAAGCATGTTGAAGTGTCAAGTTGACAGTCATCGTCTTAGTTTCTGCTGTTGGATTAGACACAACAACAGAATAGTTAATATCACCATCTGTCTTACTATAAGCAGCTTTTGTTGTTTCTGGATCTGTCAAATAAGCATCACCATTTAAGTTTTGCTCTGTCACTTCTGTAACTGGTGTCACTTGAGCAGTTGAATGGCGTCCCGCTTCAGTAGCATTATCAGATGATGATGTGATGGTTTCCACAGCAGCTGACTCAGGAGCTAGTGCTTCACTGGCTACAAGCATTTCTGAGCTAGCACTCTCTGCTGGCACAGCTTGTGAAAATATTGTAGAAGCTGTTGCTGTTGTTGCAGTATCTGTCGCAACAGCGGCAGATGATGGACCTACTTCTGTTGTCGCAACTGGAGCAACTGCCTCCGTTGGTACCACCACCAAGTTATCTGCTTCAGTTGTAATGACTGGTTTTGTTGCCTCTGAACTGACCATGTTATCTGCCTTGGCGACCTGATTCATCCCTAGGACACCGCCAGCTACAAACAAACCTGATAATAATTTAGTTGACGCTACTTTCTTTGACATCTCTCTATCCCTCTAATAAAGTTTAAATCACCTCGGCGTTTCAAATTATCACTATTGGTATTTGCATGCTGTGAACTCGAGTTATTTTTTAGTTTCATAAAAATCGCTTGGTGTTTCTTATGAAACTAATGTTAACTTAATCTTTTTTGTAAGACAAGGGAATTTCCGGCAATCCTCGTAAACGGTAATTTTTTCATCATGAATGGTCAGATTTTTTCAGAAATTTGAGAAAAATATTTTCTAATTTCATTAAATATTCACTTGGTTAAGCCTACTTAAAATAACAAAAATAAATCCCAAATAATGAAAATCGATCACCTAAATTGCCCATACGATGAGAGTAAAAAAACCACCTCTCACACAAGGCGAGAAATGGTTTGTTTATCGATTTTTAGTATCTAAAATAATGGTCACAGGGCCGTCATTAACCAGACTAACCTGCATATCTGCACCAAAGCGTCCTCTTTCTACAGGAACATGTGTTGACAAGGATTGATTGAAATCGTCATAGAGCTGGCTAGCCATGTCAGGCTTTGCAGCACCTGTAAATGCTGGTCGATTCCCTTTTTTCGTATCTGCAAAAAGCGTAAACTGAGAAATCGACAAAATCTGGCCATCAATATCCTTAACAGAAAGATTCATCTTGCCCTCTTCATCTGAAAAAATACGCATATTGACAATCTTACGAACTGCATACTCTAGGTCCTCTTTGGTATCCTCTGGACCAACTCCGACCAAGAGTAAGAGCCCCTGATTAATAGCACCAACCGTAGAATCCTCAATAACCACAGAGGCACTTTGCACGCGCTGAATCACAATCTTCATCGCAGTAACTCCTTACCCATTCGTACGTTTAACACTGTAAACATCAGGGATAATTTTAATCTTATCCACTAGACCAGTCAATTCAATAAGGTTTGCAATTTCAAAGCTAACGTGAATATTGGCAAACTTCATGTCCTTAGTCGGTTGCGCATTGACCGTAGCGATGCTCTTGGTCGTATTTGACAAGATTTGGAGAACATCATTCAACAGACCAGAACGGTTAAGGCCATAGATGTCAATCTCTGCCAAATAAGATTTATTGGCATTACGTTCATCCCACTCCACTTCGATTAAACGTTGTTCATAACCTTCTTGACTCTTGATATTATTACAATCTGAACGATGAATAGCAATTCCACGGCCCTTGGTGATGTAACCTTCAATCTCATCTCCAGGTACTGGGTTACAGCACTTAGCGATACGCATGAGGAGACCAGAGGCACCTTGAATGATGACTCCATTTTCACTCTTAACCTTAAGAACTTCTTTCTTCTCAGTCTTAACCTCGCCACCGTTCATTAGCTCTTCAGCTTCAGCTTTTGCCTTAGCACGCTCTTCCTCACGGCGTTCTTTTTCTGTCAGACGATTGAAAACAGCAGCAGCACTAATTTCGCCAAAGCCAACAGCAGCATAGAGAGCTTCTTCACTACGCACACTCATACGAGGGAGAATTTCCTCAATATGTTTCTTGTCTAGGTATTTATTGGCAATATAGCCATGCTCTTGGAAGTAGGCAATCAAAAGCTCACGACCTTTGGTGATAGAAGCTTCCTTATCCTGATTCTTAAAGAATTGTCGAATTTTATTTCTGGCCTTAGTTGTCTTGACCATCTTAATCCAGTCACGACTAGGACCAAAAGAATTGGCATTAGTGACAATCTCAACCACATCACCTGTCTTAAGTTTGGCAGTCAAGGGAACCATACGGCCATTAACCTTAGCACCTGTAGCCTTCTCTCCAACTTGGGTATGGATAGCATAGGCAAAGTCAATAGGTCCTGAATCTTTAGGCAATTCCTGAACAGCACCATTCGGCGTAAAGACATAAATACGCTCTGAGAAGATATCCTCTTTAACAGAGTCTACAAATCCCATAGCATCACCATTTGAGGCATCTTGAAGTTCAACAAGATCTTTAATCCAGTTCATTCCCAAAGCGGACTCTTTTGAATCTACCTTGCCCTTGATCCCTTTCTTGTAAGCCCAGTGAGCTGCAACCCCGTATTCGGCAACTTGGTGCATTTCCTTGGTACGGATTTGGATTTCAATAGGTCCTTTTGGTCCATAAACCGTTGTATGGATAGACTGGTAACCATTGGATTTAGGATTGGCAATATAGTCTTTGAAACGGCCAGGCATCGGACGCCAGAGCTCATGAATGTATCCCAACATGGCATAAACATCACTGTGCGTCTCCATGACACAACGGATGGCAATCAAATCATAAATTTGATCGAAGCGCTTTTTCTTGTCGCGCATCTTACGATAAATAGAGTAGATATGCTTTGGACGACCATAAACATCACCAACAAGTCCTTGTTCAGCTGTGTAGGTCTTAATTTTATCGACAATCTCGTCCACAAGTTCCTCACGCTCACGACGTTTTTCCTTCATCATGTGAGAAATCTTGTAGAATTCCACCTCATTAAGGTAACGGAAGGACATATCTTCCAATTCCCATTTGATACGACTGATACCCAGACGGTGAGCCAAAGGAGCATAGATTTCCATGGTTTCACGAGAAATGCGCTCTTGCTTATCCTTACGAAGATGCTTTAGGGTACGCATATTGTGTAAACGGTCGGCCAATTTAACCAAGATAACACGGATATCCTTAGACATGGCCATAAGCATCTTACGGTGGTTTTCAGCCAACTGCTCCTCGTGGGACTTGTACTCAACCTTACCAAGCTTAGTAACACCGTCTACGATATTTCGTACATCCGTACCAAAATCCGTTTCCAAATCATCGAGCGTTTTTTCGGTGTCTTCAACGACATCGTGTAAGAAACCACAGGCTACTGTCACTGCATCAAGATGAAGGTCTGCCAGGATACCTGCCACTTGAATAGGGTGAATAATATAAGGTTCTCCTGACTGACGAGATTGCCCACTATGAGCATCTGTCGCATAATGCCAGGCTTTTTCAACTAATTTCAAATCATCTGCTGACATGTAGGCCGAGCAAATGTCTAAAATTTCTTCTCCTGTTACATTTTTATCTTTAGCCATGATTTCTTCCTTCGCTTCTTTTAATAACCTTTATTCTATCACTTTTACAAGTAAAGAAAAAGAGCTAGTTAGGCAATTATTAACTGCAAGGAGCTAACTTGAAAAGCACAACATCTTGTGTTAGAATGATTGAACAAACACAAGATATAGATAGAAAGAGGACGCTTATGTCTCAACTTACCCTCGTTTATATTAGTCTAAGCGGCAATACCCAAAGCTTTGTCAAACGTATGTCTGACTATCTATCCCTCAACCACGGGATTGAATGTCGCAAAATCAATATTAAAGAGCTTAATCATGAAACCTTCCAAGTAGATGAACCCTTTGTCGC
This sequence comes from Streptococcus sp. HMSC064H09, assembly GCF_001812625.1. Classification (NCBI taxonomy): domain Bacteria; kingdom Bacillati; phylum Bacillota; class Bacilli; order Lactobacillales; family Streptococcaceae; genus Streptococcus; species Streptococcus sp. HMSC064H09. Next base: position 86,078 of record NZ_KV809580.1, read on the forward strand.
ACTCTTGCCAACCTACCTTGAAGGTGGAAATGGCGTGGACAATGGAGATGTCGAAATCCTAACCAATCCACTGGGAGATTTTATCGCAGCCCATGATAACCACAAACGTTGCTTTGGTATCATCGGTTCTGGTAACCGTAACTTCAATAACCAGTACTGCCTAACCGCCAAACAATACAGTCAACGTTTTGGCTTCCCTATGTTGGGAGACTTTGAGCTTCGTGGCACACAGTCTGATATCGAGCGTCTGGCACCTATTATTCTAGAAGCACAAAAGAACTTTAACCAACGCTAAAACTACAGCAAAAAAGCCCTGACAGGGGCTTTTTCCTTTGCTTAATTTTTTTCGTGTTTTTTGATTCCAAAGAAACCAGCCAAGGTCATAAGGAACATTCCAGCTAAAGTTGCTGACACAGATTCGTCTGAATTCGTGTTTGGCAAGCTCTTGGCTGAGCTGGAAGGTTGAGTTTCTTGTACTTGAGCTTGAGGCAAAATAACGACTTGAGTGTTTGACAACTGGATAGCTGGAGCAGGTTTAGCCACGCTGGTGACTGCAGTAGCATTTGGTTTCACATGCTTAGTTTGGTCTGCCATCTCAACACCTTTTGGTGACTTCTCAGATTCTTTCTTAGTCGTATCCTCAACTTGATTTGCCTTTTCCTTAACAACAAAGCGGTACTCTGCAAATCCTGCTTGTGTTGATGGTCCTACATAACTAATGGCATCCTGACCAGCAAGGTGGGCACGTGCATTGTCAGATGAGGCAAAACGGATATCTGCATTCGTAATATTAGGAACGAAACTCCAATTTCCATCAGCAGTTGGGTTAATCGTTTTCTCACTAACGATATAATCAATGATTGCCTGACGATTCTCAAGATTGAGGAGACGTTTTTCTGCAGCATCCTTAACACCAGGGAAGTTACCAGTCGCACGATAGTTGTTAGTCACGACAAGGAAAGTCTGATTCAAATCAATGGGTTTACCTTGATAAGTCAAGTCACGAACACGACTAGCATCTGGGTTAACCAACTTACCTTCACGATCGTATTTGTTAGGTTGTGTCAAATCAAACTTATAAGTCAACCCATCAATCACATCGTAATTGTATGAGCGATAGCTACTATTAATGAGTTGTTGTGGCTCTTTGCTATTAGGATCAATTTGATTGAACTGTCCTGCAGACATTTCCAACCATTCTTTTATTTGTGCACCAGTCACCTTGAGTAGGGCAGTAACATTGTCGTAGAGGTAGAGGTCCGCGACATTCTTAATGGCTAATGGTCCTGCTGGAATATCGGTATAGTAGGTCGCATCCCCACGAGTCCCCGCCTTGAAAGGTGCTGCAGCTGAGAGGAGTGGAAGATTCGCATCTGCTGTTCCAGCTACTTGTTTTTTAGCATACCATAGTTGTGCATTATTAACGATTTGAATAGATGGATCGTCCTGAACCTGAGCAAAGTAGCTAGTGATTGGTGCAGTAGTCTCACCAACTTCCTTACGAACATAGTTGATTGTTCCATTATGGTCATGAGCAGCCATATTAATTAAATCCTTGTCCGCAACATCTGACTTAGTATCAATCTTTTCAAGCTTGGCCTTACTGTTAACAACTTTCCATTTACCATCCGTGTAAGTCAATTTGACATCCATGATGCCTAGATGATCTCCGAATTTACCAGCCATAACCACAGGTTTCCCATTGATGAGACCATTGACATCATCTACACCAGGGTATTTCGCATAAAAACTTGTACCATCCCCATTTGGGAAATCCGCATGAGAATGCCCTGTCGCAACAGCATCAACACCTTCGATACCAGCAATTTGGTAACCTTCATTTTCCTCATTCTTAGTGTATTCATTGTCACCAATACCAGAGTGAGCAGCAACAAGGATAAAGTCAGCTCCTGCAGCCTTCATCTTAGGAACGATAGCCTTAACAGCCTCCATTGGATCGTCAACAGTTACCTTACCTTCAAGATTGGCCTTATCCCAAACCAAAATCTGTGTTGGAAGGACACCTGTAATACCGATTTTTAGCGTTACCTGTTTGCCATCTGTATCAGTAAAGGTCTTGTTAACAATCTTATAAGGGTTGTAATAGTAGTCACCTGTCTGAGCATTACGCACATTGGCATTGATAATGTTAATCTTAGCAGCCTTAACCATACGATCCAAAAATTCTAGACCATAGTTAAACTCGTGGTTTCCAAGTGTTTCGGCATCGTAGCCCAGCATCTCAAAGGCTTTGTACATAGGGTGAGTCTCACCTTGGGCAACAGGGTCAATCAAAGCCTTATAAGTCCCAAAAGGAGTTCCCTGAATCGTATCCCCACTGTCCACTAAGACCGTATTGGGATTAGTTTCACGGGCTTTTTTGATAAGGACAGCAGTTTTAGACAAACCAACTGTTTGAGACGGCTTATCTTGATAATAATCATAGTTAACCAAGTTGGTATGAAGGTCTGTTGTTGACAAAATCTGCATATCAACGGTCTGCCCCTCATGAGCAGGCTCTGTAACAGTTTCAGCCTGTACTGGCACCGCTGGTGTCACCTGATTGGCATTCGTCAAAACAGCACTGGCTTCTTGACTTGATTGGGCCGTCGAGGTATTAGCTGATGACTCTGCAGATGCATTTGTCGCTACTGTTGTTGATGTAGGAGATACAGTCTCTGTTCCTCCTTGAACAGCTGTTCCCGCAGTTCCTTGTACTGATACGGTAGCAGCTCCACTATCTGTCACAGTTTCTGTAGAAGTAGTTGGTACTGGTGCCGTTGCCTCATCAGCTTGACCTAGGACTTGTGGCACAGTCAAAAGAGCAAAAAGGCCCAAAACCACGGCAGATTGAGTCACATAACGATTCGTTTTCATTAAAAATCTTCCCCTTTTATAAAGATAGTACAATTATATTAAATCTAAATAAGATTATCAACTTTTTTAGAAATGCTCGATTTGTCATACAAAACTAATGGCACGATGCAATCTTAGCTTAAAAGTGTCAAATACAAAAAAAGTTGGAACAAGGCCAACTTTCTCTTACTTATTCAATTCCAAGGCATAACTGACACTACTCAAAGCGTAGAGAGGAGCGGTTTCCGTCCGCATAATGCGCGGTCCAAGGCCAATTTTAACGCCACCAGCTTCTTCAAATGCATCAATCTCAGACGGAGAAATACCACCTTCTGGTCCAAAGATAAAGAGAATTTTCTGACCATTCTCTACCTGAGCCAACTCACGAGCTAGAGTAGCCAACTCACCTGCTTTGGCTGTTTCCTCATAGGCGATAAAAATCTTATCAAAATTATCTAATTCTGATAGAAATTCCCCTTTTTTCTCGAACAATCTGACTTCTGGCACACGATTACGCTTGGATTGTTCTGCAGCTCCTAGAGCAATTTTGGCAAGCTTATCTTCCTTCTTGGCTAGCTTCTTACCATCCCACTTAACCACAGACCAGTCGGCAGGGAAGGCCCAAATAGCCTGAGCTCCAAGCTCTGTTGCCTTTTGTGTCACCAACTCCAGTTTATCTCCCTTGGGAAAACCTGAGGCAATGCTTACAGATACAGGCATCTCGACATTATCAGTTAAATCTTCAATCACTTCAAAGACGTGATTCTCACGGTCAGTCACACGCGCAAGACGCTTGATACCATCTTCAAAAACCAAGACAACCTGATCATCCTCTGTTAAACGCATAACGTTAAACATATGCTTCACAGTATCCTTGTCTTTGATAATTACTGGATTTTCAACCTGCCCCTTTATAAAATACTGTTGCATTTAGCCTCCAATCACACCTGAAATATCATCTGTCTTCTTGAAGACACAGGCATTCCACTCTCCCTGAACCATGTGAGTTTCTAGGAAGAAACCAGCTTTCTCAGCCGATTCACGCACCATATCCCATTTTTCAGAGATAATCCCTGACATAATCAAATAACCTTCATCCTTAACCAAACGGTCGGCATCTTCTGTCAGGTGGATGAGAATATCCGCCAGAATATTAGCCACGATAACATCAGCTTCTTGCGTCACGCCCTTCAAAAGATCTCCCGCAGCAACATGAATATTTTCCATACCAGGATTCATATCAATGTTTTCCTGTGCCACTCGAACCGCTACATCGTCAAGGTCATAAGCGTAGATTTCCTTGGCACCAAGCAGAGAGCTAGCAATCGAGAGGACTCCTGAACCAGTCCCCACATCAATCACCGTCTCACCACCACGAAGCACCTGCTCCAAGGCAAAGAGGCTCATCTTAGTTGTTGGATGTGTTCCTGTCCCAAAGGCCATACCAGGATCCAACTTAATGATCTTTTCCCCCTCTGATGCCTCATAATCCGTCCATGACGGTACGATAGTCAGGTCATGGGTAATGCGAGCTGGTTCATAGTATTTTTTCCAATTCTCAGCCCAATCTTCTTCAACCAATTCTTGAGTAGCTAAGTGAATATCTCCAGTTTCAAGACCAAAATCTGTCAACTCAGCCAAACGCTCATTGACCTGCTTAGTAATGGCCTCGATATCTGCTGACTCTGGATAATAAGCCGTAATTTTAACCGTTTCAACCTGCTCAACCTCAGGATAAAGTTCCCCAAAACGGTCCGCATTTTCCAAATAATCTGCACTATCATCAATAGCCACACCCTGGCTCCCAGACTCAATTAAAATATTAGAAGCCGCTTCTTCGACCTCACGATTAACTTCAATCGTTAATTCTTGCCATTTGTCCATTTATTTCTCTGTTTCCTTTCCTACTAAATAGTCTTTAAAGCGTTCCTGCAACTGGGCAATGACACCTTCTGCTTTTATAAAATCCTCTACAGGCATTAGTTTAAATTCCTGTCCCTCGTCACCAAAACGAATCTCACGATACTGCTCTTGGCTAATTTGGCCAACCACAAAAACAGCTAACCTATTTTTATCCAACATACTAGGATAGATTTTCGACCAAATAATCGATTCCTCTTTCAGAGCCAATCCCAGCTCCTCCCAGACTTCGCGTTGAAGACACTCAAGTGGTGTTTCTTGACCTTCTCTTCCACCACCAGGCAACTCCCATGTATTTGGCCAAGGAATATCTGGTTTATTATCTCTGAGAATGACCAAAATACTTTGCTCTACGAGTAAGGCCGCCTTAACACCTGTAAAATTGAACTGATCTTTTAAATAAGCATCCATCCCTTTTCGCTCCCTTTAATACCTTGGATAAGCAAAAAATTCCTTCTCTTCAAGTTGAGCTTTCCCTTTTTCGAAAGCTTCTTTGTCCCAAACCAAACCGAATTCCTCAGGTCCATCATCAGATAGAAAATCCATCAAGTCACTCAATCCTTCTGTTGCCACCTCATTCAAGGTCTCCGCAAAATAGGACAAAAACTCACGAGATAGACCTTTCTTAGGTTCATATGGAATTGTCACTAGGTAGTCCTCTTCATCAAAACGTGATTTTGCTGGATTATAAAAGAGCACGTAATCCTCAAAAATGACATCTTCATCAGACACTTCACCCTTATCATCAATAGTCTCCACATTACTACTGTTTTGCGCTTCTAGGATGAACGTTACTTCCACAGCATGATTCTTTTTATCCCAGTCCATCGCAAAATCATAGTCCAGGTGCTTATCCAGTTCTTCTTCTAATACTGACAAAAAGCCAAATTTAGCCATTTGTTTTCCTCGTTCTTTCTTATTATTCCCTTTATTTTAGCATAAAAGGAGCCAATAAAAAACAGAGTAGGCTATCCCACTCTGTCTTAGATAATTATTTAGCATTTTCAACCGCTGCTGTCACAAAGGCACTGTAAAGTTCTTCAGCATGGTTTGGACGGCTATGATATTCTGGGTGGTATTGCGCTGCCACAAAGAATTTCTTGTCTGGGAGTTCTACAACTTCCATCAAACGATTATCTGGTGACACACCTGAGAATACAAAGCCTTCAGCCTCAAACTGTTCACGGAATTTAGTATTAAATTCATAACGGTGACGGTGACGACGTTGAACAACTTCTTGGTTGCCATAAGCTGCAGCTGCCTTAGAACCTGGTTTCAACTTACATGGGTAAAGACCAAGACGAAGAGTACCACCCATGTCTTCAATGTCAATTTGATCACGCATAATATCGATAATTGGATATTTTGTGTTTGGATCAAGCTCAGCTGAATTAGCGCCATCCAAGTGAAGAACGTGGCGAGCAAACTCAATACATGTCAATTGCATACCGAGACAGACACCTAACATTGGCACATCATTTTCACGTGCATAACGAATAGCTTGAATCTTACCTTCAGTACCACGTTGACCGAAACCACCAGGAACAATAATACCATCAGCATCAGCCAAACGAGAAGCAACATTTTCAGCAGTCAAATCATTAGCATTGACCCAGTCAATATCAATGGCAGTATCATTTGCCAAACCTGAGTGCTTAAGTGCCTCAACTACTGACAAGTAAGCATCGTGAAGCTCCACATACTTACCAACAAGAGCAATTTTAGTTGTTTTCTTAAGGTTAAGCACCTTATCAACCATAGCAGACCACTCTGTCATATCTGCAGCTGGAGCATCCAGTTTCAAATGATCACAAACGATTTGATCCATACCTTGAGCCTGCATATTAAGTGGCACTTGATAGATATGTTCCACGTCGAGTGATTCGATAACAGCCTCAGGTGCAACATCACAGAATTGAGCTAATTTATTCTTGATTCCCTGACCAGCAGGTTGTTCTGTACGAATAACCAACATATTTGGTTGGATACCCAAACCACGCAATTCCTTAACAGAGTGTTGCGTTGGCTTTGTCTTCATTTCACCAGCAGCCTTCAAATAAGGAAGAAGCGTTGTGTGGATATACATAACATTGTCAGAGCCCACATCAGCCTTCATTTGACGAAGCGCTTCAAGGAATGGAAGACTTTCAATATCACCAACCGTACCACCAACTTCAGTGATAATGACATCTGAATCAGTTGTTGTCGCTGCGCGCTTAATCTTGTCTTTCAAAGCATCTGTGATATGCGGAATCACCTGAACAGTCGCACCAAGATACTCTCCTTTACGTTCCTTACGCAAAACTTCGCTATAAATCTTACCAGTAGTCACGTTAGAGTATTTATTAAGATTGATATCAATAAAACGTTCGTAGTGACCAAGGTCAAGGTCAGTTTCAGTACCATCATCAGTGACATAAACTTCACCGTGTTGGTAAGGACTCATTGTTCCTGGGTCAATATTGATGTAAGGATCAAATTTTTGAATCGTAACCTTAAGACCACGGTTCTTAAGCAAACGCCCAAGACTTGCAGCTACAATCCCTTTACCAATTGAAGATACCACACCACCAGTGACGAAAATATATTTTGTCATGTTAACTCCTTATAATATAATTCAAAACAACTACAGATAGCAGATTGGTTACCTACTCAGATAATCACGATAGTCCTTTCCTAGTACCTGATTGGAGCCGTACAAAGTACCTCACCTTAGACAAGTCCAGTAAATGACTAAAAACAAAAATGACCCCCAAGAGTTTTACTCTGGGAGCCTTAATCATGACCTCTTCAAAAGAGGTGCCCGATAAATAGTCTAAACTATCCAAGACCATTTGTCAATGAAAACTTAGTCGTTTGACTCGTCCTCATAGTCATCGTCATCATCTTCTTCTGACAACTCAACATCATCCAAATCATCATCTGGAATAATTTCATTCAACTCAGAGTCATAAGATTCCACTTCGGCTTTCTCATCATCTTCGCTATCGTCGTCATATTCAAGACTATCAGAATCAGGTGTAAAGTTCTCGTCTTCTGGATCATCGTCATTATAATCGATGGCATCTTCATCACCATCCATGAAGGCATTAACTTTCTTGTTCTTACGTTTTGGTGCATTTTCATCAGTATCTTCCAATGTGATGACCTCTTCATCGATTTCATCAATTGCATACCATGAACGCAAGCCCCATTTGTTATCACCTAGTGGAATGAAACTTCCATCCGTATTCAAATCTGAATAAAAGAATGGCAAAGCATTGCGGATATCAGCATCCGATTTTTCTAAGTAATTTTGAATTTCATTGACCAAATCATTGAAATACATTTCATTATCACGACCACGTGTTTCTAAGATAGCACGGGCCACTTCAATCATTGATAATTCACTTTTTTCTTGTCCAGCAAATACGTCTAGTTCCAAAGTGGTTCTCCTTCATTCTTACTCAAGCTAGTTTCTATCAGAAATAGCTCAGCAATCAATTTTTCGCTACCTTTTATTTTACGCTAAAAAGAGTCAATAGTCAAAGCATTTATAGAAGAAAAAATCAAGTCTCAACAGAAACTTGATTTTAGTCATATTATTTAACTTTTGCTGTGCTTGTGATAACTTCAACAGCTTTCTTCATAGTGATATCGTGTTTAAGCATTTCAGGTGAAAGAAGTGCAGAAACTTGTGATACTTCCATGTTGTACTCAGCTGCAAGATCGTTAATTTCTTTTTGGATTTCTTCTTCTGTAGCGTCGAATCCTTCAGCAGCCGCAACAGCTTCGATAACAAGGTTAGTTTTCACACGTTTGTCAGCGTCAGCTTCATATTGTTTGTGAAGATCTTCTTGAGTTGTACCAGTGATTTGGAAGTACATTTCAGGAGAGATACCTTGACGTTGCATGTTACCCATGAATTCGTTCATAGCACGGTGAACTTCGTCTTCAACCATTTCTGCTGGCAATTCAACGATTTCAGCGTTTTCAACAGCCAAATCAAGTGCAGCACCTTCAACAGCGTCATCAAATGCGATTTCTTTAGCTGCTTCAAGTTCTTTACGGTATTTAGCTTTCAACTCGTCAAGAGTTTCAACTTCATCGTCAAGATCTTTAGCCAACTCATCATCAAGAGCTGGAACTTCTTTAGCTTTAACTTCGTTAACTTTAGTAACAAATACAGCAGCTTTACCTGCAAGGTCAGCAGCTTGATAGTCTTCTGGGAAAGTTACTTTAACTTCTACTTCATCACCAGCTTTTGCTCCAACCAATTGGTCTTCGAAACCTGGGATAAATTGACCTGAACCAAGTTCAAGAGAGTGGTTTTCACCTTTACCACCATCAAATTCAACACCGTCTACTGAACCAACAAAGTCGATAACAACAGTGTCACCATTTTCAGCTGCACCTTCTTTAACAACCAATTCAGCTAAGTTTTTGCGTTCGCTTTCAAGCTTAGCATCAACTTCTTCATCAGTAACTTCTTTAGAAGCTTCAACTGAAACTTCAAGATCTTTATATGCACCAAGTTTTACTTCAGGTTTTGTAACAACTTCTGCAGTAAGTGTCCAATCTTGACCTTTTTCAATTGATTTTACATCAATTTTTGGTTGTGCAACAACATCAAGACCAAGTTCAGCAATCGCTGCTTCATAAGCTGCTGGAAGAATTGCATTCAAAGCATCGTCGTAAAGAGCTTCTTCACCAAATTTTTGGTTAAATACGGCACGAGGCATGTGTCCTTTACGGAAGCCTGGAGCGTTCAAATTCTTTTTAACCTTGTTAAATGCTTGATCCAAAGCTGGTTGAATTTTATCTTGACCGATAGTGAATGTCACCACACCACGGTTAGTGGCTGTGTTTTCAAATGATACAGACATGTAGTCATTCTCCTTAAAATTTTTTATAGATACAGTTTAGTTTACCATATTTCAAAGCCTTTTAAAAGTTTTTTTATCCAATTTAATCACAAGAAAATCGTTAGAAACTGCTACTTTTTCAAAATTTTGATAAACTAGAGCTATGAATATTTTACAAAGATACATCCAACAATTTAATTTTGAAGAGACCCTAATGGTACTCATTACGAAAGGGATTAAACTCTTTATTCTCCTCATCATCTTTCTTCTTAGTAAGAAGATTATCAACTTCCTTTTTAAACATACAGTGGGACGCTCTCTAGCTTGGACAATTCAAACACCTGCTCGACAAAAAACCATTGAACGATTACTACACAATTGCATGAACTACGTGCTATACTTCTTCCTTGTTTACTGTCTTCTTAGTATCCTTGGGGTCCCAGTATCTAGCCTCCTTGCTGGAGCAGGACTTGCTGGGGTTGCTCTTGGTCTAGGAGCTCAAGGCTTCCTATCTGATGTCGTTAATGGTTTTTTCATATTGTTAGAAAACCAATTTGAAGTCGGTGACGCAGTTGAAGTAGGAGCCGTTACAGGCCTTGTTTCAACCGTAGGTATTCGAACTACTCAAATTCGAGGATTTGATGGAACCCTCCATTTTATACCTAACAGAAATATCACAATTGTATCTAACAAATCTCGAGGGAACATGAGAGCTCAAATTGATATCCCAGTCTATCCGTCAACCGATATCAATAAGGTGACAAGCATCATACAAGAAGTAAATCGAGAAAACATTGAAAACTATCCTCAAATCTGTGGAGCTCCAAATATCATTGGATTAAGCACAACTCCTTCTGGACAACTAGTATTTCGTATTGATATTTTTACGAAAAATGGACAACAAACTCATATCTATGCTGATTTCTTAAAACTTTACCAAGAAGCCCTAACCAAAGAAAATATTGAACTTCCAAGATTCATTGGGAACCCTATAGCAGTAAAATAAATTCTTTACACTACATTAAAAACACTTCAAAAGATAGATAACAGAAATCTACTTTCGAAGTGTTTTTTATGACTTTTACTCAAAAAAACTAGACTAGAATCTATATTCAAAATTAATCATCTTCATTATAAGGATCAAAATCTACCATCCAAAATTTTAACTCCCTGATCATCTTTTTTCGACCTCTAAAACATTCTCCAGCTAGCAGACGGTCTAACTTAGTAGCATCTTCCGAAGACAACTGATTACGGAAAGCATTAAGCTGCTCATCATAAACAAGCCTATCTACCGCATCTAACTCTTTATTCGGAAGACAAAAAGCAATATCTGAAATTTCGATATAACATTGTCTATTAGCTTGTCGTTTTACAGACTCCTGTCTTCTAACCTCATCATTCAACCTATTCCTAAACTTAGTTTTGAAATAACGTCGAAGCTTATCATCATCAGACGCTAACTCAGGAAACTTTTTTAAAAGCTGATAAAGTGTCATCATTGCTTCCTGCTCCATATCAGCTTGGTCCCAAAGTTGGATGAAATATTGTCTACTAGCCTTAAGTACAATCGGCCTTACAACTTCATATGCGTGAACAAAAACTTCTTGTTCCATTAAACCTCCTATAAATAGATAAAATATTTGTAATTAAAATAATTACGAAATCTATTATAAGAGATACATAAGAAATAAAATAGAGACATATATGTCACTATAAAAATTATAGGCTCTATAATTTCTGTAGTGGGTAAAAACCACTGTAGAGATTATAGAGCTGTTTGAGTATACACAAAAAGTCCCATAAGAACTATAATGAAAAGCGACCAAACCATCATTAGAGCTTATAAGATTTATTAAGAATACCACAGAATTAATCGGAAATAGAGAGTAAAATATTAAGGTTTCCCTTGTTTTTGAAACTGTCACTCATATCCAAATTTAAACAAAACTGGATTACCCTATACCACTATATCCTCTCTAAATATTAGCTTTTCGTCACTCACTACAGTTGATAAACAGATCAGTCGAAACCACTAGTACAGCTAGTGGTTTTCGTAAAATAAAAAAGCTAGACCTAGGTCTAGCAATGAGAATT
>NZ_KV809581.1:0-666 GCF_001812625.1 Streptococcus sp. HMSC064H09
CAGCTACCTTCGAAGATGGCTCAACTACGAAGACAGTAGATGGTGAAGGAACTTACACCGTTTCTCCAGATGGTACAGTAACTTTCGTCCCAGAAAAATCATTTACTGGAACTGCTTCAGGTGTAACAGTGAAACGTGTGGATAAGAACGGAACTGAAATCACAGCTAAGTACACACCAACAGTAACTCCTGTAACACCGACAGCGACACCAGTTGAAACAACAGGTAAACAAGGTCAAACCCAAACAGGTAAGCCTGAATTTACTGAAGGTGATAGTCGTGTACCAATGAACGATGACGTTCCAGCTACTTTCGACGATGGCTCAACTACCAAGACAGTTGATGGAGTTGGTACATACACAGTAGCAGCAGACGGAACTGTAACTTTTGTTCCAGAGAAATCATTTGTTGGAACTGCACCAGCCGTAACAGTTGTACGTGAAGATAAGAATGGAACCAAAGCCTCTGCAACTTACACACCAACTGTCACTCCAGTAACTCCAACTGCAACACCAGCTGAATCTGAAGCACCTCAAGGTTTGGTTCAAACTGGAACTGTAACCTTTACTGAAGGTGATGAAGTAGCGCCAATTGACAAGAATACCATTACTCTTCTTGATGAAAATGGTCAACCAGCAGCATCAGTAGAAGCGAAATCACCAGCAG
>NZ_KV809582.1:0-45104 GCF_001812625.1 Streptococcus sp. HMSC064H09
TTGAGCTACTTCTGTAGTTGTTGCTGGTGCTTCTGCAATCGGTTGAGATTCTACCGGTGCTGGTGGAGTAAATACCGCTGGAGTTTCCACCACTGTTTCACTTGGTGTCACCGTAACGTTGCCGCCATTGTCAGCGGTATAGACATTAGCGGCAGTTGGTTGTGTGTCTGCTACTGGTTGAGCAGTTTCGTCCGCTGATACTGTGCCAGCACCAATTAATAGAGCTGTAGCAATAGCGAGCGTGCCACACAATCCAAATGCTTTGCTTTTAGTGAATCCAGTTTTTGCGATTGTTTGAGTGTTGAATGATTTCATGGTATACTCCTTGTATAGATGTTTTTTTCTTGCACAGGCCCTTACCTGTGCTTTTTTTAGTGCCTTCAACGTGCACCCACAACCTCGCCGCTTTGTAAATATGTTTTTTAGAAAGATTTTTGTGTGGGTAGTAAAGTGTTAATTTTTGGGGAAAAATTATGGGTATAAGATGCACTCCACGACGAGGTCATGGCTGCACGCTGAAAGATGGCTACTATTTGCTATATTTCTGTTTAAGCCGCTCTTGTTTTTCCTCTGGGGTTTCCACCACTTCAAAGAAATACTCTTTTTGTTTTGGCTTTTTCTTGCCGAATAAGAACTTTAATAGATGTTTCAAATCAATGTTTCTCCCAAACCGTGCATTTTGTTATAACGATCTCGACTAGGCTCCGATGCGTTTTTCTCAAAAGTCCAAGCTGGAACCTCTACTGTTTCTGCTTGCTCTTTTACAAAGAGCCATTTAAATAGTTTTTTCATTTTTAATTCCTTTCTTTCCCTAACCGCACTAGCTCGCTGCTACGGCTAGGGGTGTTCTTTCTTAAATGTCTAAGATGTCGTGTGTCCTACAAACGGCAACGAAATCAATTGCTGCATCTTGAAACAAATCTTTACATTTATCGTCTGATGTGTCTGGTTTGCTGCAAACATCTCTGTACATCAGACATTTTGTATCAATGTCATCTAGTTCGCTCTTTGCTTTTTTTGAAACATCCAACGTCTGATTGATGTAGAGGATTAACTCCGTAATGTTGTCGAGAGCAGGGATGCCACCTTCCATCTTGTGGAAGTCTTTGTCAAATTGGATAGCGCACGCTACCAACCGTTTTATATAATGATTATTCATAGTTTCTCCTTTTTGAATCTATTCCTGGTTTTCCATTCGATGAAGGACTTGAAACCTTCATAGTTTATGAAGACTAACTTGTGTGTTGGGTTGAACACGTAGTCTCGGAAGTCTTTGTTATCCCTCATTTCTCGAATGAGGTTCTTTGCCATCGACTTCCCTAGACCTTCCCACCGCTGCATGAGGTGGTCGTAGTCTCCCCACTCAGCCGTCTCGTTAACTCCGACTGGTTTGTAGGTGATTTCCATTTTTTTACTCCTTTAATCCTCTTGTTCGATGAGTGGCAGGATGTCGTTAGCTTTTAGCAATTCATACAAAAACAAGCGCCCCTTTTGTGTCCAAGTCGTTGTCATATTGACTTGATCTTGACCGTTCTTATCCTTGTAATCAAATGTCGAACTATCGACATAGCCCTTACCTATGTGTTTCTTATACAAAATCCATTGACTGTTGACTTTGTACTGAACACCTAGATCATGCAAGATTGCATTGAATTTCCTGGCACTCATGCCATAATCTGCCGCAATCTGGGTAACACGCACCGCCCCTTTGCTTTCTAGAATGATGTCGAAGTAGCGTGCTTGCTCTTGCGCCAAGGCCAATTCAGCCTCTAGTTGCACCACTTTAGCTCGTTCGTCTTTAAGAGCTTGAAAGGCTGCAATGGCAAGATCAGGATCATTAAGCAGTTGGTCTGTAGCATACATGCCATGCTTGCGTATGGTTGGCAAAACCTCTGATGTGACCCAACGTTTAAACTCCTTGGCTTGTGGTAGTTTGCTGGATAGGATGAGCGAGTAAAGACCCGATTCGTTGATGATTACTAGGTCTTGCTTACCTCCAGGGGTGTCCATTGTGGTCACCCCTTTATCCTCTCCGTCTACATGGGTACGGATTGCTTTAGCGGTTCCTGAGTAGCCTAAAATCTCTGCTACATCTTTCCCTACGAAATAAGGCTCGTTGTCAACTGTTACAGTTCGGACTGCCTTCCCATTAAAGTTAAAAATTTCATTCATAGTGTTTCCTTTCTTTGCTATAATAGTTAATAAAAACGAGGTATTAACATGAAGAATAAATCTGAAGTATTAGTCCCACTAATGTTAGTAGGTTTGCTATACGTTGAATTTCACTGTATTACACCAGATAGACATTCAGCTTTGACTAGCCTAACTGACATCAATTGGATGTATCTATGTCTAGTGATTGGTGTTGCTTTATTAATCTCGCTGATAGCGCTAAGCTATATTCATGACGTCCTACTCTTTTTCAAGCTTGAGAAAGAGGGAGATATAACTTATAGCTTTGTGATCGCTTTGGCTATCTTTGGAATCCTCGTTTTGAGAAACTGCTTAATTGTCCTGTCTGATACTCAATTTGGAAATTTAATGTCCTTCGTCAGCTTCCCTATCTTCGGCGCTTTCTGGTCGCTTTCCAAACGAACGCTCAAAGCGAATAGGAAGCAAGATAAGAACCCCAACAAGCATTGAGAATGTAAAGAACATGTAGGTCGTGAAGTCCCATTCTGGGATTGTGCGGCCTTTTTGCATGAACTCGATAAAATCGTGAATGTGATTCATTTTCTTCAACCTCCTACTCTCCTAAATCAACCCAAGTCTCGTCGATACCCAAGACATCGCACACTCGGTTTTTCAATCTGTTGCTTCCTTTACCATACTTCAGCAATTCTGAGATGGTAGGCTTCTTTACTCCACAAGCACGAGCAAGGTGTGTTTGTGTCATCCCCTCCGAATTCAATTTGTCTTTGACAAGCTGAGTCCACTTTTGATGTTGTTGAGTCATATTCTCTCCTTTCTTTTTTAAAATATTGACTAAAAAGTTAGCTAATTTCTTGACATCGATAAATAAATTTATTAAAATCAAGACATAGAGAAAAGACTCACTAAAAAAGTAAGGGTTACCTATTCAAAACGGACGCCAATCAGTTTTTAGGTTTTTATTTTTTTAATTGTCTTATTCGCTAACTCTTTAGCTTACAAAAATATTGTAATAAATTTATTAAAGTTTGTCAATGGTTTTGTAGTAAATTTATTAAATATTTTTTGTCGTGCCTTAGAAAGGTTGATGTATCAATGTTTTTCACATTTGAAAAAATAAAAGAATTGGCTGACAAACAAGGTATTTCATTAAATAAACTTGAAGAAAAATTAGGTTTTAGCAGAAATACAATTTATAACATGAAGAAATCAACACCAAATGTTGAACGAGTTTCAATGATTGCCGACTACTTCAACGTTTCCACTGATTATCTTCTAGGTCGTACTGATAATCCTAATATAGCAAACAACGATAGAATCGCAGGTTACACGTCTGACGACCTCCGAAAAATGGCAGAGAACGCCAAGACATTCGATGGCAAGCCACTTACTGAAGAAGACATCGATGCCATCCAGAACATCATTGAGATTTATTTGAGAGGTAGATAGTATGACAAGTATTCCAATGAAAAAGAATCCGTTCAGAGAAAAGATGACAGCAATTAGAATTGTCAATCCTGAAACAGCTCAATCGTTAGGAACAATAACTAATTTCGATGTATTCCCTGGTTCGACATCTTTGGTTGCATTTCTAGACTTCTTTAATCTAAGACCTGAAACAGATTATATCTTATCTCTAACTGCCCACTTCCCTAACGGCACGTCTTACCCTGTCCATGCTACTAGAATTAATATCGCGAGACAAGATTTTGCGCTACTTGAAGACGGCTTTGGTATGGCCACTGGAAATTTCAGCTTTAATTTTACGATACAGAGCCCAAGTGATTTTTACTTTTTCTTCATCTTGATGGACGAAAACGGTCAGGAAGTAGATACAGCATATAGTTATCATCATTTTGGAAAGTGGGGATAAACGATGCCGGACACACAAGATAATTTCAAAACCACCCCTTCCAATGTTTCTTCAATTCACGCTTCTAAAACTTCATTGAAAACTGTACCCACACAAAATCGTGGTATAATGGAGTCAGAAATGTTATCGGAGGAAATTATTATGCCACAAGATACTTACAGCAAATCTGAAATCGACTTAAAACTTGATAAAATTAATTCTGACACCCAGCACGGATTTGAGAAAATTGATTTAAAAATTGACCAACTCAGACAAGAGATGAGTAGCGGATTTGAAAAAATCGGCTTGAAATTTGAACAAGTTGATTTGAAATTTGATAATTTCGAGAAACGTGTAGAGACTATGTTTCTAACTCAAGAGAATAAGAGATTAGAAGAGCAAGCTAAAAGCAAAAAAGAGTTCATGTATTGGTTTATCGGATTGTTAGTTAGTACTTTACTGGGGATACTAGCAATCATCGTAACCATTTTAACAACAAAATAACACAAAAAGGATAATAGCCTATGACTATTGAAGAGCTAGTAGACTCGCACGGTGTCACTCTCGCTTACTTTGATAATGACCTCTGGCATAGACCAGGAGTTTACATCAAAGAAATCAATATTATTTTCATAAACCGTGAGCTGTCAGAAAACGCCAAAAAACGGGTTATATACCACGAATTAGGGCATCTGGATCATTCTGCTGAACTTTATCAAAACAATCGCACTAGATGCGAAAATGAAGCGAATAGGCACATGATCCATAAACTGCTCGAAGAAGAGCTTTCAGCATCAGATGACCACAAGTCTTTTAACTACTTGCATTTTATGCAAAAGCACAAGCTTAGGACAGTAACAGATGAGTTGATGGTCATTGATGAGTACTACGAATTGATAGGGTGAAAATATGGACTTCAAAAAAATAAAAAATCTAGGTACTCACTGAGGAAGAATTTCAAGCACAGAAAGCCAAATTATTATCGCAATAAAAAAAGCCCTATAATCTCCCTCGCCAAAGTTAGATTATAGAGCAGCACCACAGAAAAAACGTGTAAACTGGAAAACAGCCTTACATGTCCTTTTCTGTACCCATTTTACCAAATAATAGGAGATATGACAATGTGGGTAGAAGAATTGCCAAACGGAAAATACAAATATTTCGAAAGATATAAGGACACTTACACTGAGAAATGGAAACGGGTATCTGTTACGCTTAATAGCGGCTCAAATCGAGCAAAGAAAGAAGCTCAGCGCTTACTGGATGATAAGATAGCCCAGAAAATAGAATCATCAAGCACTACTAATGTATCGTTCCATAGTGCCTTTAACGAATGGTGGGAATTTCATCAAAAACAGATTAAGTTAAGCTCAATCAAGAGCCTTGCAGCATCCGTTAAACGAATATATGACACTATTGAACAAGGAACTATCCTATCGAACATCAATGTCAGACTTATCCAATCCTTACTAGACACTGAAGACTGGACAGATTCACAGAAATATCGTGCCAAGACCGTACTAAATACATTCTTCGATTATGCTATGGATCAACAACTTATTACCGATAACCCATCGAGGAAAGCACGACTTCCAAAGAAGACCAATAAACTTGAGAAACAACAAGCTGCCAAGAATAAATACTTAGAACCAGACGAATACAGTCGATTGCTGAAAGAACTCTACCGAAAGGACATAACACTGAGATATGCTCTAGCGTGCGAGTTTATGCTCTTGAATGGTTGCCGTATTGGTGAACTGGCTGGGCTGACTGTTTCAGACTACCACAAGGAAACACGCTCCCTGGATATCCACACTTCTTTCAACAGATACATTCCAGAAAACGAAGGGACGAAAACCGTCGCTAGTTACCGGACAACCTACCTCACCAATCGTGAAATGGAAATCATTGACCAGATACTAGAATTGAGAGAGTTAAGCGAATCAACCAATCCAGATTGGTATCGTAGCGATAAGATTTTCACGACTAACACTGGTAAGCCTATCCACAGCACAATCCTAAGTGCATCACTCCAACGAGCTAACACAAGATTGGAAACACCTATCGATAAACACCTATCCCCTCACATCTTCAGACATACCACGATAAGTATACTGGCTGAAAACAATGTGCCACTTAAAACCATCATGGATAGGGTTGGGCATGCTGATTCGGAAGTCACTACTAGCATCTATACCCATGTCACAAGGAATATGAAAGACCAAGCTGTCAATGTTTTAGATAATATCATCACGAACAATCTTGCCCCTTCCTTGCCCCTTGGGTAGAAAAAAAGAACCCTAGGTTTAACCTAGAGTCCTCAGAAACGTTGTTAAATCAACGTTTTATTTTTTCAAGTTGTAGAATGATTTCAAACCACGGTATTCTGCAACTTCACCAAGTTGGTCTTCGATACGAAGCAATTGGTTGTATTTAGCGATACGGTCAGTACGTGACAATGAACCTGTCTTGATTTGACCAGCGTTAGTTGCAACTGCGATATCAGCGATTGTTGAATCTTCAGTTTCACCTGAACGGTGTGATACTACTGCTGTGTATCCAGCTTCTTTCGCCATTTCGATAGCGTCGAAAGTTTCAGTCAAAGTACCGATTTGGTTAACTTTGATAAGGATTGAGTTAGCAGCGTGTTCTGCAATACCTTTTTCAAGGTAAGCTGTGTTAGTTACGAAGAAGTCGTCACCAACCAATTGAACTTTACCACCAAGACGTTCAGTAAGAGCTTTCCAACCGTCCCAGTCATTTTCGTCCATACCATCTTCGATAGTGATGATTGGGTATTTGTTAACCAATTCTTCAAGGTAGTCGATTTGTTCTGCAGCAGTACGAACAGCAGCGCCTTCACCTTCAAATTTAGTGTAGTCGTAAACTTTACGTTCTGCATCGTAGAATTCAGATGATGCACAGTCAAATCCGATAAATACATCTTTACCTGGTACATATCCAGCAGCTTCGATAGCTTTGATGATAGTTTCAACACCATCTTCAGTTCCGTCGAAACGAGGTGCAAAACCACCTTCGTCACCTACGGCTGTTTCAAGTCCACGTTCTTTAAGGATTTTCTTAAGTGCGTGGAAGATTTCAGCACCCCAACGAAGAGCTTCTTTGAATGTTGGTGCACCAGCAGGTACAATCATGAATTCTTGGAAAGCGATTGGAGCGTCTGAGTGAGAACCACCGTTGATGATGTTCATCATTGGAGTTGGAAGAACTTTAGTGTTGAATCCGCCAAGGTAGCTGTAAAGTGGAACTTCAAGGTAGTCAGCAGCTGCGCGTGCTACAGCGATAGACACACCAAGAATAGCGTTGGCACCAAGTTTACCTTTGTTTGGAGTACCGTCAAGAGCGATCATTGCGCGGTCAATACCTTGTTGATCACGTACGTCGAATCCGATGATGTGTTCAGCAATAACGTTGTTTACGTTATCAACTGCTTTTTGAGTACCAAGACCACCGTAACGAGCTTTGTCACCATCACGAAGTTCTACTGCTTCGTGTTCACCAGTTGAAGCTCCTGAAGGAACCATACCGCGACCGAATGCACCAGATTCAGTGTAAACTTCTACTTCAAGTGTTGGGTTACCGCGTGAGTCAAGGACTTCGCGTGCGTAAACATCAGTAATAATTGACATTACAATACTCTCCTTATGAGTTAAAATTTTTTACACCTATATATTACCATAATATCAAGGCTTAAGCAAATTAAAACCAGAATTTTCTAGCGATTTTCTATTTTTTAATATTTTCAATTATTTTTGAAAATCTCAGAAAGCAACTCAAATGAAAAGGAATTCAAAATATTGTATAATACAAGTAGAAAACTAAGAGGAGATTCCTATGACTTCACTTGAAAACAAAGTGCTCCAATGCGCTAGTGGCGAAAAACGCCTAAATCCCGATGAACTTCGTCAGTATTTTGGAACCTATGCGGAACGTGTAGTCCTAGCTGTTCTATTGGAAAATACCGAAAAGAAAACTGTAATTGACAATTTTCCGCAAATATTAAAAGACTTATTAGCCGTTCACCCTAATCTTAGTCTCAAACTTTCTCCAAAATTAGCTGACCAGACACAATTTAACTATATCAAGACTGCTCAAGCACTAAATATTTCTGCAACTATCGTTGACGAGGCCAAGGCCCATTCACCATACGGTCTTATCGTACATAGTAATCAAGCAGAGAATCTTGATAAAGTGTTATTTTCAGAACTCTATCCTGATATCCTTGCTCCTAGTGAAACTGAACCTATCCTTGAAAAAAAGGGATTTTTTGCTAAACTATTTGGAAAATAAAAGCTGATGCAAAGTCAGCTTTTTCTTATATCACAATGTTTTACTGAGCTTGATGACATTCCCAATATTGAGTCCTGTGCGATAGAGATTCTCCTTAGCGGTAGCTAAAACTTGGTCTAACTCTAATACTTGTCCAATGATAGGGAAAGCAGCTGAGATACCTGCAACTGGAAAATCAGGCAGGTCATCCTTCAAACTACCACAGATAGCAATGACGGGAATAGTTGATGGTGTCCGCCTAGCCACCCCGACTGGTGCTTTACCAGACAAGGACTGGCTATCCATACGTCCTTCACCAACTATGACCAAATCAACTTCCTTCACACGTTGATCAAAATCAACGCAATCAAGTACAAAGTCAATCCCTGATTTAATTTCTGCGCCTGCAAAGGCTACTAAACCCGCTGCCATGCCTCCTCCGGCTCCTGAACCAGCCAGTTTTAAAACCTCAGGAGCAAAGTTTTCGTAGAATTGTGTCATGTCTTGGTCAACCTTTTTAAATTGTGAAGGAGCTAGGCCTTTTTGTCCACCAAAAATATAGGTCGCTCCATCTTGACCACACAAGGGATTATCTACGTCAGTAATCAGATGAATAGTAACACCAGACAAATCAATCTTATTTTTAGAGGATACCTTTTTAATAAGACCAAGATTAGCACCTATTGGCTCAAGTTCCTGTCCCTGAGAGTCATAATAACGATAACCCAATCCATATGCCATACCAATACCACCATCATTGGTAGCAGACCCACCTACGCCTATGATAAAATCTCGGATGCCAGATTGAACCAAATGAACAATTACTTCACCCACGCCTTGTGTCGTTAGAGCTAGAGGATTTCGTTTATCCTTAGGAATCTGTTCCAAGCCACAAATCGCAGCCATTTCAAAAACGGCAGTCTGGCCATTGCTGGCAAAAGAAACACTTCCATCACTTGTATAGGCATGAGGAATCTCGATACTTTTCTTCTCAAGATTTAGATTTTCAGAAAGAGCATCTAAGGTGCCCTCGCCACCATCACCTATTGGCATGAGGTCAAACTCAGTGTCGGGTAAGGCATTTTCAAAGCCCAATTTAAGAGCTAAGGCAACCTCTTTTGCAGACAAACTTTCCTTAAACGAATCAGGTGCAATCAAAATTCGCATGATGTCCTCCTTCTATTTTTCTTTTAGGTAAGGGGATAGGGACTGAACTAACTCATCTGTCATATGTCTTGGACCTCGAACAGTTTTGATACCTAAACTCTTTAGTCTATCACTGTCAAATTCGGTGTCATTAAAGGTGTATAAGGGTTTAATCCGCATCAACTCCTTAATACTCGCCTCTTCACAATAACCTTGATTAGGGATATTCGCTTCTAAAACCTGACAGAGGTAACGGATGGCCTTGGTAGGTGCCGTAATATAGATAGCCACCAAATCTCCCTTTTGCATACTAGCTTTCTGTGTCCAAAGAATCTCCTCATTTGCGGAGAACTCCTCTCCAATATCGTAGTATTTCAAATTTACCGGGATAATCCAATAATGAGGCTCAAAAGCCTTTCTAAGATGTTTTGGGGCCACTAGGGAGCGACTGTCACTAAGAAGCTCAATAATGGTTTGGTCCGACAATGTCTCGTCTAAAACAAGACTAATCCAGGTCTTCTTGGACATATGGTAGCTAGGAAAAACCCCATCCATTTCCAAGAGCTTATCCATTTGCTTTGGATTAACCTTCAGGTTAACCACATCATAAATTAAATCCGCCTTTTCTCCATCAAGCCCTAGTTTTTCTCCCTTAAGAGGAAAAAACAAGGCGTACCATTTACCATCAACCCTAAAGGACAAATAGCTTGGTTCCTTTTCGAAAGGATGGTCTGCTTGGTCTGAAAATTCTTGAACTAAAAACTGAACTAGGCGATTAGCTTGTGGAGATGAGAACAATTGATTTTCATAACAAGAATCAGCT
The DNA here is from genome assembly GCF_001812625.1 of Streptococcus sp. HMSC064H09. Taxonomy (NCBI): domain Bacteria; kingdom Bacillati; phylum Bacillota; class Bacilli; order Lactobacillales; family Streptococcaceae; genus Streptococcus; species Streptococcus sp. HMSC064H09. The sequence continues at coordinate 10,263 of NZ_KV809582.1, forward strand.
AGCTGTGAGAGAAGTTCTCCATAAGCTTCTCTGACTTGACCAACGTAAGTTCCAGTGGCCTGAGGACTCCTGAAGATATCATAAGGCTCATCAAGATCGATATCAACAACCTGTCCCGTCAACTTACCTTCTAAATCAATAAGCAATCGAGCTTCAAGTTCATCCGCCATCAGTGTTTTTCTGAACTCGTAACCTTGCTCAGTAGTTGTAAAACCAAAAGGCTCTAGGCTATCCTGTTTTAGGATCTTCTGTTTAAAATAAGCATCCTCAAAAGTCATTGGTTCTCCCTTTTTCTAAAAAAGAGAAGTTGAGACAAACTTATGTCCCAACTCCTTTTTTATTTTGTTGACTGACGTAAGGTAAGACCGTGATTAAGAATAACATCTTTTTCTTCGAGCTCTTCCTTATTCATGATTTTAGTCAACATACGCATGCTAACTGCCCCTAAATCATAGAGAGGATGATTAATACTAGAAAGGTTTGGACGTGTGTAGCTTGTAATTGGTGAGTCATTGCTTGTGATGATTTCGAAGTCTTCTGGAACTGATTTACCTGCAGCAAAGAGGCCATTCAAGAGACCTGCAGCCAATTCATCTTCTCCAACATAGGCAGCAGTGGCACCAGAGTTCAAAACACGTTGTGCTAAATCAAAGCCATCTCTATAGCTATATTTGGCTTCAAAGACAAGACCTTCATTGTAACGCAAATTATTCTTTTCAAGTCCAGCCTTATAACCAGCTAGACGGAGTTTGCCATTAATATCATCAATTAGTGGTCCTGATACAAAGGCAACCTTTTCATTATTCTTGGCAAGTTGCGTTACAGAATCCTCAACGGCAACTTTATAGTCGATATTAACGCTCGGTAATTGGTGCTCGAGGTCCACTGTTCCTGCTAGGACAATCGGAGTACGGGTACGAGAAAATTCTGCACGAATTTTTTCCGTCAAGTGGTAACCCATGAAGATGATACCATCTACTTGTTTGGCAAATAGAGAGTTAATCACGGTAACTTCGTGATCGTCATTTTCATCACTAGAAGCAAGGACAATATTGTACTTGTACATCGTTGCAATATCATCAATCCCCCTTGCTAAAGTAGCAAAATAACTATTAGCAATATTTGGGATGACAACTCCTACAGTAGTGGTTTTCTTACTCGCCAAGCCACGTGCAACCGCATTTGGACGATAATCCAAACGATCAATGACCTCAAGCACTTTTTTTCGGGTGTTTTCTTTTACATTTTTATTTCCATTTACCACACGAGACACAGTCGCCATCGAAACGCCTGCCTCACGCGCAACGTCATAAATAGTGATTGTTTCATCAGTATTCATAAAAACACTTCCTTTCTCATTTTACGCTCACTCTTTCACGCTAATTGTATCAGATTCTGAAAACACTTTCAATTATTTTGACTGATTTTTTACAAAAAAATGAAAGGGATTCCTTCTTTGTGGTTATGAGGAAGAAAGCCATTTCAGAAAAAGGCCTCTCATTTCGTGTTTCCAAGACTATCCATCGCTTACAAAACTAGCCTAAAAAAGTCTCAATGAAAGTAAATGATTTAATGAAAAGCCAAAAAAACAGCTTGCATTTTCCTTATAAAAGTGACAGAATGAGTGTAAGAAATACAAAGGAGTTTTTTTCTATGTCTAAACTTGATCGCATTCGTCATTTTTTGAATGAAAATAAAGCAGGGCTAGCTATTGTTTCAGATCCTGTAACTGTCAATTATCTTACTGGTTTTGATTGTGACCCACATGAACGCCAAATGTTCCTCTTCGTCTACGAAAATCGTGAGCCTGCCCTCTTTGTACCTGCTCTTGAGGTTGCACGTGCCTCTGCTTTACTCGACTTCCCAGTATTTGGTTATGTAGACTCTGAAAATCCATGGCAAAAAATCAAGGCTGGCCTAGCAAGTACAGACAGCCCTATTATTTATGCAGAGTTTGACAATCTCAATGTGACTAAGTTCCAAGGATTGCAAACGGTCTTTGATGGTCGCTTTGAAAACTTGACACCATTCATTCAAAAAATGCGCGTTATCAAGTCAGCTGATGAAATTCAAAAAATGATTGTTGCCGGTGATTATGCTGATAAAGCTGTTAATATCGGTTTCGACAATATTTCTCTCGACGTTACTGAAACAGACATCATTGCTCAAATCGAATTTGGCATCAAACGCTTGGGCTATGAAATGAGCTTTGAAACTATGGTCTTGACTGGTAACAATGCAGCCAACCCACACGGCATTCCTGGAAGCAACAAAATTGAAAAAGATGCTCTTCTTCTCTTCGACTTGGGCTGTATGGTGAATGGCTATGCTTCAGATATGACGCGAACAGTCGCTGTTGGAAAACCCGATGATTTCAAAAAAGAAATCTACCACTTGACTTTAGAAGCTCAACAGGCTGCCCTAGATATGATTAAACCAGGTGTAACTGCCAGCGAAGTCGATGCTGCAGCACGTAATGTTATTGAAAAAGCTGGTTACGGCGAATACTTCAACCACCGCCTCGGACACGGTATCGGAATGGATGTGCATGAATTCCCTTCTATCATGGAAGGAAATGACTTGGTTATCGAAGAAGGTATGTGCTTCTCTGTTGAACCAGGTATCTACATTCCTGAAAAAGTTGGTGTTCGTATCGAGGACTGTGGTTATGTTACAAAAGACGGCTTTGAAGTCTTCACACACACACCAAAAGAATTGCTCTATTTTGATGTTTAATTAATCCAGAAGGGTCTTAAATTAAGTTGAGGACCTTTTCGTTTGCACTCAAATTCAAAAGCCATATAAAAAGCTGACTCATCGTGAGTCAGCTTTTGCTATTTTTCCTCATGCTCTTGTCTAAGATAGTCAAGTCCTTCTTCAATCCATCCTGGCATTGCTTCTGCCAAAGGTTTAAAGCCATAGTTCAAACGACTATCTGAGAAACGATGACGATGAGGGATTTTATTTTTTTCTTCCTCAAGGGTTCTCAAAGAAAGACTGGCCTTTTGTGTAAATTCATCAAAATCAACAACTTGAACCAAGACCTCCTGGTCTACCTTGAGGGTATTGTAGATGTTGTCGATATAACCTGTCTTAATCTCCGAGATGTGAATCAAGCCTGTGGTACCATTTTCCAATGAAACAAAGGCACCGTAAGGCTTGATGCCTGTGATAACACCCCTAAGCTTGTCTCCAATTTTCATCTTAGTCTGCTACCTCAACTGTTTCAATCACAACATCCTCAAGTGGCTTATCTTGAGCTCCAACCTCAACATTGGCAATCTCATCAAGCACCTTGTAAGAGTCTTCATCCACCAATTGACCAAAGACTGTGTGACGACGGTCTAGGTGAGGTGTTCCACCATTTTCAGCATAAGCTTCCGCGATTGGTGCTGGCCAACCACCACGTTCGAGTTCCTTTTTAGCATAAGGAATTTCAGGCGTTTGAACGATGAAGAACTGGCTACCATTAGTATCTGGTCCAGCATTGGCCATAGAAAGCGCACCACGGAGGTTATAGAGTTCTTCAGAAAATTCATCCTGGAAGCTACCACCGAAACTTGACTCACCACCCATACCAGTACCAGTTGGGTCACCACCTTGAATCATAAAGTCCTTGATAATACGGTGGAAAATCACACCGTCATAGTAGCCACTCTTGGCCAAATTGACAAAGTTAGTAACTGCTAATGGTGCATGATCAGGGAAAAGTTTGATGACCAAATCACCATGGTTTGTTTTAATTGTTACGACTGGACCTTCTACTGCATCCAAGTCAAGTTGTGGGAAATGAAGTTCTTTTTCTACCAATCCGAGTTCCTCCAAGGCATTGAAAATGCCATCTTCTTCTACTGTTCCTGTAACGTAATCTGCTTTTTCTTTCAATTCTGGTGTAGCGTTACCCATGGCAATCTTAAGTCCAACATAGTCAAAGATTTCCATATCGTTTGGACCATCACCAAACATCATAGCATTGACCGGTTTAAGGTTTTCGTGCTCCAAGACATGCTCGACACCAGATGCTTTTGAGATACCATTTGCTACGACGTCAGAGGAGTGTTCGTGCCAAGGCACCAAGCGGACATGTGTCGCAAGTTCTTCTGGTAACTCAAGCTCACCATCATTTTCCGCAAAAGTCCACATATGGTAAACATCGTTCGACAAGTGGAAGTCTGGCTCCACATCACAAAGACCATAGACTGGTTTCATAGCATCATCAATCAAATCTGAACGCTCAGAAACAACTGGCTTATCCTTACCAGCAAAGCCCCAAGCAATCCCAATCTCCTTGCACCAAGCAACAAAGGCTTCTGTAACCTCACGAGCTAGGGGCTGGTTATAAATTTCTTCGCCTTTTCGATTAATCACATAAGTTCCATTGATGGTTACAAAATAATCGGGCTCTAAGTCTCGAATGTCCTCAACGACACCATAGTAGCCACGTCCTGTGGCAATCCCCGTCAAAATTCCTTTTTCTTTAAGCGCTTTGAAAACAGCCTTAATAGACTCAGGAATGTAGCCTGTCTTTTTGACACGAAGGGTGTCGTCAATGTCAAAGAAAACAATCTTAGTCTTCTTGGCCTTGTATTTTGTTTTAGCATCTACTGGCATCGCTAATCTCCTTTACAGTATCACAGCTAGAGTCAGGTATAGCTAGTATCCTAACTAAAGACCACATGGTACTCTCATTATATCATGTCTTAAAGCCAAAAACAAAAAATCATCTAGGACTATAGTAGTCTTAGATGATAGGCGGTTTAACGGTTAACACTCTTGATAATACGTTTAATATCACGCTCTTGTTCACGACGCTTGATAGACTCACGTTTATCGTAATCGTGTTTCCCTTTGGCAATACCGAGCAATACCTTGGCAAAACCGTTTTTTAGGTAGACCTTAAGAGGAACTAGGGTCATTCCTGTACCCTTAAGATCATTTTGAAGTTTGGTGATTTGCTTTTTCTTAAGCAACAACTTTCTCGTACGGTCTGGATCTTGATTCCAAATATTTCCTTGCTCAAAAGGAGCAATATGGACATTGATTAACCAGGCCTCACCATTTTTGATTTGGGCATAGCCATCTTTAAGTTGGATGCGGGCCGCACGAACAGACTTAATCTCTGTCCCTGTCAGTACGATACCCGCTTCAATAGTATCAACGATACTATAGTCATGTCTAGCCTTTTTATTCTGAGCAACAACATTGCCTTCACCCTTTGGCATAGCAGTCCCTCCATTCTCATCCTATTTTCGTTTTTTAGCAACGTCCTTGTAGAAAGGTTTGTTCCCTTTCTTCTTACGACGGCCACTCTCACGTCCCTTGTTATCATTATGAGGACGGTTTTGATTTTTACGTTTGTCTGGTTTCTTAGATGACTTACGTTTTTCGTCATAAGAGCCTTTACGACCATTACCATCTTGACGATTACGGTTATCCCCACGTTTACCACGACGTTCGAAGTCTCCATTTTGACGGTCACGACGTGGACCTCTATTACGGAAGGACTTAGCCTTCTCTTCACGTTCCTGACGTGCCTTGTGATCTACTTTTTCAGTAACATCATACTCGCTTGGAAGGTATTGGAAGTCAATGTCTCCTGTTTCCTTATCCGCACGTGTTAATTTGACACGGATAGGCTGACCAACTCGGAAAGTCTTACCAGTTTTTTCACCCTGAAGTGTCATGGTACGTTCATTGTAATTGTAAAATTCTGGAAGGGTCGTGATGTGAACCAAACCTTCGATGGTATTTGGCAATTCCACAAACATACCGAATTTAACCACACTTCCAACAATACCGTCGAATTCTTGACCAACAAACTCTTCCATGTATTCCGCTTTTTTCATCGCTTCAACGACACGTTCGGCATCAATGGCACGGCGTTCAAGGGTTGAAGATGATGTCGCTAACTCAGGAATAACCTCTTCAAAATGTTCACGCGTTTCTTGAGACATATTGTTAGTGTACTCACGAATCATTCGGTGAACCAAGAGGTCTGGGTAACGACGGATTGGACTAGTAAAGTGGGTATAATACTGAGCCGCAAGTCCATAGTGCCCATGATTGTGTTCTGAATAGCGGGCTTGTTGCATTGAACGAAGCAACATCATGTTCATGACCTCTGCTCCAGGTTTGCCTTGAACTCGCGCCATGAACTCTTGCAAGTCTAGTTGATCCATCTTATTGGCAGTTCCTTTGATTTGAACACCAAAGATAGAGGCATAATCCATGAAGCGTTGTAATTTCTCAGCTTTTGGCTCTTCGTGGATACGGTAGATAAATGGCAACTTAGCCTTAGCGAAATGCTCTGCCACACATTCATTGGCAGCCAACATGAAGGATTCAATCATTCGCTCGGCTGTTCCACGTTCACGCACCACGATATCCACTGGCATCCCCTTCTCATTTACCAAGATACGAGCTTCAGATGTATCAAAGTTAAGGGCACCACGACGCTCACGCATGTCTTCTAAAATCTTATGTAGTTCTGCCATAGCTGATACAGAGTCCATGATTGGCTTAAACTGCTCAATCTTATCTGGATTTCCAGCCAACATCTCATTGACATCACTGTAGGTCATACGGAAGGTTGTATTAATCACAGATTGGCAAATCTTATGATTAACCACCTTACCTTTTGGAGTAATCTCCATAATGGCTGACTGAGTCAAGCAATCAACATTGGGATTTAGTGAACAAATACCATTTGAAAGACGCTCAGGCAACATTGGCACCACACGATCTGTCACATAAACCGAAGTCCCACGTGCTACGGCCTCACGGTTAAGAGCTGAACCTTCAGTGACATAGTAGGACACATCGGCAATATGAACACCAAGCTCAAAATTACCATTTGGCAAACGTTTAATATGGACCGCATCATCCAAGTCCTTAGCATCAGCTCCATCAATAGTAAAGGTCACCTCTTGACGAAGGTCAACACGACCAAGGAGGTCTTCCTGACTAGGTGCATCTGGTACAGCTTCTGCTTCCGCCATGACATCCTCTGGGAACTCTGAAACAATATCCATTGATTCTAAGACTTCCAAGACATCAATACCAGCATCCCCTTGATGACCAATAATGTCACGAACACTTCCTACGAAATAATCATAGTGACGGTTAGGGTATTTTTCAATATCAACCTTGATAATTTCAGTACCGTCTAGGGCAACTGGTTCTTTCTTAATATAAATTGGCTGCTGAATTTTCTGATTTTTAGACTTAATGTAACCAGCATAAGGTTCTTTCTCGTCGCTAAGGATAAATTTCCCTACAACAGTCTTAAGCGAACGTTCTACAATTTCAACAACTCGTGCTTCCGCTGCTGTCCCACGCAAACGATCCGCTGGCTTCTTGATAACAACAGCAACAGTATCACCATCAATGGCATGGCCAACATCATTACGACCAATGAACATATCATCTTCACTGTCATCGACATGCAAGAAACCAAAACCGTTCTTATTGGCACGGAAAACACCTTCAACAGTCACCTGATTTGGATTTTCTTTCTTAGGACGCAAGGAAACAGAGCCATCTCGATTAAAACGCAACTGCCCCTTACTTTCCATGGCTGATATGGCCTTGATGAGCTGAGGAAACTTTTCTCCCCCAGCATGATTAAGAGCCTGGGCAATGTCGTTTACACTGGATTTCCCATGCTCCTTCAAATAATTTATAATAGATTCTTTCATGATTTCCTTTTCTTTTATTTATTGACTATAACGCAAAAAATGAGCCAACCTCAGTCAGCTCATTACTTACTTGAGAGAATGGAAAGGACGATTGCATCTACAATCCATAGAAAAACCATGATTCCTGTAAAGCGTTGCATAAAGGCTTCAAAACCACGTGGTTTACTACGTTCAAATAGTGCTTCTGACCCACCACCATCAAAGACATTGCTACTTGGATTCTTTTGTGGCTGCATGAATACCGCAATCACAATAATAGCTGACATCACCAAGAGCAGCGTTAATAATAAGTCGTACATAGTTATTCCTCCGAAAAAGTCCTTTTTATTCTACCATAGAACCCTTTAAGATTCAACATGTAAGGTTACTTTTCTATCCTTGGGGCAGAATTTGGGTACCTGAATTTTCTCAGGATGATTTTGTTTATTTTTACTTGTGAGATAGTTGATGCTCCCACATTCACTACACTTTAAATTGATTTTAACTCTCACCTATATTCTTGACTCCTAGCGATTTTCTAAAGATGATTAAAGACCAGACAAAATTTCCAAAGACAATCATTGCGGTCACAAAGAAGACCCAGCGATAACCTAGCCCAGTCGCAACTGCTGAACCAACAAAAGGACCTAAAACTTGTCCAATGTATGAAAAGCTTTGATTAAAGCTAAATATTCTTGAGATTCCTTCCTTGGGTGTCATCTTGGTCAATAAAGAATTGACACTAGGCATAAGGGCACCCACACCGAAGCCATAGGCAAAACGTAAGATACCCAATTGCAAGGCTGAACCGGCAAAACCACAGAGGAAATACAAGAGGAAGCTATAAAATAGTCCTATTAAAAGCAAGCGATGATTCCCAATACGGTCTCCTAATTTTCCCAGAAAAGGGGTACTCAAGAGACTAGAGAAGCCCATAGCAGAAACAATTAAACCTGAGTAAAAAAGGATATTGTCCCTCTGACCTAAATAACGAATATAAAGGGCCAACATAGGTGCAATCGATTGGGCAGAAATCTGGATAATCATACTGGTCACAAAAAGGCCAATCAACATAGATTTGCTGGGAATTTTCGCAAAAACCTGAGAAAGAGTCATCATCTCTCCCTTTTCGATAGGTTGAAAATTCTCTCGCAAACCAAAGACAGTTAAGAGGCAGCAGATAAATAGAATGAGGCCCACCAATAAAAAGGTCCCTCTCATACCAAACGCCTCAGACAAGGTACCACCTAACAAAGGGCCAATCAGAACACCTGCCGTTAGACCCGTAGATAAGGTCCCCAGGGCATAGCCAGAACGGTTCTGAGGAACCTGGCTAGCAATTAAAGCTGTGGCATTTGGAACATACCCCGCAAACAAACCATTCAGCGTTCTTAAGAAAAGCAGCCAGAAAACATTTGGGACTAAGGCAAGACCTCCCATTGTAAAAGTCATCACCATGCTGGCTCTAATCATCATGGGCTTTCGGCCATAACGGTCAGCCAAGCGTCCCCAAATAGGAGAAACCAGGGCCGAGGCTAAAGCAGAGATGGCAACAGACAAACCAGTATACCATTCAACCATGTCTCCTTTAACACCTAATTCCTCAATGTAGAGGGCCATGAAAGGCATAACAATGGAGAAACTAGCTCCAGTAAAAAAGGTTCCTATCCATGCAATTTTAAGGTTACGTTGCCAATCAGTACTTTTAAGCTCTTTTTGGCGCAAATAATCATCTTCTTTCTAAAATTCACTATCCATTATATCACAATGACTAGCTATGAGGAGCTAGGTAAATCATTTATTGCGCTCTTCACTTTCTCCTTCAAATCATCGAGACTACCGTTATTATCAAGAACCAAACTAGCATACGGCTTTTTCTCTTCTAAAGACATCTGGCTAGCGATACGCATACTAGCTTCCTTTGAACTTAAGTGATTACGTTTCATCAAGCGTTGGCGCTGGACCTCAGGTAACACTGCCACCAACCAAATCTGGTCAAACCATTCCTGATACCCATTCTCAATAAGTAAGGGAATATCCATGAAAAAAACATCTTCTTTCTTGGCCAAACAATCCCTTTGAGTTGCTAGTTCCTCTCGAATAATTGTCCCTTGAATCTCAGCAGACCGATGTCTCATCTCCTCATTCGAAAAAATCAGTTGCCCTAGTTTAGGACGATTCAATTCTCCATTAGGAAGGAGAATCCCCTCTCCCAACCAATCAAGCAAGGCACGATACAAACGGCCTCCTTTGGCCTGCATATCGTGGACAAGCTGATCAGCATCAATGACCTTGTAACCTGCCTCTTTAATCATTTCAACAACCGTTGATTTTCCTGAAGCAATACCACCTGTTAACCCAATAATCATCGTTTCTGACAATGAGGACACAAATGTGTCCCTCTCCCTCCTAACTTGATTTTCTCAATTGTGCTTGCGCAGCGTGGACAAGGCTGTCCCGTTTTTCCGTAAACCTGCAAATAGTTCTGCATGGTTCCGTCCTCACCAAGGGCATTACGATAGGTCCTTATGGTTGAGCCGCCTTTTTCAATGCCAAGCTGTAAAATGGCAATCGTTTGATCATGGACCCGCTTCATGGCTGCCTTGCTGAGTTCCTTTGCTGGCGTTTCAGGATGAACCTTGGCTGCCCAAAGCACCTCATCAACATAGATATTTCCTAGACCAGCCACCAATTTTTGCTCCAAGAGGAGACTTTTAATGGGCTTTGCAGAACTCATCAAGGCTCTCTCAAACGAGGCGTATTTGAAGGCCTTCTTAGTAGGCTCAGGACCAAGCTTTTTCCTTGTAAAATAAGCCTCCTCTTGACTTTTAGTCAATAAATCAAAGGTTCCAAACTTGCGGACATCTTGATAGACGAGGGTGGAGCCATCATCTAACTTAAAAAATAAGTGAAAATGCTTGTTGGTAGGAACTTGATCTGTAAACAGCAGGTATTTTCCCTCCATACGCAAGTGGGAAATCATAATCAACTGTCCAAAGTCAAAAATCAAGTACTTGCCTCTTCGTCGCAGGGCTTGAATGGTTTGACCAGGTAAATCAGTCAAAAAACTATCGTAGGAGGTCTTAATCATTTTTGGAACCTTGACCTCAAGCGACAAAATAGTCCGACCTACTACTAACCTTTCTAAACCTCGTCTAACAGTTTCTACCTCAGGTAACTCAGGCATCTGCTCCTCCTTCTAGCAAGAAAGCCGAGCAAGTGCCCAGCTTTTTAATATTCTTTTTCATTGTAACCAAAATCGGCCAAATCAAGTTTTTTATCACGCCAATTTTTCTTAACCTTAACCCAGGTTTCAAGGAAGACCTTGTCCCCAAGCATGACTTCAATATCTTTACGAGCAAGGGTACCAATTTTCTTGAGCATGGAACCTTGTTTACCAATAACAATACCTTTTTGGCTGTCACGCTCAACCATGATTGTCGCACGAATATGAATCTTATCCGTGTCTTCATCACGCTTCATCTCATCAATGACAACCGCAACGGAGTGTGGAATTTCTTCACGTGTCAACTGAAGGACTTTTTCACGAATCATTTCTGATACCAAGAAACGCTCAGGGTGATCGGTGATTTGGTCCGCTGGGAAATATTGGAACCCTTCCTCAAGGTTATCACTCAAGACATCCACAAGGTGGGAAACATTGTTCCCTTGGAGGGCAGATATCGGAATAATCTCCTTGAAATCCATTTGTGTATGGAAATCGTCAATCTGCTCTAGGAGCTGATCTGGATGGACCTTGTCAATCTTATTGATTACCAAGATAACTGGAACTTTAGCTTGTTTGAGGCGTTCGATAATCATATTATCACCCTTACCACGAGGCTCATCCGCTGGTACCATAAAGAGGACTGTATCAACCTCACGAAGGGTTGAATAAGCAGATTCCACCATAAAATCCCCAAGAGCCGTCTTAGGCTTGTGAATCCCTGGGGTATCGATAAAGACAATCTGTTCCTTATCGGTTGTGTAAATTCCCATAATTTTATTGCGGGTTGTTTGAGCCTTATCACTCATGATAGCAATCTTTTGCCCCATAACATGGTTCAAAAACGTTGATTTTCCTACATTAGGACGGCCGAGAATAGCCACAAATCCTGATTTAAATGTCATATAACTTCTTTCCTATTTCGTTTTAATTGAAAATTAAGTGCCAAATTTTAGGTATGAAAACAATCATCCCCGTAATGACTGCATAACAAGAAACCACTAAAACAGCTCCAGCGGCCATATCCTTGGCATTTTTGGCTAGCATTGAAAAGTGATAATTACTAGCTAAATCGACAACATTTTCAATGGCAGAATTAACAATCTCTAGGGCTATTACGAGAAAAACTGCCATCAAAAGAAAGAGCCATTCTGTCGCAGACACACGAAAGATTAAGCCAGCCAATACCACCAAGATAGCTGAAACCAAGTGCTTGCGCATATTGCGTTCTTCTTTGAAAGCCGTTATTATTCCTGTCAGAGCAAACTCAAAACTAGCTGTAAATTCTCTATTTTTCCACTTTTTTTGTGGATTATTGTCGCGTAAGTCCATAAGCAGTCAAAATTTCTTCCTGTAATCCAAACATTTCCGCTTCTTCTTCTGGGGTGTAATGGTCATAGCCATTGATATGGAGAAAACCGTGAACAGCCAAGAAACCCATCTCACGTTCAAAACTATGTCCATAATCCTCAGCTTGCTCGTGAGCCTTATCAACAGAAATAAAGAGTTCACCGATATAACTATCAAACTCTCCCATCATTTCAGCTAATTCAGGATTTTCAGCCAACTCTTCCTCATCAAAGCTAATATCTAACTCAGGCTTATATTCCAAACTAATGACATCCGTTGGACGGTCTGTATCACGATATTCCAAGTTTAGTTCGTGGCTGCGTTCGTTGGTTACAAATGTAACAGCCATTTCCTTGTCTTCCTTGCCAAGTTTTTGTGCTGCAAAATCTAGCAACTCCAAGGTTTGTTCTTTTAATTTCTCAGAGACTTGTCCAGTCTCGTCAATCATTTCAATATACATAAGATTCTTTAGGAACGGCTATGCTCACTTCAAGCACAGAACCGCTCGCTTCCTTTCACTAACTCATTAGCTTTTTATAGAAATACTCAAATACATAGAATCCTAACTTTGAGTATTTTTAGTTTAATATTAATCACCTCATTATACCATAAGGACACAGAAAAAGCAGACTTAAGCCTAACTGTCTGCTTTTTGTATGGCCTCTCCGTGAATCGCTTACTTATCCAAACTATCCTTAAGACGTTGAATATGAATGGTTAAATAGACCTGTTCGTCCAAACTCAATTCAAAAGTATAACCTGTCTTAATATAGTTAGCAATCTTTTGGGTACAGATAAAGGATTCTGGATAATTTACCCTAACCTGCTCGTAAAGAAAAGCATCATTTTTACCACCACTAACCCCACTCACAATCCGTTGCGCTAGATAGCGAAGATGTGTAATAAATCGGTTATAAGAGAAACTATCCTCCTCCAAATCACAACCAAAATGAAAACGGACAATGTCACTAATCCCAACCACAATTTGAGTCATCTGTCGGTCTTTTTCATGGAGACCCGCATCCTTTTGTGCATTGACAAAATGTAAAGCGACAGAGGCAGCCTCATCATCTGCCAATTTAACTTCTAAATCCTTGACAATCAAACGAAGAGCTTGTTTTCCAATCTCATACTCCCGAGGGTAAAATTTTCGAACCTCCCAAGCCAAGGGATTCTGCAGAGAAATACCTTCTCCACTTCTTTCAATGGCGTAATGTAGGTGGTCAGCAAGGGCGATGAAAAAAGAGGGGTCAAACTTGGTTTGTAAGACAGCTTCAGCAAAAGTAAGGATATTCAAAAAGACCTGCATTTCACCTTCAGGCAAATTGACATAAACACGATACCATTCATCTACTGCCTCTGTATTTTCCAAAACAAAAGTCTTTTCAATCTTTTCCTTATCAACAAAGTCTCCGACCTTCTTTTGAAAGCCCAGTCCCTTCCCCATGACAATGTATTCCACATTATTATCCAAAGCCTGAACAACATTGTTGTTTAAAATCTTTTCAATCTGCATCATGATCCCTCGTCATTAAAGCGTTTACTTTATTTTACCAAATTTTTAATGAGAAACCTACTTACTGCAAACGAAAAGCGCTGGACTTACCAACACTTTTCCTAAAGTTCTGTTCGATTTTCGATAGCTCTTAGCAAGGTAACTTCATCAGCATACTCGATGTCAGAACCAACAGCCAAACCACGCGCTAAACGAGTCACCTTGATTCCCGCAGGTTTGAGGACACGTGAAATATACATAGATGTTGCCTCACCATCTGCTGTTGCATTAGTAGCAATGATAACTTCGTCAACCTCGCTATCCATAAGACGAGTAATCAAACTTTTCAAGTTAATATCATCTGGTCCAACACCATTCATAGGGGAAATAAGCCCTTGAAGCACATGGTAGAGACCATGGTATTCCTGAATCTTTTCCATAGCTGAAACATCTTTGGAGTCTTCAACAACCAAAATCTTAGTACGATCTCTCGTTTCATCTGTACAAATGTTACAGGGATCATCATCTGTCAAACGACCACAGACCGAACAATAAGTCAATTCACGTTTGGCTGCCAAGAGGTTTTTTGCGAAATCATTGACATCTTCATCAGACATGCTAATGGTATAAAAAGCTAGGCGTGTCGCTGTTTTAGCCCCAATTCCAGGGAGTTTTGAAAAACTATCAATCAGCTTCGCAATTGGAGTAGGATAAAGCATGAAGGTCTCCTGTTCTTTATATGATTTTATTCATCTCTTATCTTTTGTCACTGTCATGGATCTGTCTTTACCCAAGAACAAATACTCAAACACTATATCACAGAAAAATCCCTCGTGCAAGGCACAAGAGATTTTCATATTTAGTGAGTATTTTGATAAAGTTCCATGATAGCTTTGACCGCATTTTGATGAGCCTTACTCTTCCAGTCTAGAGCATGTGGATACATAATCCCAACCGCCAACTTAGTACCATCTTTGGCAGTCGCATAGGCCACGGCATTAAGGTTAACCGTTGTTACAGAGTTACCGGAAGCATCCGTTGCATAAGTTTCGGCTGTCCCTGTTTTACCACTAATTGGAATGATAGAACTTGCCATAGCTTTACCAGTCGCAAGGCTAGAACCGGAATTAACGACATCATTAAAGCCTTGTTGGATAATCCCCATCTGCTCAGAATCAAGAGGTAAGGTATTTAATACACGTGTATCTACCGTTGAAGCTAGAGTTCCTAAGCTACCATTAGTACCAGCATCATAAATACCTCCCACAATATGAGGTGCTACACGTTTACCACCATTTGCAATTGAAGCAACATATTGAGCCAATTGAATAGTTGTATAAGAGTCGTACTGACCAAAAGCTTCTGTCAAGACGTTGGCTACATTGTAATTCTTAGAAATATACCCTTCTGATTCTCCAGGCAAATCAAGTCCTGTAGATACCCCCATACCAAAATCAGCGTAGGTATCACGAAGTGTCGTCATGGCCTTATCCATATTGTCAGTCGACAAGGCCATGCCTGGAACATATTGTTGGCCAAGTAGTTTGATTGCAATCTGCACCATATAGGTATTTGATGAATATTCTAGAGCCTGTGTCGCGGTAATAGGACGGCTACCTTGATCTGTAAACCAAGACGTAATCGAGGCTGAACCAGCAATGTTGATTGGTTGGTCAGTCAAGACCTGATTTCCATAGATGGCACCTGAACGCCAACCAGCAGTTAGGGTTGCTCCCTTAACAACAGATCCTGGAATAAAGACATCAGTGATTGTTCCTAAGGCATTTGCTTTAAAATCTTGTGCTCCTTGTTCATGTTTTTGCCCCGCCATGGCAAGTACAGCACCAGTGTCAGCATTCATAACAACTGCATACATTCCTTCAGAATAGGTAGCTTTGTTCTCTGAAATCTCTGAAGAAAGCTGTTGACCTAGGATATCTTCAACTCCTTTTTGGAAATCAAGGTCGATGGTCAACTGCAGATTGTTACCCTTACTTCCCTTTTGAGTGATTTTATCACTATCAACTTCGCCTTCCTTGTCTACTGTAATCTCACGAACAGTATGTTTCCCTTGTAGCTTCTCCTCGTATTCTTTTTCTAGATAAGAAGTTCCTACACGGTCATTAAGGGCATAACCTTTTTTGAGGTATTCCTTGGCATCTTCTTGTGGCAAACCTGCTTCTGAACTTGAGACTTTCCCGATGAGAGGAGACAAGGCTGAATCAACCGTATGACGCTCCCAATCCTTAGCAACCGTAATACCATTAAGTTCCTTCTGTTTAGCTGCTACAATCGCAATTTGTTCAGGCGTCAAGTCTCCTGTTTTCAATGTGACTGTTGAGAAATTAGAAACAGCATTCATCTGTGAGTAAATGTAGACAATCTTAAGCTCATCCTCAGTGTAATCCACTGCTTCATCAGGAACGGCATCAACAGCATTGTTGTAAATAGTAGCTTCAGCTAATTTATTACCAAACTTATCTGTTTTCTTGTCCTTTGGAAGATCATTAACCACACGTTTGTAGGTGGCAGAATCCGCTAGATAGAAATCGCGTTTCTGGCGTGCTGTTACCTTCGTCTCCGTTAGTGTTACCATGGTCGCTAACTTTTCAGCGACTTTCTTCATAGTATCTGATGACACCAAATTGCTACGTGTAAAGGTGATAACGTCCTTACTCTGGTTGGTCGTAAGAGCGACCCCCTTAGCATCAAAGATTTGCCCACGTTCACTTGCAATCCTAACCGTATACTTAGAATTATCCTCTAATTTCTTAGTATAAAACGATTTGTTATAAACCTGCATATAGGTCAAACGTGCAAAAAGTAACAAAAAAAGGACAAAGACTACACCAAAAAGCAAGTAAACACGACGTGAAATGTTTACTGGCTTTCTAGGTTTGTTCGCTCGTTTTTCTTTTTGTTTTTGGCGCCGTTTTTCCCATTTTTGACTGAGTTTTTTCGAAAATGATGTCACTTTTTTTCCTCTATGTTCTCATAAAAATTCTCTTTTATTTTATCACAAATAAGCTTCAGCAATCTTAAAAAAATGTCGAAATCGAAAAAAACTTGCCTCAATACAAGACACGTTTTTTAGATTATAATGATAACTTTTTCATCCAGCTAGGAATGGCTTTACTGATATGTGTCGGCAAAACCACATAGGCATTTTTAGCCAGATCATCAGCAATAGCTGAGTGAAGCCAGGTAGCTACTGTGACAGCCTTATAGCGATCAATTGAAGGGAACTGGGCCAGAAAACCAGTAATCATACCAGCTAAGGTATCTCCCATTCCTCCTGTGGCTTGATAAGGCCCACCAACTTCTAAATGAGCTACTTTTTCACCTTGATAGACAGCCGTCTTGTGACTCTTGGCAACCAGGATTGTCCCAGCTTGGAACTCACCTAAGGCTTTTTGAGTGTTGGAAACTGTCTGCTCTGGAATCCTTAAACCAGACAAGCGTTCCCATTCTTTTTGATGTGGGGTGAGAGTAAGGTGACAATCTGGTAGGTCCTTCTTATTTTTCTTAGCCAAAAGATTGAGAGCTGAACCATCAACAACCAAATTTTGATCTGACCTAATATTTGCCAGCACCAAGTCCATAGCCTGACTAGCTACACCACCTTCACCTAGACCAGAACCGATTAATACCACATCAGCTGCCCTAAGATTCTCAAGAAATCTTTCAGTCTCTCTAAGGTCAAAAGCCATGGCTTCAGGGAGATGAGCATGAAGGGCTGTGATATTTTCACGATCCGTAGCCACTGTGACCAAGCCTGCCCCACTATTGACACAAGCTATGGCAGCCATAATGATGGCACCACCATAAGGATAAAGCCCACCAACTAAAAGCACTCGACCGTAAGAACCCTTGTGAGACTCTCTCAAGCGAGGTGTTATCACTTGCCTAGCTACATCGTCATCAACTTTCATAAACTATCCTTTCGCACTACGAAGAGCAGCTTGATAGGTCTGTTCCATCAACATAGTAATAGTCATAGGGCCTACACCACCTGGAACAGGCGTGATCATGCCAACCTTATCTTTCACTTGATCAAAATCAACGTCACCACAAAGTTTGCCTTCTTCATCACGGTTGATTCCCACATCAATGACAACAGCACCCTCTTTGACATATTCTTCTGTTACAAATTTTGCACGTCCAATAGCTACAATCAAGACATCTGCCTTGCTACAAACCTTAGCCAAATGCGGTGTTCGTGAGTGGGTCAAGGTAACTGTAGCATTCTTTTCTAGAAGAAGCTGAGCCATAGGTTTACCAACAATATTACTACGTCCAATGATAACTGCTGTCTTACCTTCCAATTCAACATTGTACTCACGAAGGATTTCCATAATCCCAGCCGGTGTACAAGGCACCATTTGACGGCGACCATTCCAAAGATTACCAGTATTCATAGGATGGAAACCATCGACATCTTTTTTAGGATCAATAGCCAAAAGAATACGCATTTCATTAATATGATTCGGTAATGGCAATTGAACCAAAATACCATGGAAAAGTGGGTCCTGATTATATTGTTCAATAACCTCAATCAATTCTTCCTCGCTGATACTCTCAGAAAGGTTGACTGTCTGGCTATGGAAGCCAGCCTTTTTAGCAGCACGTTCCTTGTTGCGCACATAAACCTGACTAGCTGGGTTGTCACCAACCATGATTACCACGAGTCCAGGCACAATCCATTCATTTTCTTTAAGACGTGCTACCTTTTCTTGCAATTGATCCTGCATTTTAGCAGCTAGGGCCTTACCATCCATTATTATCGCCATGGGTGTTCTCCAATACATACTTTTTTTCAATTATACCATAGTGAGGACTCTTTGTGACTAAATTTTCTAAATTTTCAAAAAGACGTTTCAAATGAAAACTAAAAAAGCTGGAATTGCCTTCCAACTTCTTCTGATTATCTTTCGTGACTAATCCACAAAATCATTTTGCTGACTCCAACCCTTAATAACCTTCAAGGTCTTCTGCTGGTATTTGCCACTTTCATACATATGATCTGCACCCGTTAAGGAGACAAGAACGGAATCACGGTAGTTCTTAGCCGTTCTTCTGGCAATATTAGGATGAGTCATCTTATCCTTAGTCCCAGAAATGACGAGAACAGGACATGAAATCCGACTAAAGTCTACGTAAACTGCTTTTGTCTTATCAAACCAATGGAGGGCCATTTGAGTATAAACTTTTCCTGATTCAGGAACCAAATCAGCAAAAACTTCCTCTTTCAAAGATTCCTCTTGTTCATTCATGCAATACTTGAAAAACTCCTTTTTATACGGAGGCATGGCTTTTTTCCAAAATCCCCAACGTAAAAAGTGTTTGCCAAAACAAGCTAACATGGTTGGATAAAAGGCAAAAATATCTGCTGTTGGTGCTGGTCCCATGAGAATCATACCAGCTACTTCTGTTTTTTCGGCAACCATCTGAGCCACTAAACACCCTAAAGAGTGTCCCAAGATAAGTGGTGGTTGGTCAAGACTTTCAATCAAGGCCACTAAATCATCTCGATAGTCCTGCAGGGTAACAGTCCCAACCTTAGCTAGACACTCTTGATAAGGTAGGTCATGGTAACGAAAGCTAGGTGTATGAACCTTATATCCCATTTGACGTAGACCTGTCGCAAATTCTCCCCAAACATTGCCATCACACCAGGTCCCATGAATTAGGACAATCTCTTTGTTCAAAACCATTCCTTATACATCTCCCTTTTTTGTTAAAAATTTAGATTATTTATCTATCTTATAGTATCACACTTCCAACCTAGATACCTTTATACATTTCTTACAATCGTAAGAAAATGGTCTCTTAAATGAATAAGAGACCATTTTTCTATATATTATTTTATTAGCGATTAGCCTTATGCATTTCTTCCTTAACCGGACAAGAACACTCGCAATCGCCACAAGAGCCTTTGCCTTTGATATAGTGACGGATGCCAAGACCAGCCAAAGCAAAAATAATGAAAGCAATGATAAAGGTAGACATAACAATTCCTCCTAAACCTAAATATGAGCTTCTTGAAGATTATCCAAGCTAATGATTTGATCCTTAATCTGACGTGGTTTACGAACAACAAAGTAAATCATCGTTACTAAAAGTAAGAAAGCAACAAAAGTCCAAATTGTCATTGACTTACCGTACAGGATGACTTGACCAAACTGGTAAAGGATTAAACTCATACAATAAGCTAGACCTGTTTGGAAACCGATAGCCCCAACCGTCCATTTCAGATTGGCCATTTCACGCTTAATAGCTCCAATAGCCGCAAAACATGGTGCACAAAGCAAGTTAAAAATCAAGAAGGAATAGGCAGCTAAGGAAGAATAATCTCCTCGTAGAGCCTCAGCGAGACCCGCCTCACTGCTATTATGATAGAGAATACCAAAGGTGGCGACAACGGTCTCCTTGGCAGCTAAACCTGTAAGAGCCGCAACTGTTGCCTTCCAATTTCCAAATCCGAGTGGGTCAAAAATCCAAGACAAGCCCTTACCTAAAGTCGCCAAAATGCTAACTTCCGTATCTACAGTATGTAGGGTAAAGTTGTAGTTAGACATAAACCAGATAAGCACCGTCAAACTAAAAATGATAGTTCCCGCACGTTTGACAAAACTCATAGCCTTACCAAAAGCATAACGCAAGACTGACATGGCTTTAGGCCAGTGATAGGCAGGCAATTCCATAATAAACGGACTGGTTAAACCACCTAAAAAACTCGTCTTTTTGAGGGCAATACCCGATAGGATAATAGCAGCCATCCCAATAAAATAGGTACTTGGTGCTACTAAAGAATTACTAGGGAAGAAAGCTCCAGCAATCAAGGCAATAATTTCCAACTTGGCCGAACAAGGCATGAAGGTTGCCGTCATAATGGTAATGCGACGGTCCCTTTCATTTTCAATCGTTCGACTAGACATAACCGCTGGAACCCCGCAACCTGTCGAAATCAACATGGGAATAAAGGATTTTCCAGAAAGCCCAAAACGTCGGAAAATACGGTCCATAACAAAGGCAATACGACTCATATATCCAATGTCCTCAAGCACACCCAAACAGATAAAGAGCACAAAAATTTGAGGAAGGAATCCTAGTACTGTCCCAATCCCAGCGACGATACCATCAATAATCAAAGACTTAAGCCAGTCCTGAACTTGAAGAAAGTCAAGACCAGAAGTTACCAAATCTGGAACATACTTACCAAAAAGCACATCGTTAGCCCAGTCTGTCCACATGGTTCCAACAGTTTGGATAGATAAGAAATAAACCAAATACATAACTGCTGCGAAAATTGGTAAAGCCAAAATACGGTTGGTAACAATCCTATCAATCTTATCTGACAAGGTCAGGGCAAAATCTTCCGTATGACTTTGAGCCATCTGACAAACACGTTCAATAAAGGCATAACGCTCATTAATGACAATTGACTCCGCATCTTCTGTGAAAATTTCCTCAGTGATACGAATGATATCTTTGATTTCTTTTCGTTGGAATGGGGACAAGTCTAGCTCAGCCTCAACTAAAGCATCGTGTTCAAAGAGTTTAATGGCATAAAAACGCGCAGACCTTTGTGGCACCGAATTTCCCAAGACTTCCAAAATTTGTGAGATGGCAGCTTCTAACTTATCGTCATAAATTGGAAAGGCAATGTCACCGACTGTAGAAGTCGTCGTATGAGCTGCCTTCTTCACTGCCTGATCGACACCAGTTTGTTTGAGAGCACTAGTAGCTACTACTGGGACGCCTAGATGATAAGATAATTTATCAATATTTATCTGTTTTCCCTGAGCCTCCAAAACATCACTCATGTTAAGTGCTAAAGTGACTGGTATACCTGTCTCAATCAACTGCGTCGTCAGATAAAGGTTACGCTCCAAATTAGTCGCGTCAACCACATTTAGAATGCTTTCGGCCCTTTGGCTCAACAAATAGTCACGCGCTACCTTTTCTTCAGGGCTATAGGGTGACATTGAGTAAATCCCTGGTAAATCCTGGATTTCTAAATCCTTATTCTTTTTGACCAGACCACTTTTTCGTTCTACAGTAACACCCGGCCAGTTACCAACACGCTGATTGGTCCCTGTTATCAAGTTGAATAAACTGGTTTTACCACTATTAGGATTACCTATTAATGCAATTTCTGTCATTTTTCCTCTCCCTCGTCCAGCATGACCACACTAATCATTTGCGCTTCTGACTTGCGTAGGGTTAATTCATACCCTCTCAAACTAATTTCTAGAGGATCTCCCAAAGGAGCTACCTTACGCAATAAGACTCGAGTACGCTTTGTAATTCCCATATCCATAAGACGCCGTTTGGTCTCATTTGCTGAAAAAATAGCAGTAACGATAGCCGAACGTCCAACTGGTAATTCAGAAAGAGGTATCTTTTCCTGATCTTCCTCTGCAGGTGCCAAATCAATCTTATCTAGAATCGAAGCATCAAAGGCTAAGCGACTCCCCTTTACGATAATAATAGCACTGTTCTTGGTCTTAGTTACCACCTCAATCATTTCACCGGCAGCCAGCCCTAGGTTAGATAAGTGCAAAAGACTATCCTTAGGGAGGTTAATGCCAAGAATCCGGTAAGGCGTTTTTAAGGCCGCATCATATATGAGCATTTTTCTTGACCTACTTTATTATTTTTGATACGGCATCATTATAGCATATTTATCCATCTTTTCCGCAAAATTATCCTAAACAAGAATAATTCTAGAAAAGCAGAACACAAAAAGAAAAGGCCGGAAAAGTTCCAGCCTTCACAAACAATGTATACATACTTAATGAATATCTTACAAAACCTTACTCAAGAAATCCTTAGTACGATCTTCCTTAGTATTATCGAAAATCTCTTGTGGTGTGCCTTCTTCTACAATAACACCGCCATCCATAAAGATAACACGATCAGCCACCTCATACGCAAAGCCCATTTCGTGGGTAACGATTGCCATTGTCATCCCTGATTTAGCAAGGTCTTGCATGACGGCAAGAACTTCACCAACCATTTCTGGATCAAGGGCTGATGTTGGTTCGTCAAACAAGAGAACGTCTGGATCCATAGCCAAACCACGTGCGATAGCAATACGTTGTTGCTGACCACCAGATAGACTTGTTGGGTAGGCATCTGCCTTATCTTTCAAGCCAACCTTTTCTAAAAGTTCCATAGCTTTCACGTCTGCATCAGCTTTTGAAACACCCTTGGTTTTAATCGGTGACAAGGTGATATTTTCCTTAACTGTCATGTTCGGGAAGAGGTTAAACTGTTGGAAAACCATTCCCATTTTTTCACGCATTTTGAAAATGTCGTTATTCTTATCTGTAATATCCACACCTTCAAAAGAAATAACGCCTTTGGTAGGTTTCTCAAGCAAGTTCATTGAGCGTAGGAAGGTTGATTTCCCTGATCCTGAAGGACCAATGATAACCACTACTTCACCCTTTTTAATATCTAGATCAATCCCTTTGAGAACTTCATTCTTACCGAAATACTTGTGAAGATTTTTAATCTCAATAATTGTTTCTGCCATTATTTACGTCCCTCCCCAAGTCGTTTTTCCATTTGTTTCAAGAGTGCCGTCATAGCTGTTGTCACAATCAAATAATAGAAGGCTGCGAACAAGAGCGGCGTCAAAGTCAAGTAGGTCGTTGTTGCAACAGTTTGTGCACCATTCCACAATTCCATAACCCCGATGGTTTGCAAGAGCGAACTATCCTTGATAATAGTGACAAACTCGTTACCTAAGGCAGGCAAGATATTTTTAATAGCTTGAGGCAAGACCACATAACGCATGGTATTCCATGGACGGATACCAAGTGAGTAGGCTGCTTCAATCTGACCTTTAGGAATAGACTCGATACCTGCACGTACGCTCTCAGAAATATAAGCACCACTGTTCAAAGAAAGGACGATAATACCTGGAACAATACGTGACAAATCAAGGTTTAAAATCCCAAACTGCACAGTTGGAAGGTTCATGTGGATGAGGTTAAAAGCAATCATAATCTGCACAACCATAGGAGTCCCACGGAAAACCCAAACATAAAGACTTACTAGCCACTCCAAAGGTTTGATTCCAGAACGCTTGGCCAAGGATACCAAAACCCCGAGGATGGTTCCGAAGAAGACCACGCAGACCGAAATCATAATTGTTACTAAGACACCATAGTTAAAGTAAGACCAAAACTGCGGTAGAAATGAAAAATTCATCTAGATACTCCTTACTAATATTCTTCAATATTATATCAGAAGACTGTATAATAATAAAGTATTTTCTTATAAATGCGATATTTCAGTATAAAAACTAAGTTATAGACATCGCTATCAAATCTCTCAAGCAAGACACCTCAAGTCCTCCTAAGATGACATCTTCCCAAAAGGTTTGTCAATGATTTGAAATACTGCCTATTTTGGTAATCCATACAAGCATTACCGGATGCTTTCATCCTGATAAAAATGCCTGAAACTCGATAGTTTCAGGCATTCTGAATTTTTGGAACCTTGTAAAGTCCCAAAATGATTTATTAGTAAAGCAAATCGTAGATTTCCATTGCAATCAAGTCGATGCTATCAAATGAATAAGATTCACGTGCTTCAACGTCACGCAATGTGAAAACTGGACCATTTTCAGGATCGTTGCTAAATGATACTTCGGCAACAACCACTCCTTCACGTTCAAAATTACGTTTCAAATTACCACCATCAGCCGCCATCATTTCAAGACGGTTAATGATTCTCACCAAATGTGATTCCATGTTATTTCTCCTATTAATTGTGTATTTCTTACTTATTTTATCACACTTATGGGAAAAATGGGGGAATTTTAAATATTTTTCAAGGAATTGTACATAATGGCCTTAATAGAATGCATACGATTCTCAGCTTCTTGGAAGATGATGTCACTGTATTTTTGGAAGACTTGATCTGTAATTTCTAACTCTGCCAAACCATATTTGTCATAGATTTCTTTCCCAATTTGGGTATTGAGATCATGAAAGGCTGGGAGACAATGCATAACGATAACATCTGGATTTTCTGTCTTGGCTAGTAGGTCTGCATTAATTTGATAAGGCAAGAGTAAATCAATACGAGATTTAAAATCTATCTCTTCACCCATAGATACCCAGACATCCGTATAAAGCATATCAACTCCCTTGACCTCTGAAATATCATCTGTAATGGTTAAGTCGGCACCATTATTATGTTTCTGAGCTAAGGCTACAATCTCATCTTCGGGTTGCAGTACCTCTGGGGCAATAATCTTGACATTAACGCCTAAAATAGCTGAAGTGACCAAAAGTGAGTTGGCCATATTATTTCTACCATCTCCAATATAGGCGATGGTCAAGTCTTCTAAACTACCGAAGTGTTCCTTCAAAGTCATGAAATCCGCAATCATTTGAGTTGGATGCCAGGTATCCGTCAAACCATTCCAGACCGGAACCCCTGAGTACTTAGCCAAATCTTCAACATCTTCTTGTTTAAAACCACGGTACTCGATTCCATCAAACATAGAACCAAGCACCTTGGCTGTATCAACTACAGATTCCTTTTTACCTAACTGAATGTCTCCAGCACCAAGGTAGGTCACATTCATACCTAGGTCCTGACCAGCCACTGTAAAAGCTGAGCGAGTTCTTGTGGATGTTTTTTCAAAAATCAAGGCAATATTTAAGCCATCTAAATATTTATGCGGAATTCTTTCCTTCTTTAGCTGTTTAAATTTTATAGATAAATCGATTAACTCCTCAAGTTCCTGCTTGGTAAAGTCGATTTCTTTCAAAAATGATTTAGCTTGTGTCATAGGTATCTCTCTTTCGTTCTGAATAATATAAAACCATTATATTATATTTATGCATTTTAGACAAGTGGTTTTGAATTAAAATTCAATATTAGCACTCTTGTTGAGAGAGTGCCAAATCTAGATGCTTTTTACTTGCAATCTACCTTCCGCATGCTATAATGGAGACATAGATTTGACCTTTTTTGACCAAGATTGTTTTCAATAAAGGTCTTACCCAATTCAGATAGAAAAGAGGTACTGATATGCTCTGTCAAAACTGTAACCTTAATGAAGCTAGTATTCATTTGTATACCAATGTAAATGGTAATCAGCAACAAGTTGACCTCTGTCAAAATTGTTATAAAATCATGAAATCTGACCCAGAGAACCCCCTCAATCAATTCAATCAAACAGGAGGTTCCAACTTCTTCGACGATTTCTTCAGCGACCTAAATAACTTCCGTTCTTCTAACGGCGATCTGCCCAATACACCTCCAACACAAGAAGGTGGTAACCGAGGAAATGGCGGCAATACACAGGGGCCAGGCCGTCCAGGAGGACCACGCCAACAAGCTCCTCAACAGCCCCAAGGTCTTCTCGAAGAGTTCGGCATTAACATCACTGACATCGCTCGTCGTGGAGACATTGATCCTGTTATTGGTCGTGACGAGGAAATCATTCGTGTCATCGAAATTCTTAATCGCCGTACCAAGAACAATCCCGTCCTCATAGGCGAACCCGGTGTCGGTAAGACTGCTGTTGTTGAAGGTCTAGCTCAAAAAATTGTAGATGGTAGCGTTCCTCAAAAACTCCAAGGCAAACAAGTCATCCGTCTTGATGTGGTCAGCTTGGTTCAAGGAACTGGTATCCGAGGCCAATTTGAAGAACGCATGCAAAAACTCATGGAAGAAATTCGTCAACGTCAGGATGTTATCCTATTTATTGATGAAATCCATGAAATCGTAGGAGCTGGTAATGCTGGAGATGGCAATATGGATGCTGGAAACATCCTAAAACCTGCCCTTGCTCGTGGGGAACTTCAACTGGTCGGAGCAACAACACTCAACGAATACCGCATCATCGAAAAAGATGCTGCCCTTGAGCGTCGTATGCAACCAGTTAAGGTTGACGAACCAACTGTTGAGGAAACCATCACTATTTTGCGTGGGATTCAGCCTAAATATCAAGACTACCACCACGTCAAATATACGGACGAAGCGATTACTGCAGCTGCAGAATTGTCCAACCGCTACATTCAAGACCGTTTTTTGCCAGACAAGGCCATCGACCTTCTGGATGAAGCTGGTTCGAAGATGAACTTAACCCTCAACTTTGTTGATCCTAAAGATATCGACAAACGTTTGATTGAGGCTGAAAATCTCAAGGCTCAAGCTACTCGTGACGAAGACTTTGAAAAGGCTGCCTATTTCCGTGACCAAATTGCCAAATACAAGGAAATGCAAAAGCAAACCATCAAAGACCAGGATATGCCTGTCATCACCGAAAAACATATCGAAGCTATTGTGGAACAAAAAACCAATATTCCTGTCGGTGATTTGAAAGAAAAAGAACAATCACAACTTCTTAGTCTTGCCGATGATCTTAAATCACATGTTATCGGACAAGATGCTGCAGTTGATAAGACTGCCAAAGCTATCCGCCGTAATCGTGTTGGCTTGGGTGCTCCAAACCGCCCAATTGGTAGCTTCCTCTTCGTAGGTCCTACAGGAGTCGGTAAAACTGAGCTCTCTAAACAATTAGCCATTGAACTCTTTGGTTCAGCTGACAGTATGATTCGTTTCGACATGTCAGAATACATGGAAAAACACGCTGTTGCTAAATTGGTTGGTGCCCCTCCAGGATATGTTGGTTACGACGAAGCTGGTCAGTTAACTGAAAAAGTCCGCCGTAATCCTTATTCACTTATTCTTTTAGATGAGGTTGAAAAAGCTCACCCAGATGTTCTTCACATGTTCCTCCAAGTACTTGACGACGGTCGTTTGACTGATGGTCAAGGGCGCACTGTAAGCTTCAAGGATACCATCATCATCATGACATCAAATGCTGGTACTGGTAAAGTTGAAGCTAGCGTTGGCTTTGGAGCTACTCGTGAAAATCGTACCAATTCTGTTCTTAACCAACTTGGAGATTTCTTTAGTCCTGAATTCATGAACCGCTTTGACGGTATTATCGAATTCTCTGCCCTCAGCAAAGAAAATCTCCTTACTATCGTGGACCTCATGCTTGATAATGTCAACCAACGCTTGGCTAACAACGGTATCCACCTCAGTGTAACTGAGAAAGTTAAGGAAAAATTGGTTGACCTTGGTTACGATCCTAAGATGGGTGCTCGACCACTACGTCGTACCATCCAAGATCACATTGAAGATGCTATTACCGACTTCTACCTTGAAAATCCAAACGAAAAAGATCTCAAGGCAGTCATGACTTCAAAAGGCCACATTACCATTAAGTCTGCTAAAAAAGCCGATAAAGCTACTCAAAAAGCTGAGGCAGCAAAAGAATCTGATTAAACAAATAAACCAAGTCATTACGACTTGGTTTATTTATCTTTTCATTTCCTATTTTCAAATTTATCCCTAATTCTGCCTAAATCAATAGGAAAATGAGCAAAATTTTAGTATAATATAGGCAAATAAACGTAAGGAGCAACTCATGAATCCAACATTTGGTGACAAGGTTGAGGGAGCTCATTATCAAACACGTTACGGTGTTTATGCTGTGATTCCTAACCAAGAAAAGACAAAGATTATTTTAGTCCAGGCTCCTAACGGAGCTTGGTTTCTCCCAGGTGGAGAAATCGAAGCAGGCGAGGATCACTATAGCGCATTAGAACGCGAGTTAATTGAAGAACTTGGGTTTACAGCCACTTTAGGCCAGTACTATGGCCAGGCTGATGAATACTTCTATTCAAGCCACCGTGACACTTACTATTACAATCCAGCCTATATTTATGAAGTTGTAGATTTTTCAAAAATTGGCAAACCTCTCGAAGATTTCAATAACCTGGCCTGGTTTCCAATTGATGAAGCCATTGCTAAACTTAAACGTGGCAGCCATAAATGGGGAATCGAACAATGGAAAGCAAACAACATAACAACTAGCAAATCTTAGGAGGAAACTATGAAACTCATTAATACGACCCGTACACACCAAGAACTCGTTCAAAACCAACTAGACAACACGGATGCCTTTCTCGTAGAGACCTACTCTGCTGGGAATACTGATGTTGTCTTTACACAAGCACCTAAGCATTATGAACTCTTGATTTCAAATAAACATCGTGCTGTTAAAGACAACGAATTAGAAGTTATCCGTGAATTCTTCCTCAAACGAAAAATCGACAAAGATATCGTTTTGATGGACAAGCTTAGAACAGTACACACTGACAAATTGATTGAGATTTCATTCCCAACAACTGTATAAGACAGAACAAGCAATGGCTAACACCACTGCTTGTTTTTTAGTATGTTACAAAGCTTTCGAAGCTTGATCCAGAACTTCCATAACCTGACGACTATGTTCCAACTGCTGGGCAACACTGTCAAAATCCTTGGTCGCCACCATCTTTTCAAAAGCTACAAATTCATCATACATACGATGTTGTGGACTATTAAGATTGACAACTCTCTCTTTCTGATCATTGAGAGTGACTCCAATTTCAGGAAGAGTGTTGGTTGCACCAAAAATAGTAATAGCTCCCTTATCCCCTTGAATAGTTGAACGAATCTCCGCACTACAGTCTTTAGCTCCAATGGCAACAGCCTTAAAGTTACCATAGTCCAAAACTAGAATTCCTGACGTATCCACTCCTCGCTCCACATTAGGAAGATATTCCACACGATTAGGCTTACCAAAAAGGCCAACAAGAAGGTGAATATTATAGATATTCAGATCTCTAAGTGCTCCTCCACCCATTTTAGGATTGAAGGCAGGAGCAATTTCCCCTCGTTTGAAGGCATCGTAACGTGAAGAATATTGGGAATAATTGATATTCACAATCTTAATATCCCCAATATCAGACAAGGCTTCCTTAATCGCTGTAAAATTAGCCAGATATTGATTGGTAATAGCCTCCATCAAGAGAAGCTTTCTTTCTTGAGCAAGCTTAGCTAGCTCTTCAAAATCTTCTAAATGAAGGGTGAAGGGTTTCTCACAGATCACATGTTTTCCGGCCAAAAGTGCTTTCTTAGCATAGTCATAGTGGGTATGATTGGGCGTTCCGACATAAATCGTATCAACTTCTGGATTAGACAAAATTAACTCATAATCACTAGTCGCCTGAGATAAGCCATATTGTTTAGCTAGGGCTTCTGCCTTATCGAGCGATCGTGGTGTCGATAAGATAGCTTCAAGCTCGATGCCCTCAATAGTTGTTAACACAGGAAGAACCTCTGTCACAATCATTCCTGTCCCTAATAATGCAAGTTTCATCAACTTACCTCCTTCTTCCTCTAAACTCTCTTACTATACAGCGTAATTCTATAAACAGAACTATAGTGAAAGAGGACTCAAATAGAAGCCCTCTAAAATTTAAGAACGGCCAAGCAGTTTCTTAACTCCTTGAATCGCTTTATATTTAAGCGGTTGTGGATAATAACGGAAGGTTCCCATCTTGCGAACGATATAACCATTAAAGTTTTGTTTAAATCGCAAAACCCCATCTGAACCATCAAAGATCCCCATAATACCAAGGAAGTTATAGAAAGTAATTCCACGTTTAATGGCTTGGGTCATCACATACTCTTGTAAGAGTGCTGGCGCATAAAACTTATTAAACTCCGGATAAGATCCACTAAAAAGATAAACAGCTTCTTGAGGTGTATAGACAAAAAGACTTCCTGCAAGAACAATGTCTTCCTGACCATATTTATCAATAAAAGCAGTCGCTTCGCCCTTCCGAACATCAAAGGTCTCAAACTGACTTGATAATTCTCTTAATTGGTTTTGTTTTTTCTCAGATTTTGGGTTAGCCTCTAAATCAGCTTGTAATTTGACAATTCTAGCTCCCAACTTCGCTTGATCACTTTCCAAATGGTCATAGTAATCCTGAAAATTCAAGGTAGCCACCATAAAATCAGCATTGTCACCAAAAGCATCATAAAAATCTTGGTAATAATCTAGGGACTTGTCACTATACTCACGACGATCAGAGGTCGCCGAAGTGATTTCTTTAAAAATAGATAACTCATCACGTTTCAGTTTTTTCAACTTAATCCCGAAAGTTTTGGCTTTTTTAACCAAAGGCTTCCCTTTTTTACTGAAAGACTTGATAAGATTTTTTTCTTCAATCCCAGATAAATCCTTAACATAGTGCCAGTCAGGCTCACCACCAGGATAACCTGTCTGTAAACCATCAAAGCTATAGCCTAAATCTGTCAATTGACTAATCAATTGCTTCTGCTCTTCACCAGTTGGTTCACCATTACTATCAAAAGTTTGATAAGTATCATAAGGCTTGATTAACAGCTCAAGAGCGCCATTTGCCTTAGCATAATCCTTCAAACCCTGATAAAAGTCACTCAAATGAGCTGTATTTGAGTGAATCGGTCCACAATTCACCTCCATGCGAAGCCCACCAGTCATAGGCATGCTGTAGACAATTGCTGAGACTTCTAGTTGGTTTCCTTCTTTCCAAGCGACATAGCTAATGCTAAATCCACGTTTTTCAAGAAGCTTAGCCATTTCCTCCGTTTGCATAAAAGAACGCTCAGACACTTGTTGAGCATGTGTGTTAAATTCTTCTTTAGTTACTTGAATGAAGCTCATTTTTTTCCTTCCTAAAATGGATAAAGTAAATGACGAGTGAGATAAAGAGCAAGATGGTAAGTACTGCCACTAATGGTATTCGAATCGGACGGATATTAAGCAACAAATCTCCACTAACTGCATAAACAATCGAGACTGGCGTCACTCCAATAAGGGTTGCCAAAATCCTCGTCCTTGTGGGTAAATTCATCTGAACACAAGCATAATTGACCAGAGCTGATGGTATAAAAGGAATAGAGAAGGCTAAAGAAATCCCAATAAAACGATGCTTAAAGTTTTCAATATAGTTTAGGAGTTTCTCCATACGTTTGGACTTCTCTGGCTTTTCAAGTCTTCTCAGAATTTCAAAACTAGTCAAATTTCCAAAAGTATTACCAATAATATTCATCGGAATCGCAAGCAAAGGGCCATAGAGTAGCCCAACAAAAATACAAAAAATAGAACTTGAAACTCCAGGAATAGCTGATGACAGAATCATAAGACTAATAAGGATAAGTGCATTTTGGAAATTAGCCTGCTTAAAAACTTCTCTTAAAAAGGCTTGATCATGCTTAGCGTTGATCCATTCCTTGATTAAGGGGATGAAGTTATTTAAAAGAGGCCATAAGAACACCAGTATTAAACCTGCTATCCCTATAAAAAATAGTCTTTTTTTGGTCATTACATCTCCACAATTTTAATCACTCCTTTTATTATAACAAAAAAATGCCCTCATTGATTTAGAAAGGCATTTTTTACTGTGATTACTTGTTAATCAAATTTGCTTGTGACTTATTTTCCAAGGCACCATTTTTAAAGTTAAGGGTAAGGCTACCTGTTTCACCCTTCTTAGCGACAAGGTTGGATGACCAAAGAGCCTGTGTCATTGTTGCATCTGAAGAGACAGCGATTGAATAAACATCCGGTGTGCCAAGCGTTTTGACAGCATCATCATAGCTAGTTCCATTTTTGAGGTTTTCATACATCTTCAGTGTGATTTTGGGATCACGGACGTAAGAAAAGTTTGAAATTGACTTAACAACAGTGCTATTGTTAAAGAGTTTCGCTGTAACCACAACATTGTCATACTGCCAATTATAAACATCAAGCTTAGCATCTCCTGCTTGCTCTTGACCAGTTGATGAGGGTTCACCAAACCAACCCTTCAAGCTATCAAGATTTGAGCCTCCTGAGAATTCTTGAGAAGCATTGGCCATGGTGATTTTATCAAAGTTCTGGCGAACATTCCCATGCTTAACAGTTAAAATCTTTGAAGCCTCATTATCCAGAGATCCCTTCGACTCAGTTTTAGACGAAGATTTTCCACAAGCAGCTAGAGTAAAAAGTGAGAGACCTAAAACGGTCAAAGACAAAAGTTTTTTCATAATAAATTCCTATATACACAAATAAAAGGCTGACGCCTCAAGTATTTATGGAGCCGGTGGGAGTCGAACCCACGTCCAAACACCTGCCAACATATTCGTCTACAACCATAGGTTATGTCTTTCATTTAACAGATAGACGACACATAACTCAAGCCTTCTATCTGCGAGCCTATAAATCTCTTTTCAACCAGTTAGGCAATGGTCAAACGTAGCTTATAAATCAATAAAACCTCTAAACAAACATAAGCAATCTGCTAGAAGTTACGCGAGCAGGTGTTTAGGCTGCTACAGCGTAAGAATTAGTATTTTTTGCAGTTATATTTAACTGAGCGTTTACGTCGCCACACGAGTCGCAGAATATGCCTCATAATGCCTGTCGAATCCGTAACGACCCCAATATGAGATACTGAGTATTATATCAAATTCTTTAATAAATTGCAAAAGATTAGCCAAACTGTCTCTCCCAATAAATCCACTATAGAGACGCTAATACAGTAGTCAACTTTGATTTTAGGATAAGCTAGTAGCCATTCATCTGTATGTTTGCGTTTTTCCTTTCAACACTAAAAGATTTTACATAATAATTTCACTAAAACTTAGCAACTAAAAAAACGTTGAGCGAACAAATCTTTCAACGTTTTTTCTTTTTGCACCCTAAGGGAATTGAACCCCTATCTCAAGAACCGGAATCTTACGTGATATCCATTACACTAAGGGTGCTAACAGTATACTATTATAGCATATTCTAAAATAGAAAAAAAGACATGTTTCCATGCCTCTTTTCTATCTTACAATTCGATATCACCGAAAAGATCCGCCATTGAGAATCCAGATTGAGTTTCTGGAAGTTCGTAGTCACGTTTTTCTTGACGTTTTGGACGACGTGGACGTGATTGACGTTTTTCGTTGTTTTCGCCTTCAGCGTTAGCTGGACGTTCTTCAAGAGCTTTGATAGAAAGTGATACACGTTCTGCATCAGCGTTTACTTCAAGAACTTTAACAGTAACGTCTTGACCTACTGAAAGAACATCTTTTGGATTTTCAACACGTTTGTGTGAAATTTGAGAGATGTGAACAAGTCCATCGATACCTGGCAATACTTCAACGAAAGCACCGAAGTCAGTCAAGCGTTTAACTTTACCTTCGATAACATCACCAGCAGCAAGTTTTTGTTCAACGCCATCCCATGGTCCAGGTGTTGTTGCTTTAAGTGAAAGTGATACACGTCCTGCTTCTTCGTCGATAGCAAGAACTTTAACTTCAACTTCATCACCTACAGATACAACTGATTTAGGTGAAACGTTACGTTCGTGAGACAATTCAGTCACGTGAACAAGTCCGTCAACACCACCAAGGTCGATGAAAGCACCGAAGCTTGTCAAACGAGCAACTTTACCAGTTACGATTGAACCAACTTCAAGTTTAGAGAAGACTTCTTTACGAGCTTCTGCAGCTTCAGCTTCAACAACTTCACGACGTGAAAGGATGAAACGGTTTTCAGCTGGATCAACTTCTTTAATTTTAGCGTCAAATTCTTGACCTACAAATTGTTCAGTGTTACGAACAAAACGAGTATCGATCATTGAAGCTGGAATAAATCCACGAAGACCTTCAAATTCAACTGAAAGTCCGCCTTTAACAGCGCGTGTTCCTTTAACAGTAACAACTTCTTCTTCACGACCAACAAGTTTATCCCAAGCTTTGCGAGCTTCCAAGCGTTTTTTAGATACAAGGTAAGTTACAGTATCAGTATCTTTACCAACAACTTGACGAAGAACAAGCACTTCAAGTGTTTCACCAACTTTAACAAGGTCTGCAACGTTTGCGTCACGGTCGTTTGTCAATTCACGACGTGTCAAAACACCTTCGATACCAGTTCCTTCGATAACAACATTTGCTTGATCATTATCTACTGAGATAACTTCAGCTGTTACAACGTCACCTGTGTTAACTTCGCTAACACTGTTTAGCAATTCTTCAAATTCGTTCATTCTAAAAAGATCCTCCAACAAGAGCCAGCCAATTCTGACCCTTGATAACAATATATTTTTAAAGGTACCCGCAAAGACAATGGTTAACATAGACGGTGCCAATGCACCCGATACCTTTTACTGGGGTAGCTGGATTCGAACCAACGCATGAGG
>NZ_KV809582.1:45204-183853 GCF_001812625.1 Streptococcus sp. HMSC064H09
AAGTCCCTTGCCTTACCGCTTGGCTATACCCCAATAGCAAAATGCTATAAAAAAACATCTAAGTACTTGACATCGACTATCCCGATTCAGTTTCTTAGACATGGAGAGAGAGGGATTCGAACCCCCGAACCCGAAGGAGCGGATTTACAGTCCGCCGCGTTTAGCCTCTTCGCTATCTCTCCTTAAGAACAAGAAATAGTATATCACAGTTTCTTGACCAAAGCAAGCCTTTACTTTGGATTTTAATGATTAAGATTGTACGATTCAATAATGGCAGCTACTGCATCATCCATTTTTTTGTGGAAACCTGCAACATTTTCCTTATCAACAACGGCAAACTTACTATCAATTTCCACAATTTGTCCAATCACTTTCTTGCCAACAAGAAGTTCAAAACCTTCGATGGTTGCCTTGTTGACGACTACTTTGGCATCATTAATTTGGATTTCAATTTTTTTATCTTTTTTACTCATAGATTTATACCCGATACTTGGCTCGAGCCATCCTTTCTTAATGTATCTCCTTAATTCTACCGAAAAAGAAAAAAGCTTGCAAGAGCAAGCCTTAAAATAATCAATTACTATTAAGAATTAGTCAACTTTGACAATCCATCCTTCTGGTGCTTCAACATCACCAAATTGGATACCTGTCAACTCATCATAAAGTTTACGTGTTACAGGACCTACTTCTGTTTCTGAGTAAAAGACATGGAAGTCATCACCATGTTGTACCCCACCAATTGGTGAGATAACGGCAGCTGTACCGCAGGCACCTGCTTCAACAAATTTATCCAATTCAGAAATCTTAACATCACCTTGGATAGCTTTCATACCGAAGCGATTTTCAGCCAAGTGAAGCAATGAGAACTTGGTGATAGATGGCAAGATAGATGGGCTGAGTGGTGTAATAAATTCGTTATCAGCTGTGATACCAAAGAAGTTTGCAGAACCCACTTCTTCAATCTTAGTGTGAGTTGCTGGATCAAGGTAGATAACATCAGAGAAGTTACGGTCATGTGCAATCTTACCTGGCAACATACTTGCTGCGTAGTTACCACCAACCTTAGCAGCACCTGTACCATGTGGCGCAGCACGGTCATAATCATCTTGAATAAGGAAGTTTGTTGGAGCCAAACCACCCTTGAAGTAGTTACCTACTGGCATAGCAAAAATAGTAAAGATATACTCATCTGCTGGATGCACACCAATAATATCACCAACCCCAATCAAAAGTGGACGGAGATAAAGTGTAGCACCTGTACCATATGGTGGAACGTATTCTTCATTGGCACGCACAACTTGTTTACATGCATCTACAAATTTGTCAACAGAAACTTGTGGCATCAAAAGACGATCAGCAGTACGTTGCAAACGTTTGGCATTTTCATCTGGACGGAACAATTGAATAGAGCCATCTTTAGTACGGTAAGCCTTGAGTCCTTCGAAAGCTTCTTGACCATAGTGAAGGGCTGGAGATGCTTCTGAAATATGCAAAGTTGCATCCTCAGTCAATTGCCCCTCGTCCCATTTACCGTCTTTGAAATATGAGATATAACGGAATGGAAGTTTACGGTAATTAAATCCTAGATTTTCCCAGTCTAAATCAACTGTCATGTGTATGTCCTCTTTTCTGTTACTATGTGCTTTCTAGTATAGTCCTTTTCATTGAAAATTTCAAGGTTGTGTTGCAAAATTCTGACAATTCTTTTTAACATAGTTCTTTAGTCTCTTAAAGAAAAAACTCTGCTCCCTAGTAAGAGAACAAAGCTTTCTTATCATTATTTTTCAATAATCTTAGCAGAAAAGACTTCTTTGTCTGCCAACCCTTCAATAAAACTTCCATTGCTAGTACGATCTGAAAGATTTAGAAGTGACAAATCAACCTCTGCAGTTTCACCTGTCGTGGCTGTCACAAGCAAGGTCTGAGGAGTCTCCTCTGCTGGTGTTGCTAGAAGATCTATCTCACCACCAGAATTTTCTGTAAAGACTGGACCAGCCGTAAAGACGCGATGTGGTTTCGTCTTAAGCTCACGAAGAACTTGGAGACCTCGACCAGCTCGCTTAGCCTGTGGGATATCAGCTGTAGCCACACGTTTGAGACTGGCTCTTTGTGTTAGAAGATAGAAACTTTGAGTATTTGCCACAAAAACAGCCTGAACGATATCATCATCCTTAAGATTGATTGCCTTAACACCTGCTGCCTTGGCCCCAACTACTGGCACTTCGTCCGCGTTAAAGCGAAGGGCATAACCCTTTTGAGTGATAATCATGATATCATCCAATTGAATTGGCGTAACCGTAACAATAAAATCACTATCATCCTTGAGTTTAGCGTATTTAACCGACTTAGACTTGTAGGTACGCCATGGCGTAAATTCCTTGCGTTCGAAACGTTTAATCTGACCCAGCTTGGTAGCTGCTAGGTAAGTACCTGTTTCAAAATCATCCAGGATTTCTGCGTAAAGCACTTCTTCATCCTTAGATAAATTGGTGATAGTTTGTGATAAATGCTCTCCCAAATCCTTCCAACGAATGTCTGGTAACTCATGGATTGGACGATAAATCACATTGGCCTGATTAGTGAAAATCAAGAGGTGTTGTGTCGTCTTAGCTTGCTGAACCAAAATCAAATCATCATCATCACGTTTTCCGACTTCGTCAATCGTTGAAGCATTGAAAGAACGTGGGCTTGTACGTTTGACATAACCACCACGAGTGATGCTGACATAGGTTTCTTCTTCAACAATCAAACTTGCAGTATCAATTTCAATGGTCTTGGTTTCTGCTTGCAACTCTGAACGACGGTCATTACCGAATTTCTTCTTAATGTCACGGAGTTCACGTTTCATGACATTAAACATGGTACGCTCATCACCAATGATAGCAGCCAAGGTCGCAATCTGCTCACGTAAATCAGCTTCCTCATTTTGGAGGGTGACGATATCCGTATTGGTCAAACGATAAAGTTGCAAGGTCACAATAGCTTCGGCTTGTTCTTCTGAAAAATCATAGCTGACCTTAAGATTTTCCTTAGCATCAGCCTTATTTTCAGAAGCTCGGATAAGAGCGATAACCTCATCCAAAATAGAAATAACACGGATCAAACCTTCGACAATATGAAGACGTTTTTCAGCTTTTTCCTTGTCAAATTTTGAACGAGCAACAATAATATCACGACGGTGGGCAATATAGCTAGATAAAATCTTTTGCAAGCCTACTTGACGTGGGGTGAAATTATCAATAGCCACCATGTTGAAATTGTAGTTGACCTGAAGATCCGTATATTTCAAAAGATAGTTAAGAATAGTTTGGCTGTCAGCATCCTTCTTAAGTTCAATAGCAATACGCAACCCAGTACGGTCAGACTCATCACGAACTTCTGCAATGCCTGGAACCTTGTTATTGACTCGAACATCATCGATTTTTTTAACAAGAACTGCCTTATTGACATCGTAAGGAATTTCAGTAACGATGATTTGTTCCTTGCCACCTTTGAGTTGTTCAATTTCAGTACGTGAGCGCACAACGACGCGGCCCTTACCAGTTTCGTAGGCCTTACGAATCTCATCCTTGCCCTGAATGATAGCCCCTGTTGGGAAATCTGGACCAGGCAAGAATTCCATCAATTTATCCAGTTTAGCAGATGGGTGATCAATCATGTAGACAACGGCATCGATGACCTCTGACAGATTATGCGGTGGAATATCTGTGGCATAACCAGCAGAAATCCCTGTAGCCCCATTAACCAAGAGGTTTGGAAAGGCGGCAGGTAATACGGTTGGTTCCTTCTCTGTATCATCAAAGTTCCAAGCCCAAGGAACGGTGTTTTTATCAATATCTTGAAGAAGGTAGCCAGCAATCTCTGACAAGCGCGCCTCTGTATAACGCATAGCCGCTGGTGGATCACCATCCATAGAACCGTTGTTACCGTGCATTTCAACTAAGATTTCACGATTCTTCCAGTCCTGGGACATACGCACCATGGCGTCATAAATGGAACTATCGCCATGTGGGTGAAAATTACCCATAATGTTACCCACCGACTTGGCAGATTTACGATAGCCCTTGTCATGGGTATTGCCATCCTTATTCATGGAATAAAGAATACGACGTTGAACGGGTTTCAAACCGTCACGAATGTCAGGAAGCGCACGCTCCTGAATAATGTATTTGGAGTAGCGTCCAAAACGCTCCCCCATGATGTCCTCAAGGGACATGTTTTGAATATTAGACATAAGATACAAAGCCCGTAAAATACAAAGTGAAAATAAGAAATTTATCTTTTTCACACAGCACTCAGGGCGTGTTCAACTCCTTTCAAAGAATGTTGAGTAGTCTTTTATATATAGAGGAATTCAGTTACACCAAGTAACCAAAGGATCCTATCTGTAGTTTAAAATAGATTAAATTAATGATTAGAAAGTTTCTCTTTAGCATAAGAAATCATTTTCTCAGCTACTTCCTTATCGTAAGTAAATCCCATCTTTTGGGCCAGAATTTGAGCTTCTCGATCGAATCCCTTCATGGAGGAAAATAAGGATTGACTGATCTTCTCTAAACTAGATAGATCAAGCAAAGCTGAGAACTCCTTCTCTTGCTCAGCTGGTAGATACTGGAAGAGGTACTTGTAGTTCTTTCCGATATCAACTGCTCCTCTATCGCTTGTCACCTGCCAAGCTAAGACCTTGAGAAGTTCTTGCTGGCAAATGCCATAGAGGTGGTCGGTCGCATAGATAAGCTGATTTCTTCGAATGGCCTTGACAACATAAGCCGATACCCACCAAAATTCATTGCAGGATGCTGCAAATTCCTCTTCAGTAGGCGGAGCGGTCCAATAGCGCTTCGGACTAGGAATGTAAGAGTCAAACAAACCTTTGTCATCTTTTATAACTTCAAAATTTGCTTCGCTGTCCACCCACTCTTGGATATACTCCTTGAGGCAGAGGGTTAAATCAATACGATTCCCATCTTCAAAGAGCATGAGATACAGACGACGGTGTCCCAGTCGGTTGTGCTGTTCGATGAGTCGATTTCCGAACTGATCCAACCAGGATAAATCTGAAATCAGTTCTTCCAGATCATCAACTATATAGACTACATCGTAATCTTGAAACTCGTCTTTGGTTGCCTGAGGATTCGTTCGGGATCCGGATAAAGCAATCGCTTCTACTTCCAGAGTATCAGCTATTTGCAAAATCAGATTCATCATTTCTGTATCAGTTCTCATGTTGATTCCTTAACATTTCTACATTATAGCTTATTTATTTTATAGTAGAAAGTATTTAAAATACCGTATTTTCTTCCAAAGTAAACTTAACATTATCTTCAATCCATTGACGGCGTGGTGCTGGTTTATCTCCCATAAGGACTGAGACACGACGTTCGGCACGCGCTAGGTCGTCAATCGTCACTCGGATAAGTGTTCTTGTCTCAGGATCCATGGTTGTTTCCCAAAGCTGGTCAGCATTCATCTCACCAAGCCCCTTGTAACGTTGGAGAATCGCTCCACGACCAAATTTTTGACGAAGTTCCTCAAGTTCCCCATCCGTCCAAGCATATTCGACAACTTCCTTCTTTCCTTTCCCTTTAGACATCTTGTAAAGAGGAGGCAAAGCAATATAAACGTGTCCTGCTTCAACCAGTGGACGCATATAACGATAGAAGAAAGTAAGTAGCAAGGTCTGAATGTGAGCCCCATCGGTATCGGCATCGGTCATGATGATAATCTTATCGTAGTTGATATCGTCAAGGTTAAAATCAGCTCCAACACCTGCACCAATAGTGTAAATCATGGTATTAATCTCTTCATTTTTGAGAATATCTGCCATTTTAGCTTTCTCAGTGTTTAGGACCTTACCTCGAAGAGGCAGGATAGCCTGGAATTTACGATCACGGCCTTGTTTGGCTGATCCACCGGCAGAGTCACCCTCGACCAGATAGAGTTCATTTTTCTTAGCATTTTTAGACTGAGCTGGCGTTAATTTCCCTGACAAGAGCCCCTTGTCTTTTTTATTTTTCTTGCCATTTCGACTCGCATCACGCGCTTTTCTAGCAGCTTCACGGGCATCACGGGCCTTGATAGCCTTACGCACCAAGTTAGAAGCTAAGTCCCCATTTTCCATAAGGAAGTAAGTCAGATGCTCTGAAACAATACTATCAACAATAGGACGAGCTAAAGGAGATCCAAGTTTGTCCTTGGTTTGTCCTTCAAACTGAAGGTGTTCTTCAGGAACCAAAAGCGAGATAACTGCTGATAAACCTTCACGGTAATCTGACCCTTCAAGGTTCTTATCCTTTTCTTTGAGAAGACCCGTCTTACGCGCATAATCGTTAAGAGCCTTGGTAATGGCAGACTTAAATCCTGTTTCGTGAGTTCCTCCATCCTTGGTACGGACATTATTGACAAAGGAAAGGATATTGTCAGAGTAACCGTCATTATACTGAAGGGCTAATTCCAAGTGAAATTCTTGCTGATCTCCATCAATATAGATAACTGGTGTCAACGTTTCCTTGTCCTCATTCAGGTATGACACAAAGTCTTGAACCCCATTTTCATAGTGGAATTCTTCACGAACTTCTTCTTCGCCACGCAAGTCTGTCAATGTCATAGTGACATTTTTAAGAAGGAAGGCTGATTCTTTGAGACGCTCTGAGATGGTGTTAAATTTAAAGTCAGTCGTTGAAAAGATGCTTGCATCAGGCATGAAGGTAACTTTTGTACCTGTCTTAGACTTAGGAGCTTTACCAATCTTTTCAAGCCCTGTTACAGGGTGACCACCATTTTCAAAACGTTGGCGATAAACACTACCGTCACGGGTAATTTCTACCTCAAGCCAACTAGACAGCGCATTAACAACTGAGGAACCCACACCGTGAAGACCTCCAGAAGTCTTATAACCACCCTGTCCAAATTTACCACCCGCGTGGAGAACGGTGAAAATAACTTCAACTGTTGGTTTACCCATGGCATGCATACCTGTCGGCATCCCACGTCCAGAGTCAGAAACAGAAACAGAACCATCCTTATTTAGGGTGACAGCGATAACATCACCAAAACCAGAAAGAGCTTCATCGACCGCATTGTCGACAATCTCCCAAACTAGGTGGTGAAGTCCTGTTCCATCTGTTGAGCCAATGTACATTCCAGGGCGCTTGCGAACCGCATCCAACCCTTCTAGTACCTGAATGGCATCATCATTATAATTATTTACATTAATTTCTTTTTTAGCCAAGAGTGACCTCCAAAATTTTCATCCTTATTATTTTATAAGTTTTCAGAAGAATTTGCAAAAGAAATCAAGAAAGTTCAAAAGATATCTTAAGGCTGACTGACTTTGTCAATTACTAGGCTGTATGCTATAATTATCTCATGAAAATCTTATTGTTAATCCTAATCGCCTACTTGCTAGGTTCCATTCAGACCGGCCTCTGGATTGGGAAACTTTTCTTCCATACCAATCTTCGTGAGCATGGCTCTGGAAATACTGGAACAACCAATACCTTTCGTGTTCTAGGTAAGACTGCTGGTACCATCACCTTCTTGGTGGATATGTTCAAGGGTACCTTGGCTGTTCTTCTTCCTATCTGGCTTGGTGTTACAGAGGTTTCACCTCTAGTCATTGGTTTCTTTGCCATTATCGGACATGTTTTTCCAATCTTTGCTGGTTTTAAGGGTGGGAAGGCCGTTGCGACAAGTGCTGGGGTGCTTCTTGGTTTTGCACCACTCTACTGTGTATTCCTACTCTTGGTCTTTGCCCTAACACTCTATCTAACCAGCATGATTTCATTTTCAAGTGTCACTGCTGCAATTGTTGGACTGATTACCTTGGCTGTCTTTCCAGCCATCCATTTCTTGCTAGATGGCTATGACCTTATTTTCACTGGGGTCCTTACCATCATGGCTTTGATTATTATCTTCCGCCACACTGAAAATATGGGGCGAATCCGTAGGCATCAAGAAAACTTGGTACCTTTTGGACTTAATTTAACCAAACAAAATCCAAAGAAATAATCCAGATCTATCAACCACTAGTAAAAAGCTAGTGGTTTTCTTGTCCTCCTAATCAAACAATGCTTCCTAAGACAAAGAATAAAGATCCGAAGTCTACACCTCGGATCTTTTTTAGGCTTAAGCTTTAAAGCTGACACCATTTTCTTTCAATTTTTTAACTGTCGCAGGTCCGACACCCTTGAGGGCAAGAACTTCTTCTTCAGTCACAGTAGCAAAAGCCTCTGCTGAAGTCAAACCTTCATTGTAAAGAGTCTCTACAAGGTTTGAACGAAGGCCTTCAACTTCTGGAAGTTCTGCAAAAGCTTCAAGACTAAGGTCTTTAGCTGCTACTTCTTCCTTAGCAACTGTCTTAGTTTCAGCAACAGGTTGTGGTGCTACTGGTGGGACTGGTGGAACAGGCGCAACTGGTGGGACAGGGGCTTTAACATTATTGAAAAGTC
This sequence comes from Streptococcus sp. HMSC064H09, assembly GCF_001812625.1. NCBI lineage: Bacteria > Bacillati > Bacillota > Bacilli > Lactobacillales > Streptococcaceae > Streptococcus > Streptococcus sp. HMSC064H09. Next base: position 53,655 of record NZ_KV809582.1, read on the forward strand.
CTTGTTTTTTCAAACGGTGTTTAAAAGCTTTCTTTTTATTTTTTACTTTAGCCATGTTTAGTATTCTCCTATTTTAATCGACGACATCTTTCCATAAAGTACTGTCGCCATTTTCTTTTTCATCCTCTATTAATAGTGACGTTCCCCGAACAAGCCATCTGGCATATCATGGAAACCTTTGCCAGCACGATAGTTGGCAAACTTGCCAATTAGGAAATTGTAAGCATCCAATTTGGCTTCATAACGGTAACTTGCATCACGTGCACGCTCATCGCCATCTTCTTCCCAGATTTTCTTGCTAGCGGCCAAGGCCGTTTCGTTTACTTTAACTTGGGTAACAACCCAGGCTTCGAAGTCTTTTAGAAATTCTTGTTCGTAGGTCATATTTTCCTCTTCATTTTAAAAACCAGCTTAACGCTGGCTTCATTTTCTACTAATAGTGTGTAGAGCTCATAGCCTTACAGTCTCCTATTATAACAAATAATTAGAAATTTGACTAGGTTCTAAACTCTGCATATAAGGCTTTAATGTCATTTGGACGTGTGCGGCAGCAACCACCTAAAATCTTAACCCCAAACTGATCATGCCAATCCTTGCTGTGTTCCACTAAGGTCAGAGCATCCTTATCCTTAGGTTTCCAAGTCTGCGTACTACCATCATAAACCTCACCTGAGTTGGGGTAAGTAATGAGGGCTTTTCCAGTATTTTTAAGAATAGCAAGAGCCTGATTATAGAGCAGAGGCGAACTACAGTTGATTCCTAGGGCCAAGATTTGGTCTGACTGGGAAACAAGCTTGGCAATCTCATCTAAAGAAGTCCCATCACTGATAGTGCCTGATTCTTGGACTGTAAAACTGAGATAAGCTTCTGATTCTGGAAATTCTTCAGCCAGGAGTTCAATCAAGGCTTGTGCTTCTAAACGATTTGGAATAGTTTCCAAAGCTAACAAGTCCACACCTTGATCTAGGAGAATTTGAATCCTAGGCCGATGAAAATCCTTAAGCTCCTCGATAGTAATTTGACCATAATCACCACTATACTCAGAACCATTAGCCAAATAAGCTGCGTAAGGACCGACATCTCCAGAAATCAAAGGATATGGTCGTTTTGCTTTCTCAGTCTCATCTAATGCTGCCCATACCTTATCACGTGCATTCTTTGCCAACTGAACTGTCAAGACAATAATCTGCTCCGCTTCTTTCTCAGTAAGTCCAGCCTCCATCAAGCCTGGCAAGGTCGCCTGATAAGACGATGTGGTAATCAAGTCAGCCCCAGCGGCTACATAGGTTTCGTGGATTTCTTGAATAACTTCTGGCTTTTCAATAAGGTACTTAGCTGACCAGAGCTTACCTGAAATATCATACCCCAAGGCTTCCATCTCTGTTCCTAGAGCTCCATGAAGAATGAGGGGAGATTTATTTTCCAAATAATCTTTAAATGTTGCCATACAAGGCCTCCTTACCATTTTTTAAAGCGAAGGTAGTGATAGAGGTAGCAGAAAATCATGAAAGGAATACCGAAGTAAAGTCCCGCACGTTGTGAACTATCCCAAGCAATCCCAAGCACAGAAATGGCCAAGAGAACGATAGTGATATAAGGTAGGATTGGGTTAAACGGTGTCTTGTAATTCAACTCATCATCAGAATGTTCTAAATTCCACTGTTTACGGAAGTTGATTTGTGCCAAAGGAATGGAGAGCCAGACAACAACAACTGCAAAACCAGCGATTGATACCAAAGCTAGATAAACCGTATCTGCAGCATAGATACTTGAAAAAAGCGATAAAACTGCTCCTGCCATGGAAATCAAAAGGGCTGTCATTGGAACTCCATGTTTATTAATTTTCACTAGCTTTTTATTGAGCATTCCCTCATTGGCCAAAGACCAAAGCATACGGCTTGAAGCGTAGAGTCCCGAATTCCCAGCAGAAAGAATAGCTGTCAAGATTACAAAGTTCATGATGTCTGCCGCAAATGGAATCCCCATCTTGTCAAAAACATCAACGAAAGGTGCTGAAGATACCCCTGCTTCTTTCATGGGAAGAAGCGAAGCCAATACCACAATGGTCAAGACAAAGAAGATAACCAAGCGTCCAATGGTCGTTTTAATAGCACGTGGAACAGCCTCTTTAGGATTATCTGTCTCACCAGCTGCGATACCGATTAACTCTGTTCCCGAAAAGGCGTAGTTAACCGCCAACATGACTGACACAATGGCAAGACCACCATTTGGAAAGAGACCATTAGCCGTCAAATGCTTGAACATAATAGCTTCACGATGACCATCAAAGCTGACCAAACCAAACATAGCCCCCAGACCTAGGATGATAAAAACCAAGATAGCAATAACCTTTATAGAAGAGAAGAAAGATTCCGCTTCCGCAAAAGACCTTACGCTCAGAGCATTAATTCCAAAAATCACCAAGGCAAAGAATGCCGCAAACATCCAAGCCGGAACTGATGGAAACCAACGTTGCATCAACATGGCCGCACCCAGAAATTCTGTTCCCAAGGCTACCGTCCAACAAATCCAATAAAGCCAAGCTACCGTAAAGCCGGTTCCCGGACTGATAAATTTAGTGGCATAGGTGTGAAAGGATCCCGTTACTGGCATAGCAACAGCTAGCTCACCTAATGAAAGCATGACTAAGTAAACAACGATAGCCCCCACAAGATAAGATAGTATCGCACCAAGAGGGCCTGCTTGAGCAATCGTATAGCCTGAACTCAAGAATAGACCGGTACCAATAACACCACCTAGCGAGAGCATAAAGAGGTGGCGTGAGGTCATCTTCCGTTGAAACTGACCTTCATTTTCATAATTATGGTTTTCCATAGATTCCTCCAATAGATGTAATAAAATAAGCTTATCATAATAAAAACCCTTTGGATAATAGGTGGAAACTATCAAAGAGATAGACAAAAACTATCGCAAAAAAACTCGGATCTCTCCGAGCTCTTTTTATAATTCTGCTAAAATCGTATCCCATGCTTCATCATAACCGTCACGTGTGACAGATGAAAAGACGATGAAATGGTCATTTTTATCAAAATTGAGTTTTTTCTTAATAATAGATTCGTGCTTGTTCCATTTTCCGCGAGGAATCTTGTCAGCCTTAGTCCCCACAACGATAACTGGAATTTCATAATACTTAAGAAATTCATACATTTGGATATCGTCTTGAGTTGGTTCATGTCGGAGGTCAACCAAGCTAACAACCACACGAAGATTGTCTCGAGTCACGAGATACTCCTCAATCATTTTCCCCCATTTGGCACGTTCTTTTTTGGACACACGGGCATAACCGTAACCTGGCACATCCACAAAGCGTAGCTTGTCGTCAATATTGTAGAAATTGAGCAACTGAGTTTTTCCTGGTTTCCCAGATGTACGTGCGAGGTTTTTACGACCAAGAAGGGTATTGATAAAGCTTGATTTACCAACATTCGAGCGTCCTGCTAGGGCAACCTCAGGAAGGTCATCTTGGGGATAGTGACTCTTATTTGCTGCACTGAGCAAAATCTCAGCATTGTGCGTATTTAGGACTTGTTCTTCAGCCATAGGTCCTCCTTACGCTGTTTCCAAAACTGGAGCAGCTGTACCGTCAACGGCTTCTTTGGTAATGCGAACCTTAGTCACATCTTCCTGGCTAGGAATTTCAAACATGACATCCATCATAACTTCTTCAATGATAGAGCGAAGCCCACGCGCACCAGTCTTACGTTCAATCGCCTTACTTGCAATAGCTTCAAGAGCATCCTGATCAAACTCAAGTTCAACTCCATCATAAGACAAGAGGGTTTGGTACTGTTTAACCAAGGCATTTCTAGGCTCTGTCAAGATACGAACCAAGTCGTCAACCGTTAACTGTTCAAGGGCAGCAAGGACTGGCAAACGTCCGATAAACTCAGGGATAAGACCGAATTTTTGGATATCTTCAGCCACAATTTCTTGCATGTATGATGAGTCATCATCAATAGCCTTATTATTTTGACCAAAACCAATGATTTTCTCACCAAGACGTTGCTTAACGATATCTTCGATACCATCAAAAGCACCACCCACGATAAAGAGAATATTCTTCGTATCAATTTGAATCATCTCTTGGTTAGGGTGTTTACGACCACCTTGAGGGGGAACACTAGCTACTGTTCCTTCAATAATCTTCAAGAGGGCTTGTTGAACCCCTTCACCAGAAACGTCACGAGTGATTGATACGTTTTCACCTTTTTTAGCAATCTTATCAATCTCGTCGACATAGATAATCCCACGTTCCGCACGTTCAATATTGAAGTCTGCCGCTTGGATCAGTTTGAGCAGGATATTTTCCACGTCCTCACCCACATAACCTGCCTCTGTCAATGATGTCGCATCCGCAATCGCGAAAGGAACATTCAAGCTACGAGCCAAGGTCTGAGCCAAGAAAGTCTTCCCTGAACCAGTTGGTCCAATCATGAGAATATTTGATTTTTGCAAATCCACATCATTGTCTTCACGACTTTCTGTGAAGTTGATACGTTTATAGTGGTTGTAAACAGCTACCGCCAAGGCACGTTTAGCACGGTCTTGCCCCACGACATAGTTGTTCAAAATATCCAAAAGTTCTTTTGGCTTTGGTGTTTCAGCCAAGTCAGCCAAAACTTCTTCTGCCATTTCCTCACGAATGATTTCTTGTGACAAGGCCACACATTCGTTACAGATAAAGACGCCATTCCCAGCGATAATTTTCTTTACTTCTTCTTGGTTTTTGCCACAAAATGAACAATAAACCATTTCTTCATTACGATTTCCAGCCATTTATTCCTCACTCTTTTCTAAAATAGGGTGCCATAGAAGGCGTGAATAGTATTGACAAGGTTGGTAAAAGCATTTAAAAAGAGAAAAACTGCTAACCCATAACGTTTCTTGCGAAAGGCAGGAATGGCAGAGAGCACACAAAGTACTCCCAATAATGCAGTAAATAACCCAAAAACACTACGTTGCATGAACCTAGTCTCCTTCTTTTTCATAGCGACTTATGCTAAAGTCGTAGGCATTTTTATCATCCTTGGCCACACGTTCGTGCGATACCTCTTTAAATGCCGTCATATCTAGTTGTGGAAAATACGTGTCTCCCTCTAAATCAGCCTCAATAGTTGTCTTGATGAGTGCATCATAATGCCCATCAAAAGCCTTGTAGACACCAGCACCACCAGCAATATAGAGATCCTTATCTTGCTGTTCAAACCAAGCTAGGGCTTCCTCAACACTCGTAACGGTCGTTACACCCTCACAGTCGAAGTCCTTGTCTCGTGTCAAAATCAAGGTTTCACGTCCTGGCAGGCAACGACGGTTCATGCCATCAAAGGTCACACGCCCCATGAGAATTGCTGAGCCCATGGTCGTTTTCTTGAAATGTGCCAGTTCAGCAGGCAAATGCCAAGGCATGGTGTGATTCTTCCCAATAACATGGTTATGAGCTTCCGCCCAAATAGCAATGAGTTGTTTAGACACAGTATTTCCTTTTCTTTTTAAGTTTACAATCCATTCTAACAAAAAAAGAGAAAAAGAGCTTGGAAAAACTTTGCCAGCTCTTTATGGGCTTAATTCATAAGCATTTATTAAATTGCTAAGTCAAATTTGAGTTGAGGTTTAACAGGATCATAGTCAACCAATTCGAAATCTTCTGGTTTGATATCGAAGAAATTAGTCCCATCAGGAACATTGAGGACCAAACGTGGTTGGCAATCAGATGGCTGACGTTTGAGAAGTTCTTCAGCTTGCTCAAATTGATTGTCATAGATATGGAGATTGTTGATGAAATAAAAGAATTTACCAACTTTCCAACCAAAGTGCTTGGCAATCATCATCTGAAGAGCCACATACTGCATGGCATTAATATGATGAGCCACCAGCATATCGTTAGAACGTTGCGTCAAAGTGGCGTCCAAATAAATGTCCTCACCCACACGACGAACGTCAAACATGGTTTGGAAGGCACAAGGCTGAAGTCCTGCTGTCTCCTCGAAGGCCTCGTAATCCCAAAGGGAGATGACATTACGGCGATTCCACGGATTAGCCTCCAACTGAGCCAACAAACGGTTAATAATATCGTGCTTCTTAACGACCGCCCCATAACGCTGACCAATCGAACGCTTGTCCCCATTATTGGCAGGTACGCCTTCAACTTCCCAGTCATTCCAATAATGCACATTATACTTGTCTTCAAGGACATCTAGGCTATTTGACTGGTCTTGGTAAATCCAAAGCACTTCTTTGATAGCAGATTTGATAGCAATAGGACGAAGAGTGGTAATAGGAAACTCTCCCTTGCTCAAATCATATTCTGCAAAAGACCCTGTGATGTATTTGGAATTGGCTGTAGTGCCATCCTTGTATTTAGGACGTGCTTGCTCCGACCAAACACCCTCTTCCATGATTTTAGTGATATTTTCTTTAAATATAGTGTCTGCTTTTGTCATGATTTTCCTCTTTATTCAATTGAAAACAAAGTATTTTTTGAGACTTTCCTTAAATGATTACGGACGTCTGCGAACTTCTTCGAAGTTCCAAGACTAATTTTTGAGCCTATGGTCTCAAAAATTCCGAGTGTCTGTAAACAAAACACTTTATTTACAGACACTTATCTCACAGCGGAAAGTCTCACTTAACGCTCGCAATGATTTCAATATATAACAACAATTTTACTTTTCTAACATAGCTAAAAAACAAGTAGATTACCATTTCAATTTTACCTTATTCTGGTGTAAATGAGAAATATAAGCTATGGAATAGCAAATGTAAGTCGTGTAAAATCCCCTAGTTCCTATCAAAAAATGAGATATAATTAACTATCAAAGTTTTTTCAAGGCGAAAGCGCTCTTTTATGGTAAAATCACTATAGATTAGTATCTTCTGGATACTCTACAATGAAGAAAAAAGGAAACATCATATGTCTATTGGAATTGATAAGATTGGTTTTGCGACCAGTCAATATGTTCTAAACATGGCTGATCTCGCTCTTGCCCGTGGGGCGGAGCCTGAAAAATTCAGCAAGGGGCTGATGCTTGATGCAACCAGTATTACGCCGATTACAGAAGATATCGTGACGCTTGCCTCTGATGCGGCGGCTGATTTTTTAAATGACGACGACAAAAATGCTATCGATATGGTCATCGTAGCTACTGAGTCTTCCATTGACCAGTCTAAGGCTGCTGCTGTCTATGTCCACAGTCTTTTAGGTATTCAGCCTTTTGCTCGTTCTTTTGAAATGAAGGAAGCTTGTTACGCTGCAACTGCTGGACTTAACTATGCTAAGTTGCATGTGGCAACTCACCCAGATAGCAAAGTTCTGGTTATCGCTAGTGATATTGCCCGCTATGGTGTCGGATCTTCTGGGGAGTCAACTCAGGGAGCTGGTGCTGTAGCTATGCTAGTCAGTCAGAATCCACGTATTTTGGAACTTGCTGATGATAATGTGGCACAAACTCGTGATGTCATGGACTTCTGGCGTCCAAACTACAGTTCAACGCCTTATGTTCAAGGCATCTATTCAACCAAACAGTACCTTGACAGTTTGAAGACAACTTGGGTAGCTTATCAAGAACGCCATCAGGCTAACTTTGCTGATTTTGCTGCTTTTTGTCTCCATCTTCCTTATCCTAAGCTAGCTCTTAAGGGACTTAATAAGATTATTCCAAAAGATTTGAATCCAGAGAACAAAGAGCGTCTGACAAATAACTTCGATGCTTCAATTACCTATAGTCGTCAAATTGGGAATATCTATACAGGGTCACTCTATCTTGGACTTCTTTCTTTGCTTGAACAGTCGCAAGACCTTAAAGCCGGAGATAAGATTGGCTTCTTCTCTTACGGTTCTGGAGCTGTCTCTGAAATTTTCTCAGGACGTCTGGTTGAAGGTTACAAAGACCTGCTTCGTTCGGACCGCCTAGATACCTTTGCCAAACGTCAACAATTAAGCGTTGCTGATTATGAAAAACTTTTCTATGAGGAGGCGCAGTTGGATGACACTGGTTCTACTCAATTCGCTGATTACCAAACCGGAGCTTTCCGTTTAGCTGAAATCTCTGAACACCAACGTATCTATAAAGGACATTAATATGACTAAACTCTCTTGGACTGGTTTTTCCAAGAAGACACCGCAAGAACGTAAAGAGCATTTGAAAACGAATGCTCTTTTGTCTCAGGAAAATCAAGATCTTCTGGATAAGAACCAACAACTCACCCTTGAAACAGCCAATCAAATGGCTGAAAATGTTATTGGTCGATTCACACTTCCCTTTGCCATTTGCCCAGATGTATTGGTAGATGGTGTGACTTATCAGGTTCCCATGGTTACCGAAGAACCTTCAGTTGTGGCTGCTGCTTCCTACGCTAGCAAGCTCATTAAGCGTTCTGGTGGTTTCACGACTACGATTCATGACCGTCAGATGATTGGCCAAGTTGCCCTCTTTGACGTTCCTGATAAGGCTGCTGCCTCAAGTAAAATTCAAGCAGCCAGTCAGGACCTTATAGAGATTGCCAAAGAGGCTCACCCTTCTATTGTTAAGCGTGGGGGTGGCCCTCGCAAGCTCTGGACTGAGACTAAAGGAAACTTCCTCATTGTCTATCTAGCCGTTGATACCCAAGAAGCCATGGGAGCCAATATGGTCAACACCATGATGGAAGCCCTGGTGCCAGAATTGGAAAACCTCTCAAAAGGTCAAAGCCTCATGGCTATTCTCTCAAATCTAGCCACTGAGAGTCTTGTGACAGCGACTTGTCGTCTTAGCACACGCTTCCTCAGTCGTAATAAGGAAGAGGCACATGACCTAGCCAAGAAAATGGAGATGGCTAGCCAACTGGCTCAGGTGGACCCCTACCGAGCAGCTACCCATAACAAGGGAATTTTCAATGGTATCGATGCCCTAGTTATCGCGACCGGAAACGATTGGCGAGCCGTTGAGGCCGGTAGCCATGCCTATGCTAGCAAGGATGGTAGCTACCGTGGTCTCTCCACATGGACTTATGATCATGAAGCTAAGGAACTAGTGGGAGAATTAACCCTCCCCATGCCAATCGCAACTCGTGGAGGTTCTATCGGACTTAACCCTAGTGCTTCTATCGCCCATGACTTGCTTAATCATCCAGATGCCAAAACTCTAGCCAGTATCATCGTCTCTCTTGGTTTGGCACAAAATCTGGCTGCTCTCAAAGCTCTGACTTCAACAGGAATACAGGCAGGACATATGAAACTCCAAGCCAAATCCCTAGCTTTGTTAGCTGGGGCTATTCCTGAAGAAATGCCTCAGGTTTTGGCTGAACTTCTCAAGGCCAAACATATGAACCAAGAAACTGCACAAGCAATTTTGGAGAAACTCAGAACCCCATAAGAAGTGATCCAAAAGCATAAAAAATCAACCTGCCTTATCACATAAAAAATAAAGATGTTGGAAATTTTATCTCAACATCTTTTTCATATCTTACAAGTTCTGACTTGACTTGAATTTCTATAATGTTATAATCTAGTTATGAAAACTAGATAAAGAGGTTTTTATAATTTGACAACACAACAATACCCTCTCTGGGAAGAATTACCAGAGATTGAACTCTATTTGGATCAGGTTTTGCTCTATGTCAACCAGGTCACCCAAAGTACTTTGGGACCAAACGACAAGGGGCTAACCGCCTCTATGGTCAATAATTATGTCAAACATGGCCATGTCGCAAAACCCATCAAGAAAAAATATAATGCTGCTCAGGTAGCTAGACTTATTGTCATCACAAGTCTGAAGACCGTCTTTGAGATTTCTGAGATTGCTAAAACCTTGGAAATCCTGCGTACAGATGCTGAAAGTCAAAAGAGCTACTACAATGACTTTGTAGCCTGTATGAATGGTCAGTTTCCCCAAGAGGCTCCACAAGTCATCCTTTCAGCCTGTCAGACGCTTCAATGCTACCGAGCTACCCATCAACTTTTGAACGACCTTGAAGGAGGAAACAATGTCTAATACTGCTACTTTTAATACTTCTCCCAACCTCAAACTCAGTAAAAAACTTAGCTTTGGTGAGGAAGTGGCAAACAGTGTGACTCACGCCGTCGGAGCTATGGCCATGCTAGTCTTATTGCCAATTACTGCCGTTCATGCCAACAACGGCTACGGCATGACTGCTGCCATCGGGATGTCCGTTTTTGTCATCAGTCTCTTCCTCATGTTTTTGAGCTCAGCCATCTATCATGCTATGGATTATAACTCACCCCACAAGATGGTTCTAAGAATTATTGATCACAGCATGATTTATATCGCCATTGCTGGAAGCTACACCCCTGTTGCCCTCTCACTAGTTGGCGGATGGCTAGGCTACAGCATCATCGTCCTCCAATGGGGAACAACAATTTTTGGTATTCTCTACAAAATCTTTGCTAAAAAAATCAATGAAAAGTTCTCCCTCTTCCTCTATCTGATGATGGGATGGTTGGTTATCTTCATTATTCCAGCTATCGTTACTAAGACAGGGCCAGCCTTTTGGGGGCTCATGCTTGCTGGAGGATTGTCATACACGGTTGGGGCAGCTTTTTACGCTAAGAAAAAACCATACTTCCACATGATTTGGCACCTCTTCATCATGCTGGCTTCAGCACTCCAATATCTGGGTATCGTCTACTTCATGCTTCCTTAAGCTAATACTAGACTTCAAGGTCTTATGGTATAATAAGGCATACGGAGGTAAATCATATGAAAAAAGAACTCAGACGAGATCCAAACAACAAAATCATTGCCGGTGTTTGTTCTGGTATCGCTAAATATCTTGACATTGACCCTGTCATTATTCGCCTCATTTGGGCTGCAGCGATTTTCTTATTCGGAACAGGCTTTCTTTTCTACATCATTTGCTGGATTATTATCCCAGAAGAAAGCAAATGGTAAGCTATCATTGAATATACAAAAAAGTGATACGGACCTAAATTTCTTACCATTTAGGTCCATATCACTTTCTTTTTTTATTTTCTCAAGCGGAAAATCAAATAGCTGACATTAACAAGGAGTAAAACACTCCAAAGAATGAGAAAGGGAATATTTCCTCGGACAGCATTGTGCCAAATACCTAGGGCGTATAAGGCCATAAAGACTAGTGATCCTAGAATCGCTGTTCCTTTATTGTTTTGTGGTTGTTTAGACATATGAACCTCCTTTGTTTGCTTTTTCTGAATCGATTTAAAGCCATAAACCAGAGCAAGAAAAAGTCTGGCTTGGCGTTTGACATCATTTGCCAAAGACCTATGAGACTGGGCATAAATACCTTTTGGATTGTAGAAAGATTTATCAAACTGTTCAGGCGCTTGCTGTCCCAAACGTTTTTTCAATTTGTTGGGTGAACGAAAGCCCCTAGTCATTCGATTACGAAAATCAGGGTCATGTGGTTGGACCGGCTCCACATCCAGTTGCCAGTGGCGTTTGAAATTACCATAGTTAAAACTGGCACCATTAACCACCCCACTCTCAGTCACCTGCTCCGCATCGACCTCATTGAGAAAGTTTCCCTGACTATCCAGAATAAACTCAATCCGATTATAGAGAAGAATTTTTAGATTAACACTTGGAATCCCATCAGGATAAACCGCCTTGCCATCACAGATAGAAACCTTCTGGTGCAAACGTCCCTGATCAAACATGGTGAAAGGCTTCCATCTCAGATAGACAGCCAAAGCTTCTTTATCTGTCATCCCTGGCTTTTTATAATGCGTCCGCACATACTGTGCCTGTTGACTAGAAATCAGGTATCGTAGCTGATGGATTTGTCGCTCTATAGAAACATTCTTAGACAAACTATCATCAGGAAAAGCCAGATCTACCAATTTCACGACATCCTTCCAGAAGGAATCATGCGGTGCTAAGTCAGAATCGAAATAAGATAAAAGGTGTTGGGTTTCTTCAAGCTCTCCCGATAAGTCCTCTGGCATCTCTATATAAGCTAGCAATAGCTTTAGCACTTGCAATGGTTGGTAGTCCCTTTGCCAGTTCTTCCATAAGTGTCGAAAGGCTTTTGAACCAATGAGCATCACATCTCTCCTCAATAACATACGTAAATTTAATCAGTCGTCTCTTTGATGAACTCCTCTATCTTCTCGGACACCTCTTTGGTCTGATAGTGATAAAGATAATGCGGAGAATCATAAAAAGTCACTTCGATATTTTTCTGGTCCTTTGCAAAGGTAGTCGCATAATGCCGCCAGTCCTCCTGGCTAAAACCTGTACCCTCACCATTCGAGACCATCAGTAAGGTTGGAATATGTGAATCAATGCTAGAAGTAACCTTTTTCGCATTTTCCTTAACAGACAGGCTCTCATTTAACATAGCCTTTGACAATATTTGACGATAGGCTATCCGTTGGTAGAGGCGGCGGTCACTACTACTGAGATTGGCATTAGGCACATATAAGCGACTCGGTAAATACCTTAATAAGCCCAATTGACTTCCCCAACGAGCCATACGTAATATCTGGGGATGCATTTTTAAATGAGCGTAACTTTCTGGTAGGGCCCAATCTAAACCAATGATAGCTTTCACTTCACTAGGATATTTTTCCTGCCACAGAAGTGTCTCTAAGGAGGCCATCGAATGAGAAAGGATAATATAAGGACCTGAGACATGAGCCCTGGCTAGGGCTTGACGTGTCTCTGAAAGAACCTCAGACACATCTCTGGACTTAGATGTGTCCTCACTGTAACCATAGCCAGCTCTCTCTACAACGACTATCTTATACTGCTTAGAAAGCCCATCATCATACAAGTCTTTAAAATCTAGAATGGGAGAGGCCGTTCCAGCACCAGATAGAAAAACTAAGGTTTGTGGACCATTTCCCTTCACAAAGACGCTCATGTCATGGCCATTAACAGACACCATTTGCCCTATAGGGTTGAGAGAGGCCTTTTCTCTTTGCAAGGCTAATCTATGATAGATAAAGCTAGCCAGCAACAAGACTAGAACTGCTCCCATCAGAAATAAAAGTCTTTTCATAAAAACATGCATGGTTTATCCTACTAAAAAGTCAGTTAGCTTAGCTAACCGACCCTTTTTTTATTCGGCATCTGGGCGTGATTTGCGAGCGATATCAGCAAGGATATTTTCTACAAATTCTGACACAGCTTCTGTATGTGTTTGTTTTTGTCCATAACGACGAACGTTAACAGTTCCGTCTTCCATTTCCTTATCACCAACAATCAATTGGTAAGGAATCTTTTGTGTTTGAGACGCACGAATCTTGTATTGCATTTTCTCGTTACGTTCATCCACTTCAACACGGATACCACGGTCACGAAGTTGTTTAGCAACTTCCCAAGCATAATCTGTGTGGGCTTCATTTGAAACTGGGATAACAGTTACTTGTTGAGGTGCCAACCAAGTTGGGAAGGCTCCTTTATAGTTTTCAATAAGAATAGCTGTAAAGCGTTCCATTGTTGAGATAACCCCACGGTGAATCATAACTGGACGGTGTTCTTCTCCATCAGCTCCGATGTATTTAAGGTCAAAACGTTCTGGAAGCAAGAAGTCCAATTGGATAGTAGAAAGGGTTTCTTCATTACCAAGGGCAGTCTTCACTTGGATATCAAGTTTTGGACCGTAGAAGGCAGCTTCACCTTCTGCTTCAAAGTAGTCAAGTTCCATGTCATCCATAGCTGATTTCAACATGCTTTGAGCATTTTCCCACATTTCGTCATTGTCAAAGTATTTGTGAGTATCTTTAGGGTCACGGTATGACAAACGGAAACGATAGTCAGTCAAGTTGAAATCTTCGTAAACATCGATAATCAATTGAAGCGTACGTTGGAACTCATCTTTGATTTGTTCAGGTGTTACGAAAGTATGACCATCATTAAGTGACATTTCACGTACACGTTGAAGTCCTGTAAGGGCACCAGATTTTTCATAACGGTGCATCATACCAATTTCAGCGATACGGATAGGCAATTCACGATAAGAGTGGACATGGTGTTTGTAAACTTCGATGTGGTGAGGACAGTTCATTGGACGAAGGACAAAGGCTTCACCATCTCCCATATCCATTGTTGGGAACATATCTTCACGGTAATGATCCCAGTGTCCTGAAGTTTTATAAAGTTCAACTGAGGCAATTGGTGGAGTGTAGACGTGTTGGTAGCCTGCTGCTACTTCCTTGTCCACGATGTAGCGTTCCAAGACACGACGAATTGTCGCACCGTTTGGCAACCAGAATGGAAGACCTTGACCAACCTCTTGAGAAATCATGAACAAATCAAGTTCTTTACCAAGTTTACGGTGGTCACGTTCTTTAGCTTCTTCAAGGCGTTTAAGGTAAGCCTTGAGATCTTTTTTATCGAACCAAGCTGTACCATAAATACGTTGCATCATAGCATTATCACTATTTCCACGCCAGTAGGCACCTGCAACATTCAAAAGGTGGAAAACTTGGATACGACCAGTTGATGGCACGTGTGGGCCACGGCAAAGGTCAACATATTCACCTTGACGGTAGATAGTCAAACCACCTTCGTCTTCTGAGTGTTCTTCAATCAATTCCAATTTATATGGGTCATTTTTGAAGATTTCACGTGCCTCGTCTTTAGTCACTTCTTCACGAATTGATGGGAAGTTTTCTTTAACGATTTTCTTCATTTCTTCTTCGATACGAGGAAGATCTTCGTTAGAAATTTGACCAGCTTCATTGTCAGTATCGTAGTAGAAACCATCTTCGATAGCTGGACCAACACCCAAGTGGATGTCTGGGAAGAGGCGACGAGCTGCTTGTGCAAACAAGTGGGCCGCTGAGTGACGCAAAATTGGAAGGGCATCTTCGTGATCAGGTGTCACGATTTCGATGCTTCCATCTTCAGTGATGGCACGTGTAGTATCAATCAATTTACCGTTGAATTTACCAGCAAGAGCTTTCTTAGCCAAAGAGTTGCTGATAGATTGTGCAATTTCAAAAGTTGTAACGCCAGATTCGAATTCACGAACAGCGCCATCTGGGAAAGTAATGTTAATCATAATTAAGATGTCAGAGCTCTAAAGGAAGAGCCCTTTCGTCCTTTCTATTTAATGTTTTTGTTGTAATAATTTGTTTCTAGGATACTTTGCAATTCTGTCTTATGCCAACCAGCACCAATCATCATCTTGTTGATATTAAATTCTAATTCCCTACCATCAGTTAGGACGAAGCAAAGTTTGTAACCAATAAACAAACGTTTCTTAAACTGATATGACTTGATCATCTCTTCAGGCAGTGTAGCGATAATCTCCCCTAATTTTCCTAAAGGTGTAATAGAAATAATGAAAATCTCTGTTTCTGTAAAAACAATTAGGAAATAGGCATTGGCTGTTCCACCAAGTCTTTGGGTAGCATAGATAGCGTGCATAGTCTCAGCAAGACTAGCATCCACACCGTGGTCAATCAAGTAGGCCTTGATAGCTCCATATTTGAACCCCATAAATTCTCCTTCAACTAAAAAGATAGTGCCACTTCATTCTAAACAGTCCTTTTTGTAATCAATAGAGAGAATATTTAGTCACAAAGTAAAGCTTTTCTATCTATACTAGACATTCTAAAAAAATCAAAGTATCCCGAACAACATAAAAAGCGACATCCTCAAAAGGACGTCGCAACGTGGTTCCACCTTAGTTCGTGTACGACAAAAAATGCGTCTGTCCTACACCTCTGATTGGCTCTAACGTGGCCACCGTTTTATGTTTGCATAAAAAATTTATCGAGTAGTCCCAATCATGTCCTCTGCGTGATTCCCAGCGACACACGCTCTCTGAAAGATTTCCCATGACTGATATGTCTCTATGCGTTATTATAGCATGAAACTGTAATTTTTCAAGCTAATTATCTCTTTTATTAATCAATTCTAAGATTTTATCTGACTAGGAAAATCTGATAGCTTTCCTAATCCAATAGTTTCGTGATATTTTTGATTTTCTTGACCTGTTTAGCAGAGCCTTTGATGATACGAACAGAGCCGTTAACAGGCAAGGTAATAGCCTTGGTTGGCAAGTAAGTCACCATACGCGTCAAGCGTTTCATGGTACTATCTTCACCATTCAAATCATTGTGGAAATCCTTAGAAATCGTGAGATCCAAGTAATACTCATAGACACGTTTTCCAAAGTTTTCCGCAGAAATTTCATAAAGCTTGTCAGCCCACTTAGTCACGTCTTTTTCTGGCGTTGCAATGGCTGCTTCCAAAATGGCCCCAGCTAAATCATTATCATGATAATAAAGCGTTCCAAACATCTGGTCCGTAATCACATTATCCAAATAAGGATTTCCATGAGCAATAATCGGAGTACCGCTAGCCAAGGCTTCCAGATAGGTCAATCCCTGAGTCTCACTGGTTGATGCCGAGATGAAGAAATCAGCAGCCTTATAGTAAAGAGCTGTTTCGCCAGGTGCAATCATACCTGTGAAAACCACCTTATCCAGAATACCAAGTTTCTTGGCTTGGGACTTCAGGTCTGGTAGGTAAGGGCCATCGCCAGCAACAACTAACCGAACCTTATCGTCTTCCTCTAAAACCGAAGGTAGAGCCGCCAGAACTGCTTGGATATTTTTCTCATAGGACACACGAGACAAGCTCAACAACATGGTTTCATCCGAAGCAATACCAAGCTTGGCTCTCAAGTCCGCTACATCTTCTTCGGTAATCTCTGGACGCTGGAATTTCTCAAGTTCAATGCCTGTTGGAATGACCCGTTTTTCAGCAGCAATCTTGTACTTGAGTAAAAGGTCATAAACAATCTCGCTCGGACAGATAACCCCATCCAGATCGCTCATAAAGCCACGAACAATGTACTTAACCATACTTGGACGGATGACCATACCTTTGGCAATATAGCGGACATAGTCTTCATACTGAGTATGATAGGTATGCACAACAGGAATCCTAAGTTCACGCGCAATGGCAATCCCTAGAAGCCCCAAGGAGAACTCTGTCTGCGTGTGAATAATATCAAGCTTGTATTGTTTTGCAATCTCTAGAGCCTTAGAAAAGCCACGATAAGCCACTCGGCGATCCTTAAAAGCAAAGAAAGGCACACTGGGAATACGGACAATCTGCCAGTCTTCATAGCGGTCAACATCTCTATCAGTCGTGGTAAAGATAAAGACTGTGTGCCCCATTTTTTCCAACTGCGTCTTCAGCGTGCGAATACTGGTCGCAACACCTGATACCTGTGGAAAATAGGTATCTGTAAACAATCCGATACGCATTTAAATCTCCAATACTTCTTTGTAGGCTTCAACAAGTTTCTGAGCCACATCATCAATCGAGCGACTTTCTGCAACCTTGTAACCTTCTTCACGTTTGTCCACTTTACCATCGATAATATCTTGTAAGGCTACTACAAATTCATCCACGTTATGCCCGAATGAGGCAGATTTGTCATCAACCCAACCCTCATAAACAGGAATATCACGCAAAACCACATGTTGGTGACTGGCAAAGGCCTCTAGCACTACGATTCCTTCGGTTTCCTCATAGGACGGAAAAAAGAAGGCGTTAGCACCACTCATAGCTCCCTGGAAGACAGCTCCCTTGAAGTAACCTGGGAAGCTGACATTATCGGGATGCTTACCATTGACAATGTCTCGAATCTTCTTAGGAATTAGCCATTTGCTAATACTACCTAACCAAATGAAACGAACATGAGGCATCTTTTCGGCAACCTTGACGAAATCTTCAATTCCCTTGCGTTGGAAATAAAGACCCGCACAAATAACCACTGGCTGTCCTTCCTCGATACCAAAGTAGTCTCGGAAAACCTCTTCCTTACGTGGATCCTTACCGTATTTTTTCAGATCAATCCCATTTGAAACAGCAATGATTGGTGTGGTAACTCCGTAAGACTGAATCAATTTTTTGGAATACTCAGATGGCGTAATCACGTAATCTGCCTTTTGATACATGTGGGCCAAATATTTCCCAAAAAGTGGGGCCAAAAGGTTAGAACCGATGAATGAATTCTCAAAGTCTTCACGTGTCGAATGACCATGCATGATGACCTTCTTGCCACGGCGTTTTGCAGTATGCAACAACATCAAGCTACGTGGACCATAAGTATTAATATGAACGACATCGTAATCACCCAAGATGTCCGTCGTATAGGGAATCCCCGCCAAGTCCAAGGCATGCATCTGATGGTGGAGAGCCCGTCCGATTCCTGATTTTTCAAGAACCGATTTTCCTTCAAGATAAAGTAGAACTTTCATACTCTTCATTATAGCTTAATTTAGTAGAAATTTCATCCTGCAGTTGGCTTTATCTTGATTTCTCATTTAATGAGATAGGCATTCCAACACTAAAAAAGATCGAGCATTCTCGATCTTTTAGGTCATCATCTTAAACGTCTTTACGGCGACGATGGCTATATGCTACACCCATGACTGCTGCCATTTCTGCTGCCACACCGAGGGCAAGCAAGGCAGTATCGTTAGCTTGACCAGTCTCTGGAAGTTGAGGTCCTGATTTCTCAGAGGATTGAACTGGCTTAGCTGGTTTTGGCGTCACTGGTGGAGTAGGCGGTGTTGGTGGTGTCGGCGGAACCACTGGTGGTTTAGGTGGGACACTTGGTGGTGTCGGTGGTGTTGGCGGTGTAGGAGGTTTTGGAGGAATGTAACTATTGTTAAATTCTGTATCCAAAGGAAGGAGAACTGCTGCTACAAGCAGATTTTCCTTTTCACCCACAGTCTTGGTAACAGTCACCTGGAATTTAGCTACCATGTTATCATAAACCACATCGGCTTCATTGCCCTTGACTTCTTCAACAGTGTAGTAGTAAACACCTGGTTTGTCATAGACAATGTTTTCAAAACTAATGTTTCCTTGTGCATTATTGGTCACTGTTTGGATAACATTACCCTTGTCGTCCTTAAGAACGAAGCTAAATTCACCATCTTTGAGGTTACGGCCCGTAAGAACCTTGGTCAATTCGAATTTGGCCTTGGCTGGTTGCACTTCTTTAACATAGTTATTAAAGACAGTGTCTTTTGGATTAGCGACCGTTGATACCAAAGCATCGCCATCTCGGGTCACTGTAATCCAGACAGTCGCTTTCATACCATCATAGATGATATCTTCGTTAGTTCCCTTAACTTCTTCAACAGTATAAGTGTAAGTTCCTGCCTTATCAAAGTGAAGTTCACTAAATGCAACACGACCATCAGCTGTATTACCAACAGTTTCGACAATATGGCCTGCACTATCTTTGAGGACAAATTGGAACTCATTAGCAGTCAAAGTTTGGTGAACACCTGCCTTAGTCAATTCCTTACTGAACTGAATAGCAGCTTTAGCTGGAGTCACAAACTTGTTGTTAAAGATGGTGTCTTTTGGATTAACTACGGTTGAAACAAGAGCATCACCATCACGTGTTACCGTGATAGAAACAGCAGCTTTCATCGTATCATAGACAATTGCATCATCCTTACCTGCAAGTTCTTCAACAGTGTAGTTGTAGGTACCTACCTTATTAAAGGTCAACTCACTAAAGGCAACCTGACCGTCAGCTGTATTTCCAACAGTTTCAAGGACTTTTCCAAAACGGTCTTTAAGGACAAATTGGAATTGATCTGCTTTTAGATCTTGCTTAACACCTGCCTTGGTCAATTCCTTACCAAATGTAATTTTGGCCTTGGCTGGTGTTACCAATTTATTGTTAAAGATAACGTCATCTGGATAAACCACTTTGGCCACTAATTTTTCTCGGCCATCTGTGGTTTCTCTAGCTACTTGGACAGTCACATCAGCTTGGAGCTTATCATAAACGACGTCACTATCATTACCAGGAACTTCTGTCACACGATAGTGGTAAGTACCTGGTTGGTTAAGTACAAGATTTGAGAAGACAATTTTACCAGAGGCATCATTGGTTGTTTCACCAAGATCAACCATCTTATTATCTGTCATATCAACCAATTTGAAGGTAAATTCCTTATCTTTCAAGGCTCTACCTGCCAACTCTTTGGCTAATTCAAGATTGAAATGTACCTCTTGTTCACCACCTGCATTTCCACGACCTCCAACTAAACGTACTTCAGAAGTATATGTTTTTGACTCAACATCTGCATGAAGGTCAACTTTATTCGTAGGATTATTAGAATCTGATGCTGGGTTGGTCAATCGTGTCTGATACCAAACATAAACCATACGGTCCAAACGACCAAGATTTAACTCAAATTTAGTATTGTCATGAGAGAAACTCTTAATCAATTCCATAGCTGAACCCTTATCAACCCATGGCTCAGCAGAATCAATGTAACGTAACTCTAAAGAATTATCAACAAATCTTTGATTATCAGACCAAGTATCGATCAATTGAAGATTATTCAAGACACGTCTTGCGTAATTAAGACGCATTCCCCAGTTAATTAGGGTTGGATCATTCTTGTCCTGACTACCCCATTTAGCAATGACTTCGTCACTAGGAATAGGATTTGCAGAACCAACTGTCACATTAACGACATGACCATTGAAATTGAGGTGCAATTTTTCGCCACCTTTGAGAGCTTCAGAATAAAGCGTATCTAACTCTAAATTCATATATTTCCCAATAGGGTGATCTTCGAAATAATGATTAAATGTGGTTACAACACTGTTATTCTTAGGATCTACCTGAGCAATACCAACAACTTCGTTATTAGGGTTGTAAACATTAACACTATAGCTTGTCTTAAATTGCAATTCACTTGGAAGAGTGAAGATAACTTTGTCACCTGAATTAATAGCTATATCGTTAGGGAATGAAATATCATGATAAACAACCTTACTTCTTGAGTAAATACTATTTCCGTCTGGAAATTGAAGCTCAACGTTAGGGTTTTGAACATGAATTTCAGTTCCTGTCTTAGTCACCTTAACATCCGCTGGAATTGGACGACTTAGATTGGTAACCTTAAGTCCGAAATTATCAGATGAAGTGGAACTACTATTACTTGCTGCAGCAAGTTCGCTAGCACTAGCTTCTCGTGTTTCACTAACAGTTACAGGTTTCTCACTAAGAGTTTCACTAGTCTTATCTTGCGATGAACTAGTTTGTTCAGAGCTTGCAACCGTTTGCTCTTGACGCGCAACTTCACTAGAAATAGCAGTCACTGAGATAGCACTTGTACTCTCTGCCTGAACAGTAGGTTCAGCTGTCACTTCTTGACTTGAGACGCTAGCGCTTGTCCTTTGGCCCCCACCATCAGACTCACTGGCTTCCTCAAGTATACTCGTAGCTGGCTGTCCCGTAGGCTCTTCAGCTTGTTCTGCATTAGCGGTACTTACACCAAAAACCGCAGACGAAAGTAAGACCGAAGCAACGCCCACCGTAAACTTACGGATGGAGAAACGCTGCCTCGAATCACCGAATAGGTTATTCATGATTCTATCCTCCCATTTTTACAAATCTTAACATTTTTGTAACCCTTTTCAACCAGAATTATACACTATTTTCAGAACTTTGCAAGAAAATTATTTACCCCTTTGGAGGTTTTGTAAAGATTTCTAAGATATCAATAGATAGTGAAATTTTTAAACCCTTATATTATAAGCTTTCTTTCGGAGTCTCTCTTTTAATATTGTTTTTCTTTCTCATTTTATTGCCATAATTTTAATTCAAATTTTGTCTAAAAAATACTAAAATTCAGATTTTCTCTTTGAAAAATGAGAAGATTATCTTGTCTAAAGGAAGAAAAAAACTGCCATTCTTAAAGGAATAACAGTCGTCTTTAAATTTATTAAGAAATTGAGCATAAACACTCATTTAAAGTATTTTAGGCAAGCTCTTTGAGAAACTCCACTAAGATAGCAGCTGATTGTTTTCCCGCCTGAATAATGAATTCGTCAAAAGTAATATTAGCGTCATGGGCTGCTGTATCACTCATAGCACGAACAACGATGAAAGGTTTCTTGACACTGTGTGCAGCTTGAGCAATGGCTGCTCCTTCCATTTCCACGGCTAAGACTTCTGGAAAGTGCCCTTTAATAGCATCAATCTTATCCTGACCTGCAATAAAGCTATCACCAGTCGCAATAAGACCAATTTTAGAGTCGATAGAGGCTTGAGCCAAAACCTTTTCAAAAGTCTCTACAAAGGTAGAGTCACTTTCAAAGTAGAGTGGTTGCATAGACATTTGCCCATAGTCATAGCCAAATGCTGTCAAGTCAACATCGTGATAGGCCAATTTTGATGCCACAACGACATCTCCAATTTTAAGTCCAGGTGCTACTGCTCCTGCAGAACCAGTGTTAATGAGGGCATCAACACCAAAGTGGTCTGCCAAAACAGCCACAGACATGGCTGACATAACCTTACCAACACCTGACTGCACCAAAACGACGTCGTGTTTGCCCAAGCGTCCTGTGTAGTAGGTATTGCCAAGAACAGTTTCTTCAACCTTATTTTCCAATTGCTCCACTAGAAGCACTAACTCCTGCTCCATGGCAGCGATAATTCCAATTTTCATATAGTTCCTTTTCAGCTTGTAATCTTGTCTGAATCAGTAGACAGAGCTATCTGACTCATAGACTTATTAGAAATAAAAGACAGCAATGAAGAGAATAATCAAGAGGACGACAACCCAAAAGAGGATGCGATTAAGCTTGTGTTGAAATTGATTGCGTTTAGCATTCTCAATTCGACGGCTCTTGTAGGCCGAAGGCTGGTAATCAGCCTCATAATCCTCATCGTAGAACTCTTGATCATAGTCCTCATAATAAGGTTGTTCCTCTAAATCGATTTCCCCACGCTTAGCCTGCTCAATGACATCGTCAGTCAAAAGTGGCTTACTCATAACTTATTTTCCTCCAAAATGAAGTGCATAGTATTGGAGAGCGATGATGGTTTTAGCATCTTGAATTGCACCTGAAGCTACGAGTTCCATACACTCCTCATAAGTCAACTCATAGATTTCAAGAAACTCATCTTCGTCAAGTGGGCGTGGATTTTCAACAGGCTTGAGGTTTGTAGCCACATAGAGCTTGATTTTTTCATTACAGAAACCAATGGCTGTGTAAAACTCATGAATCAATTCGAGATCACCCTTATACTGAGTCTCCTCTTCAAGTTCACGCGCTGCTGCAGCCATCTCTTCACCAGCTTCACCGACTTCCAGTTTACCCGCAGGAATCTCGTAGGAAACCGCCTCAATAGCCTTACGGTATTGCTTGACGATAATGATTTTTCCTTCTGGGGTAACCGCTAAAACAGCTACTGCTCCCTTGTGGAAGATGAGTTCACGACCAGCTGTCTTACCGTCTGGCAAGAGGACTTCGTCTACTGCAACTTCAAAAATATGTCCCTTAAATTTTGACTCACGTTTGAGTGTTTTTTCTTCAAACTCCATGAATTGACTCCTTTTACTTCTGACCTCATTCTAAGCTGGTTTTATAAGAACAACCAAGCTCAGATAGCCTTAAGCCTACTTTTGTTGGCTTGGGTGGTGAGGTTTCTTAATGGCATAGCCTTCTTTATTGACCTGACGGCCACGTCCAATGGCGACGCTGTCAGCTGGAACATTCTCTGTAATGGTTGAACCAGCTGCTGTAAGGGCGTTATCCCCAATTTCAAGCGGTGCAATCAAGGTTGAATTGCTTCCGATAAAGACGTTGTTAGCAATTTGGGTCTTGAATTTATGTTGACCATCATAGTTAACGGTAATTGTTCCAGCACCAAAGTTAACGTCAGAACCAACTTCCGCATTACCAATGTAGGTCAAGTGACCAGCCTTAGTATTTTCACCGATGGTAGAACCCTTAACCTCGACGAAGTTACCGATATGAACGCCTTCTTTGAGAATTGAATCCGGACGAACATGGGCAAATGGACCAACAGTAACACCTTCTTCAACCACTGAGTGCTCAATCATAGAGTTAGTGATAACAGTATTGGCACCGATAGTTGAATCAACAATATAAGTCCCATTGGTAAGCACTGACTCTGCACCGACTTTAGTTTGCCCTTTAAGCGTAACATTGGCTTCAATGACAACGTCTGGCTCAATTTCCACATCCACATCGATATAAGTAGCGTTTGGATTTTGGAAAGTAACACCATTAACCATGTGAGCTTGGTTGATGCGACGACGCATAACATCTTCTGCCGTAGCCAAGGCAACACGGTCGTTAACCCCGAGACTTTCTTCAAAGTCACGAAGAGTGAAGGCACCTACTTTTTCACCATTCTCACGGAAAATAGAAATAACATCAGTCAAATAGTATTCCCCTTGAGCGTTGTTAGTGTTGATATTTTTAAGTGCTTCGAAGAGACGTTTATTGTCAAAGACATAAGTCCCTGTATTGATTTCTTTGACCTGTTGTTCGAATTCGTTGGCATCTTTTTGCTCAACAATCTTAGTCACTTCGCCATTTTCGTTACGGATAATACGACCATAACCAAATGGATTGTCTGCAGTTGCAGTCAAGATAGTGGCAACATTTTTGTGATTAACATGGAAATCAATAAGGTTTTTAAGGCTTTCACCAGTAATCAAAGGCGTGTCACCGGCGATAACAAGCGTTTGCCCTTCAAGTCCAGCCAACTCTTCTTCAGCCATCATTACTGCGTGACCAGTCCCCAACTGCTCAGTTTGCATAGTGAAGGCAGATTGACCATCCAAAACCTCACGAACAAGTTCAGCCTTGTGACCAATAACAGTAACGTTTTTAGCTGGTTCGATAGCTGAAACTGCACGGAAGACGTGCTCAAGCATAGTGATGCCCGAAACCTTGTGCAATACTTTTGGAAGATCTGATTTCATGCGAGTTCCTTTACCCGCAGCAAGGATAATAGCGTAATTACTCATTTTCTTTTTCCTTCTTAATATTTTTTGTGATGATTTCTTTCGTGACGGTCTTAGCCTTGAGCCCCAAATCTCAGGGCCTCCACCTCCCACTGGGATAGCCTACGAAAGAAAGGGGCCTTGAAAACATAGTCTCTCATTTCTTAGAAAATATGTCCTCATAACTGACGTTTTTTAGGGCCTCTGATTATCTATAATCGCCCTATTATACCATAAATGAAAAGGTTTTGGCAGAATGAAAGGTAATGAAAAAGAGCTGACGCTCTTTTTCTAAGAATAGTTATCCTATAACCATTCTTTGTATTTCTTAATATAGATATGCTTCACAAAGGTAACACTAAGCATATACAAAGTAATGATGATAAACAAGAGAATGAAATAGAGACCGTTTAGATGGCTGAGTTTTAAGAGACTAGCCAATGGACTGTATGGAAGAGAAGTCACAAAGAAAGCAGCAAATAAGGTTGTCACAACAACTGATAGTGCTGGGTGACTTTGAATAAATGGTAGTTTTGGTGAACGTAACATGTGGATAACCATGGTTTGAGACCACATAGATTCGATAAACCAACCTGTTTGGAAAATAATGATAAAGGCTGCTGCTTCTGGTGAACCATGAACATAGCCATGCCCCAAAATCATTGGCACAATGATGAAATAGAGCAAGATATATGTCAAAATATCAAATACGGACGAAATAGGTCCTATCCAAGCCATGAAACGCATGATTGATTTGGCTTCCCAGATATGTGGCTCTTTAAGAAATTCCTTGTCCACATTGTCAAATGGAAGGGCGATACAAGAGATATCATAGACAAGATTTAGGACAATCAAATGCACAGGTGCCATTGGTAGGAATGGTAAGAAAATGCTGGCAAAGAGGAGAGAAAAGATATTCCCGAAATTTGAAGAAACGGTCATCTTGATATATTTGGTCATATTAGCATAGACCTTCCGTCCTTCAACCAAACCTTTTCCAAGACCATTAAATCCTTATCAAGCAAGATAACATCTGCAGTTTCTTTGGCGATATCAACAGCTGTATCCACAGAAATCCCCACATCTGACACCTTCATGGATGGGGCATCGTTGATACCATCACCCATATAGCCTACCTTATGCCCATTTTCCTTAAGGCTTAGGATAATTCGTGCCTTTTGGTCTGGGGATAACTTAGCAAAGACTGTTGTCGTTTCCACAGCCTTAGCCAAATCTTGATCTGACATGGTATCAAGATCACTTCCAAGTAGAATGTGCGTCACATCTAGACCAACTTTTTCACAGACAGCCTGTGTCACCTTATCATTGTCTCCAGTCAAAATTTTTGTGGTCACACCATATTCCGCCAAAGCCTTGATAGCAGGTGCTGCTGATGGTTTTGGTGGGTCAAGGAAGGCAAGATATCCCGTCAAAATCATATCACTTTCATCTTCAACACTAAAGACGTCATTTTCATTAAGTTGTGATTTGTAGCTAACACCGAGAACACGCAAACCTTGTTCATTCAACTGTGCAACTTCCGCAAGGACTTCCTCACGAACATCGTCAGTCAATGGGATAATGTCTCCCTTGTATTCCACATAGTTAGAAACAGAGAGCATTTCTTCAAGGGCACCTTTTGTCACCATGCTAACAAATCCATCAGTGTCTTGAACAATGACACTCATGCGACGACGTTCAAAATCAAAAGGTAGCTCATCAATCTTGTGGAAGGTCTGGTCAAGGTCACGAACGATGTCATGTTTCTTAGCTTCTCTTTCAGTTCGGCTAATAATGGCACGGTCCATAAGATTTTTTAAGCCAGTTTGGAAATAAGAATTAAGATAGGCTCTCCGAAGTACTGATAGGTCAAGGTCACCATGGATATCAAGAGGGTACTCAAGAACGATTTCATCCTGAGTCAGGGTTCCTGTCTTATCCGTACAAAGGATGTCGATAGCCCCTAGGTCTTGAATAGCATTAAGTTTTTTGATGACCACCTTTTCCTTGGCCATAATGATAGAACCCTTGGCAAGACTGGCTGTGATAATCATCGGCAACATTTCTGGGGTCAAACCGACTCCCACACTAAGGGCAAAGACGCCGGCTTCAAGCCAGTCCCCATCTGTTAAACCGTTAATCACAAAAACAACAGGAACCATAACCAACATGAGTCGAATCAAGAGCCAAGAAATGGAATTCATCTCACGTTCAAATGAAGTTGGTTCGTCATAAGTATTGATGGTCTGCTCAATTGCTCCCATCATGGTTTCATCACCAACAACTAAAACCAAGGCAGTTGCACGACCAGAGATAACATTAGTTCCCATGAAAGCAAGGCTCTCACTTTCAAGCAGGCTCTCTAGATTTTGACCATCTGCTTTAGCCAGACAAGCTTTTTCCACAGCATCGCTTTCACCTGTCAAGCCAGACTGTTGAACAAAGAAATCACGAGAATCTAGTAAGACCACATCAGCCGGAATCATATCTCCCGCACTTAGTTTGACCACATCTCCAACCACAATTTCATCAATTGGGATTTCTTGCTCACTGCCATCTCGAAGTATTGTTGCTGTATTGACAATCATGCGAGACAAATTACTGGCAGCCTTGTCGCTACGAAGTTCTTGAATAAAACGGATACCACCAGATATCAAAACTAGAGTGACAATGATGATAGAAGTCGTTGGGTCTTCTTCACCCGGTTTAGCAAGCCAGACATTGGTGATAAAGGAAACCAGAGCAATGACTAAGAGAATAACAGTAAAGGGATTGATGATAGATTCATAAATCTTTTTGATGATAGAATCCTCTTGTCCTTTGGTTATGACATTTTCCCCATAAAGGTCACGGTTTTCTTCTACTTGGTCTTCCTTCAAGCCATCCAAATGAGTCTTGTAGCGAGTAAGGGTTGTTTCAAGTGGCTCTTGAAGAGCAGCAATAAGTCTTTCTTTATTTGTTGACATTGGAATCTCCTTATTTAATCAGGAGCCAATCACTTATGGAGTCCCTAAGACACTAATCAGCGATTGACTGGTTAGGTGCGGTTCGGGGTGATCGTCGATTAGTCTCATAGGTTTCTCCTTTCATTTTTTTACATAGTGGGTGAACCTCAGACAAAAGAAAAGAGTCCTACCCATATACAGGTAAGACTCTATAAACTCGAGGTTGATTTTTTAATAGATTCTGTCAAAAAATGGACCGTTCAAGCTTTAGCTCCGCAAGGCGATGAAATGAGCTTAGTCTTGACCTTGGCGATCAGGACTGTTGACCAACGAGTAGTGTCTCCACTGCTTTGCGGTAGTCATCCGTATCCTTGTGGTAGCCTCACCTACCGTATTTCACTGAAAATAATACTCCTAAGGCGGTAACTTGTCAAGGGGAAAAGTTACTTTTTTGCTTGAGTGGGTAATAAAAAAAGAGCTTCCGCTCTTTTTTGTAAGATATTCTTTTGTAAAATGGATTTTTTTAGACTTTCCTTAAGTGAGTAGGGACGTCAGCGAACTTCTTCGAAGCTCCATGACTAATTTTTGAGCCCCTTCACTTTTTAATTTCTAGGCTCAGGCTAAAACAGTTCCCCAAACTGTTTTACTCTCAAAAATTCCGAGTTCTAGAAATACTTGTATTTCTAGAACTTTTCTCACAGCGGAAAGTCTCGTTAAGTGCTCGCTTTGCTCGCTAGAAACAAGTCAAATCAAGAATGTCATTATTTATCCTTGACCGGTGTTAAAATCATGTCTCCATAATATCATCGCCTAGAGAAATTGTTTTACCATCTTTAAAAATTAAAAAAGAGCACTTGGCTCTTTCCTACTTTCCTTGCTTGATATATGTCCCTTGCAGCTTACCGTGTAAGATGTAATCAACAGATTTTAGCTCATCAATAGTGCGACAATCGAGGGCACACATGATGAGACGAAGGTCGTCCTTCCAGCCATTAACGATAGCCACAACCTTATCCACAGGGTAACGTTCCACCAATTCAAGCACTGTTCGTGAGAGCCCTACACCTTTTGCTCCTAAGACCAGACATTTAACCATATCAAGTGGATTGCGCACGCCACCAGAGGCTAAGATTTCCACAGCTTCACGAAGGTCTTGGGCTTGCAGGAGGGTCTGAACCGTACTTTGTCCCCAGTCATTTAGGTAATCTCGGTTACCGCCTCTACTATTTTCAATATAGGCAAAGCTAGTTCCACCACGACCTGAGATATCCACAGTTTTGATGCCCTGAGACATGGCGTAACGAATGGTTTCCACATCCATACCAAAGCCGACCTCCTTGAGGACAAGTGGGCACTCTATTTTCTGTGCATAAGCCGCCACATTTTCCTTCCAGGTATGGAAAATACGCTCTCCCTCAGGCATGAGAAGCTCCTGCATAAGATTAACATGGAGCTGTAAAAAGACTGGTTTCATAGCTTCCACCGTCTTAATGCCCAGGTCCACAGACTTATCCACACCGATATTAGTCGCTAGGTCTAAGTCTGGAAACTCTTGGCGATAGTCAAAGGATTCTGGTGCTTCCCCCTTTAGAGCAGCACTGTAGGAACCTGTCACCATGAGAATACCTGTTCGACTGGCCACCTCAGCTAGTTTTCGATTGACAGCCCCACCCTTGGCAGAACCACCTGTCATGGCATTGATATAAAAGGGAAAATTCCAATCTCGTCCCGCAAAATGTGTGGACAAGTCAATCTGATCTAAATCATAAGTCGGTAGAGACTTGTGGATAAGTTCCATATCGTCAAAACTATTGTAGGGCGACTGGTACTTGAGGGCATAACGGATGTGATCGTCTTTACGATTTGTCATAGGTTATTTCTTTACTTTCTTGCGTGATAATGTCTACTTAGCTTACCCCTAAACCTCATACAAAAGCTCTATACCTTCCTGCTGCCAGCGATCAACTAGGCTATCTCGGCTAGCTTGGTCAAAGGCAAAGGCAATACCACAGTCTCCACCTCCTGCTCCAGAGGACTTAGCAATGGCATCTAGGCCTTGCTCAGCTTCTTTGAGTTTTTTCAGCTTGTCCACATAAATATCTGGACTAAGTGATTCCAACTGGTCACTGACAGTTTGAAGGCTGCTCTTAAGTAAATTCTTATTTCCTGTTTCCAGTGCCTTGAGGGCATCTTGGACGGCAACTTCTGTTTCACTTAAATACTTTCTTGATATGCGAGATTTGGCCATTTTAACCATGTCTTTTGAAATAGCAGCTTGCTTGGTCCACCCCACCAAAAAGTGAGCTTTGAGAACTGGCACTACAGGACTGATACGATAGCCCCAGTCTTTTTCCAAAAGCTCTGTTAGAGTTATTTGATCTATAAGCTCTGCTATTTTTGCACGGTCAAAGGAACGATAGGAAATCAGGCTCTCGTATACGATACAAGCTAAATCTCCCATAGAACCATTATCTCCTTGCTTGAGGAGGGTGTAGCTAGCTAGCTTAAAGAGAATGTCTTTGGATAAGTCTTTCTGAAGGGCTGCTGCCAAGGCCTTGAGGGTCAATACCACAACAGAACCCGAAGAACCGATACCAAATTTAACCCCATCTCGTTCCAACTTTCCTGTGATGGAAAGGTCCAGAGCGGGTAACTTCTCACCACAAAAGGCCTCAAAAGTATTCAAAGCCTCTTGAATGAGGGCGTAATTTGCGTCTAGCTCACGGCCCACACTATAGTCAAACATGTCTGAGGACAACTGGGTAGTTTGTGCTTCCTTGACATCTGCTGACATGAAAATGGGAATAAATTGGATTAGGGCTGTCTGCCCAGCTGTTAAGACTGAGTATTCTCCAGCAATGTAGAGTTTCCCACCTGTTTTTACTGTGACCTGATTGACCGACTGCTTAGGCATCTGGCAACTCCTTGGTACGTGAAACAATGACCTGATAGTCCTTACGGAAGTGATCTGCTAGGCGGTCTAGGTCTTCTTCCAGACAGAGCACCTTAACATTTGGTCCTGCATCCATAGTAAAGTAACACTGCTCACCAGAAGCACGGAGGGCCTTAACCTTGTCCATAGCCTGATAAGAGGCTTCCGTTAGATATGAAAATGGTGGGTTAGCCGTGCTTGTGGTTTGGTGCATACGAAGAGCATTAGCTTCAGTGAGCTCACCGACTGCTTGGAAATCATTAGCCTTGAGGTAGTCTAACATATCCTTGTAATCCTGCTCAGACTGTTTAATCCACTCTGGGAAAGAGGTCGATGTTTCGGTGCACAATTTCATACCGTCCCGGCTTGATACGGGTTTCTTTTGATCTGTCAAAACCAGCATAATCATGGCCAATTTAAGGTCTGTTTCAACCGGGTAAACCTCACCACTATCCTTGTCCCAGGCTGCCAATGGTCCAAAGAAGGACCGTGATGACGAACCTGAAGCAAACTTGGCAATTTGAGCTAATTCAGACTGCGTTTTTCCGACTTGGAAGAGCTCGTTAGCTGCTTTAACTAGGGCAGAAAGTCCTGAGGAACTTGATGATAGACCTGCAGCTGTTGGCATGTTGTTCCATGTTTCAATCTTGACATGTTGGTTTGGATTAGTACGGAAGAGGTCTAAAACCTTGCTGGCCTTGATTGTTTCTTTTTCCCCTTGAAGCTCATCATCGATATACATGACATCACCAGTCGCATCCTCAGGCAGAAAAGATAACTTGGTTTCCGTATACATATTTTCCAAAGTCAGTGAGATACTACTGGTTGAAGGAATCATACGCTCCGCATCCGCCTTACCCCAGTATTTGACAATAGCAATATTTGCGTACGATTTGACGCTTACAGGCTTTCTATCCACGTGTTTACGGCTCCTTTTTCTTGAAGTTTTTTAGCAATCGTTCGGGCTTGGTCTTTGGTACTTGTCAGGGCAATAATACAGCCACCAAGTCCTCCACCTGACATCTTGGCTCCCAGTGCACCATGCTCCAGAGCAGTTGCTACTAGAAGATCCGACAAATCACAAGATACCCCTAAAGATTTAAGATGATTATGGGCTTGAGACATGAGTTTCCCAAGAAGCTTTTGATCCTTGGCTTTGAGGGCGCGTTCTGCCTTCTGACTTAATTCGCCCAGTTGGTTGAGATCTGACAAGGCATCTAAACCAATGGCCTCAACCTTTTCCACAGCCTCACGGGTATTTCCATGGATACCCGTATCAGCAATGACCAGATAGGCACCTAAATTGACCTCGATTTCCTTGAAACCGATATTACGCGTAAAGCTAATGGCTTTGTCACTCAAGCAGGTCTTTGCATCTAAACCACTAGGTTTACTATGGGCAATGGTCTCCGCCTGATGAACTAGCATTTCCAAGGTCTCCTGGCTAAGCTCCTGATCAAAATAATCAAAGACCGCTCGAATTGCCGCAATGGCTACAGCCGCAGACGACCCCATGCCACGCTTTTCAGGGACACTAGACTTAATAGCATAGCTAATAGGCTGATTCTTGATTTTCAGATAATTAAGAGCTGAAAAAATCGCCGTCGTCAAGGGATCTTGAGCCTTGAGCGTCAAAGGAGTCTCAGCCGCCTGAATCTGACAGACAACCTCAATATCCTTAAGAGGGAGGGCAAGGGCAGGATGACCATAAACGACCGAGTGCTCCCCCATCAAAATAATCTTACTGTGAGCCTTGCCCACTCCTACTTTCTTAGTCATAAATTACACACACTCACAGACGAATTTGCAGGCGAGTGTCTTTCTAGATTTTTCATACAGATTCTAGTGGTGACTCAAGGTCAATCATGCATTCAAAGGAGACAAAGAGCACCAATATAAAGAATTTTCTTATAGCACTTCTATCTTATCATCAAAGCGCAAAAAAAGCGACATCTAACCTAGAGTGTCGCTTTGTATGGATGATATACTCACAAAAAAGAGCCTCTCGGCTCTTTTCATTTTAAATCGCAAACAAATCGTTTAGGTTCTCAGCCATAGTTGGGTGAGTAAAGATTTGTTTAGCCAAATCTGTATATGGAATGTGATGATTCATCGCTAGGGTAATTAGATTGATAATTTCATGAGATTCTTGACCAAAGAGGGTCACTCCCAAAATTTCCTTAGTTTCAGGATTTACTACAGCTTTGAAAGCACCGCGCAAATCACCGTTAACATGACCACGAGGCATGCCAGCAACTGGAAGTTCCTTGACAGCAACTGGTCCACCTGCTGCTCTGGCTTGGTCTTCAGTAAGGCCAACCTGTGCCAAAGGTGGGTTGAGGAACATGGCAGTTGGAAATGCTCCACGTGTTTCAAGGTTATAGCTACCATCCCCTGTCAAGTAATTAAAGACAATACGGAAATCATCTAGTGAAATGTAAGTGAATTGGAGACCACCATTAACATCCCCCACTGCAAAGACACCGGGAACACTTGTTTCCAAATGTTTATTGACCTGGATACCACCACGTTCAGTCAAGGCAATATCTGTATTTTCCAAGTGAAGGGGTTCGATATTAGGCTTGCGTCCTGTCGCATAGAGGAGAGCATCAAAACGAAACTCACCTTTGTCAGTAACAACGACAACTTCATCCCCGTCATTCTTAACTTCAGAAGTTTTAACACCTTGCTCAAAGACAATGCCATCCTCTTCCATGTATTCCTTGGCCAACTTAGCAATAGATGGCTCCACACGTGGCAAGAAGCTAGTCGCAGCATCCAAGACAGTCACTTGGCTTCCCAAACGGTTATAAAGGCCAGCAAATTCAAGACCGATATTACCACCACCTAGGACACCCAGACGTTTTGGCAAGGCTTTAAGGGTTTGAATACCAGTTGAATCGTAGACATGCTCAGTTGTTGTCAAACCAGGAATAGGTAAGACATTAGACACAGCACCAGTATTGATAACAATAGTCTCAGCTGTAAGCTCTTGGCGGTCATCACCAGCTACTACTTCAATAACCTTATTTGACACAAAATGTGCCTCTGCATCAATGACATCAACGCCATTGTCTGCCAACATTTTATAATTCTTAGCATTAAGACGACCAGTCACCGCACCACGTTCTTTCATAGTGTCCTCAAAAGACCAGCCCTTCTCAGCCGCTACAATCATGGTCTTAGTTGGGATACACGCAATATTAATGCAAGTACCACCATACATGGCTTTACTGCGCTCGATGACAGCAACTTTCTTACCAGCCGCATTCATCTTAGCAGCCAGAGTTTTACCGGCTTTACCGAAACCGATAACAATCAAATCATAGTTTAACATTTCTGTGTCCTCCTATCTATTGCCATTCTATCATTTAATTTTTCAGACTGCACACAATTGAACCGAAAATAAAAAGAGGCTACAAGCTCCACTGTAACCCCTTTCTCATTCTATTTTAATAGGTTTCTATCAGTCCACTACCTAAGCATTCTTTCGCAGAAATTCTAATATCATTTTATTAAATTGCTTACTTTCAATAAAGGCCGCGTGCCCCAGTTTGCTAAATTCATAATAGGAAGCATTTGGAATGCTATTTGCAAGTTCCCTTGCACCATCCACTCCCAGAACCAAATCATTTTTAGCTCCCAAGACAAGAGTCGGGCAGGTAATTTTATCAAGGGACTTATGGCAATCAAACTCAAGAATAGAGTTGGCTAAACGGACAAATCGTTCTTGTTTTTCAACACTCACAGTCTTCAAGAATAGTTTATTAATCACATATAATTTCTTTAAAATAGGAGACGAAAATGTTTTACACATTGAATCCTTATTGAGCTTAGCCATCTCACCATTTTTAGCCATCTCAATCCAGCCTCCGATAGTCTCTCTACTGATATCATTATTTCGAGAGAATGTCAGAGCTAACACCAGACTAGTCACCTTTTGAGGATACTTGATAGCAAACAGCTGAGCAATCATACCACCTTGTGATATGCCTATGATAGAGGCCTTAGCAATATGCAATTCTTGTAAAGAATGGTAGAGGTCATCAGCCATATTCTCAATTGAAACACCTTCTTCGATATGGTCTTTTCTATCAAAAATATAGACCTTATACTCCTTAGCGTATCGATAAAATAACGAGTAAATGGCAAGGTCAGACATATCACTTAAGCCTTGCAAACTTAATCCCGTAATGATAACGAGAACCTTATCTCCTCGACCAAAGGTGACATAGTCAACGCCCTGGTCTGACAAATGATTTCTGTGAATACTATACATTATCTACACTCTTTCATTGCAAGATTTAAGTATTATCATGCGTCCGGTGCATTATTTGATGCCATGATGATAATACTTACCAAGACAACAAAGGTAACTTGCCAAAGAATGAAGGCCATGAAATCCCCACCTTTAAAAATAAGCAGGTCACAAAGTAAAATAGCCAACAGCACAGCATTTTTTCTAAAAAGTTGGTCACAGTTTTTCCAAAAAGTCTCAAAAGAAATATTGGCTCCTATCTTACGAACAAGCCTCACATGATAAATAATCTCAACCAGGGATGCCACAACTACTGTAGTTAGCAGTTCAGTCAAAGAGACATCCATACGAAAACCAAAATAAAGAACGACAAGCTGAGAGAAAACAATTGCTGTGAAAACGCGAATATGGTTGGCCACGATAAAACCTCCTAATGGCAAGCATTATAGATACTCATTACTCCCCTTAATATTTCTACTCATTATAGCATAAAATAAGACCAAAATTAGAAAAAAATCCATCCTTTGCGAGTACTCACCCATCAACTAGCAAAAAAATAATTCACTTCTTATCTCAGATCACAAAAAAAGAGCCAACCAAATCATGGTACGACTCCTCTTTGTTTATGCTAAATAATTTATTTATGCCAATTCATCAATTGATGTATACTCTCTGTCTAAGCCCTTTGCAACCGGTTTGCTAGTAATATGACCTTGGTAGGTTGTAACCCCTTGACAAAGACCTTCGTCGTCGTTAATGGCTTTTCTGAATCCTTTTCCTGCAAGGGCTTCGATATAAGGCAAAGTGACATTGGTAAGGGCAATGGTTGACGTACGTGCCACAGCTCCTGGGATATTGGCAACGGCATAGTGAAGGACACCATGTGTTTCATAAACGGGCTCATCGTGAGTGGTCACGCGATCCGCAGTTGCAACAACCCCACCTTGGTCAACGGCAACGTCAACAATAACAGAACCTGGACGCATTTGTTTAACCATATCGTCAGTAACAAGTTTCGGTGCTTTAGCACCTGGGATAAGAACAGCACCGATAACCACATCAGCATCACGAACACTCGATTCAATATTGAGCGGATTCGACATAAGTGTTTGAATTTGGCTACCAAAGACTTCCTCAAGGACAGACAAACGTTTAGCACTGATATCAAGGATAGTCACTTGAGCTCCAAGTCCAAGGGCAATGCGGGCTGCATGTGTCCCTACGACACCACCACCGATAATAGTCACTTTCCCTTTAGGAACACCAGGTACCCCACCTAGGAGAACGCCAGAGCCACCCTCTTGTTTGGTCAAGAAGTGAGCACCGATTTGAACGGCCATACGTCCTGCAACTTCACTCATTGGAACCAAAAGTGGTAGGTGACCTTCTTGGCCACGTACTGTTTCATAGGCCACACCTGTTGTCTTAGCATTGACCATAGCATCTGCCAATTCTGGAGCTGCTGCCATGTGCAAGTAGGTAAAGAGTAAAAGATCCTCACGAAGGAAGCCATATTCTTCAGCAAGTGGCTCCTTAACTTTAACAACAAGTTCTGCTGCCCATGCTTCTGCAGCAGTTGCAACGATTTTAGCACCTTGATTGGCATAATCTGCATCCGCAAAACCAGAGCCAAGGCCTGCATTTGTTTCGATTAACACGACATGTCCCTTAGCTACAAGACTTTGCACACCAGCAGGCGTTAGAGCCACACGGTTCTCGTTATTTTTGATTTCTTTTGGAATACCAATTAACATACGTTTCTCCTTATTCGGAAGTTATAAGGTCAACCATCAAAAAGATGACTTGACCACTCCCTATCTATTATTTTGAAATGATAACGCTTTCATTTTATCTAAAAAACTCAAAAATAGCAAGTGAAAAATCTTCCCTCCCTTTCTAAGTCCTGAAATCTTGCTTCTAAAATACGACAAAAGAACCCAACCAATCGGCTGGGTTCTTAAGTGTAAACTAAATGATCAAAAGAATATTTTTCCTTAGGCACGTCCTCCTTTTCAATATCAAAAGTAGTACCAATTTAAAGTCCTTAAGCTTTATTTAAAACTCTTAACAAAATAATCAAAGAGTCCTTGGTCTTTTAAGAGCTTATGTCCCAAGAGAAACTCAGGATGCCAATGAACACCTATAAATGGGGCGTCAGTGAAGCTCTCAACTCTCTAACAGGGTTTTCATTACTGGTAATACCGATTAAGGGAATGGTCATTTGCCTTTCTCCTTAAAATAGTCAAGTAGGAAAAGGGCGTTTTCCACATAGTAATTCACAGCTACTGGCAAGGCCTCATCTTTCACAAGGAAATCATCATGGTGCCAGTCTGGTGCATTTTCTTCACCATTTGAGCCAACAAAGGCAAAGACTCCTGGTATTTCCTTTTGATAGGCCGCAAAGTCTTCGCCCCCTGTTGATGGCAGCGTTTCAATCACTTCTGCAAAGGCCTTAGAATTTTCAAAGATGAGTGGTGTGAGTGTCTGGTCATTGTAGGTCACGTAAGGTGAATTACCCCAAGTAATGTCAACTTGAGCACCAAACTGATCCGCTGTCGCCTGAACAACCTTTTCAAAGCGAGCAATGACATCTTCACGAACCTTAGGCTCAAAGGTACGAATTGTTCCTTCAAAAAAGCCTGCTGCTGGAAGAACATTCCAGGTATTTCCAACTTCGATATGAGTAACTGACAATACTGCTGATTCAAAGGGCGATACCGTACGAGCAACAATCTGTTGTAAATTGTTGATGATGATCGTAGTGACCAAGACCGTATCCACACCCAAATCAGGACGGGCCGCATGGGACGAAACACCTTTAATATCAACCCTAAACTGCTCCACACCTGCCATGATAGCTCCCGAACGAAGACCAATCTGACCAGGTTTCAAGTGAGGATTATTGTGATAACCGATGATAGCTGACACACCGTCAAGACCACCCGCTTCAATGACCTGATAGGCCCCTTGGAAATTTTCCTCGGCTGGTTGAAAAATCAAGCGAACAGTCCCCTTAAGCTCGGCTTCTCTTTCTTTTAAAAGCTGAGCAGCTCCGAGAAGAGAGGTCTGGTGAAAATCATGACCACAAGCATGCATGGCCCCATTGTCGCTAGCATAAGGAAGTCCTGTCTTTTCCTTAATCGGTAGGGCATCAATATCAGCACGCAAAGCAATAATCGGATGACCTGACCCAACCTCAGCGATAAGTCCTGTCTTCAAGGGATAATTTAAAGGCTCAATACCTAGATTTCTCAAATAGCCTTTCAAAAAGACTGTCGTCTCGTGCTCCTCCTCAGAAACCTCTGGATGTTGGTGAATCTGATGACGTGTCTTTGCTAAATGATTATAAAATGCTTCTGTCATAATGAACCTCCCTCTCTGATTAGACTTGGTCATTGCTCCTGACTTACTTCAGTTCTCAATCGAATTGATACCATCATACCACCAGAAACAAGGATTGAGAAATTAAAAAAACTTATGGAATGCCATAAGTTTCACTTATACCCCTAGAAAAGACCGTCGTTATGGACCTTACAGTATTAAGCCTAGTGATAGGATAGACCTATCAGGAGATTGAAAGTTCCTATCATACCTTAATAATAAGAAATGACTAGCCAAGATAAGTACGTAAGATTGCTTTTTCCGCTTCGGTCAACGTTCGGTAGGAACCTACAGCTATCCCTTCATCAAGCTTAAACTCTCCAAAAGAAATACGCTTAAGATAGGTTACCTTGACGCCATAAGCCAAAAACATCTTTTTCACTTGATGAAACTTGCCTTCCGAAATCGTAATTCGAGCACAGCTCTTGTCACTCGCAGAACTTAAAACTTCCAGCTGAGCTGATTGACAAATAGTCCCATCTTCAAAGACAACACCAGACTCAAAAAATGCAGGGGCATCAGGCCCCAGAACATCATTGACCTCGACATAATAAGTCTTAGCCACATGATAACGTGGGTGAAGCAGGGCAAAGCCCAAGGGACCATTGTTAGTAATCAGCACCAATCCTTCCGTATCTCTATCCAATCGCCCAACAGGATAAAGCCCCTCTCGCTGATCTTCAGGCTTAATCAAATCAATGACTGTTTGGTGTTCCTTGTCCCTTCGAGCTGACACTACACCTGCTGGCTTATTCATAAGGTAGTAGACTTCTGGCGCATGCTCCAGTTCCTTACCAGAAACCGTGATGGTTTGAAGACTAGCATCCACATTAAGATTATCTTGTTCAGCCAAGATGCCATCCACATATACCTGACGGCTACGAATAAGCTTCTTGACTTGATTGCGAGAACCATAGCCCGCCTGTCCTAATAATTTATCTAAACGCATAACCCTATTGTACCACGGATAAGCTTGGTCTAGCAGACTAAAAAAGCCTACCTAAAAGGTAGACTTATACTACTAACAATTACACATTCACATGGAAGATATGCCCAACCAAGAAGGTCACAAGCATGGTCAAGAGTCCCACTGTCAAATTACGCAACATAGCTTGTTTAATAGGTGCTTTTCCGAGCTTGGCACTAATATAGCCAGTCAAGAGCAAAGTCAGGGCAACCACAACCACTGTTACAGGAATACGGTAAGGCTCTGGGAACAGCATGATAGCTAGTGCTGGTGGCAAGGAACCAACTGAAAATGCCAAGAAACTAGATACGGCAGCATGCCATGGATTGGTAATTTCATTCAAGTCCACTCCATATTTTTCTTCAACCAAGACCTTGATAGGATTTTTACTGAAGGCTTGATTGACCTTGACTTCGGCTGCTGTTTCGCAATCCCCCTGACTGAGGAAGGTTTGGTACAAACTCTCTCTAGCTGCTTCAGGTGAGCGATCCAGGAGAGCTTGTTCCTTAGCGATGGCAGCTTCTTCGGTATCTTTTTGCGTTGAGACACTGACATATTCGCCACCGGCCATCGAAAAGGCACCGGCAAAAATCGCTGACAAGGCAGAAATCAAAATAAACCAGATGTTTGATGTCGCACTAGCCACACCGATAACCACTCCCGCAATGGAAATGATTCCATCATTGGCACCTAAAACACCAGCTCTCAAAATATTTAAACGCTCTGCAAAATTCTTATCTTCCAATTTATTTGCTCCTTATTTAGAATCATTCTAAATAGTATTATAACAGTTATTTAGAATAATTACAAATAAGAAAACTAAAAAGTAGAATTTTTAAGGTTCACTCCAGTCACACGCAAACTCCAATGCTAATAAAGCTACCTTGTCCTTTTCATCCAAATCTGCATGATTCATCAAGTTACGGGCATCCCAATTACCTTCAGAAAGGTGATCTGCAGCATAGAAGAAATGACAGATCTCAACACCTCTAAACTTTGCTAAAGCTGCAACTGCTGAACATTCCATATCCACACAAATGGCTCCTGCTGCCTTTCGAGCTTTGAGTTTACCATTCGTCTCACGGTAAATGCCATCAGTTGTCCAAACTTTGCCTTCCTTATGAGAAATCTGACGTTCATTGAGATAGGAACGAAAACGGTCTAAAACACCCACATTTACCGCAATCTCATCGCTGGCTTCCACATAGTGAAAACTCGTCCCTTCATCTCTAAGGGCATGACTAGGAATAATAATAGAAGTCTCTTTAATATCTTCATCAAGAACACCACAAGTCCCAAAGAGTACAAGTTTATCAGCTCCCAAGGCGAAAATATCCTCTAAAATAGCCACACAGGCAGAGGCGCCTACAGGTGCATTAAAAAGAGCCAACTCCTGCTCTGCAATAACAAGCTTATAAATCGGAATAGCCACATTCGCCATGGACGTCTCATAGATAAGTTCATGGGGAAACATCTCAATCATTCGTTGAAAGGTCGAACGAGAAAAACAGGACACAGCTATTTTAGGAAACCCCTCAAGAGGCTCATTCAAGTCCTCGGGATTGATAATCGCTTGTCTATTCGCATCAAATTCAGTTAGTAGCATACGTGACCTCCTTAATTTTAGGACCCATTATAACATAAAAAAATCAGACCAAACAGAACAGTCTGATTCTATCACTATTTATTCTTCATTCTCCAAATCGTCCAGCTGTTTTTCGAGACGTCTTCTCTCATATCTTCCCAATGCAACGATAGACCAATTCATAAAAAAGACAAAGGGAATATACAAAATATAAGTAAGTGGCCAAGCCATGAGATATCTAGGATCCAGGGGATTATTATGATAGACATTGTGGTTAAACCGATAGTTAGCTGACATTATCATAAGAGTGATAAGCGCAGTCACCAGTAAACAACCTAAGACTGTCATTCCGGAACCCCCAAATGTGTTAACACTAAGTCGTTCAGATCTATAAATAGACCAAATCCATGCTATCAACATTGGAAAGGTCAAGTAATTAGAGGTGATGACCCCCTTGTTAAAGAAGGAGCTATAGACCAAGCATGCAAGTGTCCCTGCAATCATTATGTAAAAACATTCGGCACCAACTTTATTATTTAGAGCTTTTTCGCGTTCATCTGTAACTTTATTATTAACAAGCTTAAATTTCATCATCTTTACTTCCTTCCTAAATCTCCCAAAACAGTTGATCCAAGGTCCTGTCCAGTGTTTTGCAAATGGCAATACATAGGGCTAGACTGGGATTGTACTTTCCAGCTTCAATCAACCCTATGGTTTGTCTTGTTGCACCTACCGCTTCTGCCAAGTCACCCTGGGTCATATCATGCTCTGCTCGAGCTGCTTTTAAGCGTAAATTCTTTGCCACATGCCCCCTCCTTTTTCATCATATCTGATATTATCGTCGAAATTGACTAGGTTCACCATCTGTTTTCATCTTAATTATACACTATATATTTTCATTTGCAATATATATATGTCATTATTTTAGAAATAAATTGCAAAAAAAGAGCCGAGAACTCTCTCAGCTTCTTCACTATTTAAACTTAAGCAGGTGTTACATCCAAGCTTTCACCAATTGCCGCAAGACGTTCGACAACTTCTTCTTGGTTCAAACCATTTTCAGAGACATAACGGTTGCGTGGGTGAACACGGCATTCATGTGAGCAGCCACGAAGGTACTTGTCTTCATTTTCCTCTGAAGCAAGCATACGACGGTTACAGAATGGGTTACCGCAGTTGACATAGCGTTCGCAAGGCGTCCCATCGAACCAATCCTTACCGACAACGACAGGATCTACATGGTTGATGTCAACGGCAATACGCTCGTCAAAGACATACATCTTACCATCCCAAAGCTCCCCTTGAACCTCTGGATCTTTTCCGTAAGTCGCGATACCACCGTGCAATTGACCAACATCTTTGTAGCCTTCACGGACCATCCAACCTGAAAATTTCTCACAGCGTACACCACCAGTACAGTACACAACCACGCGCTTGTCCATGAACTCTTCTTTATGGTCACGGACCCATTGTGGCAATTCACGGAAGTTGCGAATGTCTGGACGAATGGCTCCACGGAAGTGACCAAGGTCATACTCATAGTCATTACGTGTGTCAAGGACAACTGTGTCCTCATCTAGAAGGGCGTCTTTAAACTCTTTTGGTGACAAGTAAGCACCCGTTGTTTCAAGCGGATTGATGTCGCTGTCAAAGTTATCATCCTCTAAACCAAGGTGAACGATTTCCTTCTTGTAGCGAACAAACATCTTCTTGAAAGCTTGCTCCTCTTCCTCATCAATCTTGAACCAAAGGTCCTCCATCCCTGGAAGGCTGTGAACATAGTCCATGTATTTTTGAGTGGTTTCATAGTCACCAGAAACCGTTCCATTAATTCCCTCGTCGGCGACCAAGATGCGTCCTTTCAGACCGATTGACTTACAGAAAGCCAAGTGGTCAGCCGCAAATTGCTCAGCATTTTCGATGGGAAGGTATTTATAATAAAGCAATACTCGAATAGGTTTTGCCATTGTATGTCCTCTTTCTTTATGAAATATCTATATCTGTTGTTTGATAGTCAAAGTCAACTTAACTATTATAGCGCTATCAAAGAGGGCTAGGCAATTGATTTGCTTGGAAGTGACTTTTCACAAAAGAAAAAGGCTGAGCGCTAAATGCCTCAACCTGAGTTTCGTGGATTGATTTTCCACAAGATAGCATTACAATTTCGCAGCGGCTGCCTCATCTAGGATAAGAGTCACATCTGGATGATTTTGTAGGACACTAGCTGGTACTTCCTCTGTCACAGGACCCTTGACCATCTTGAAAATGGCATCTGCCTTCTTGTCACCATAGGCAAACAAGATAATCTTCTTAGCAGCCATAATAGAAGCAATTCCCATCGAAATAGCCTTAGTAGGAACCTGATCACGACTAGCAAAGAAACGGCTATTGGCTTCAATGGTGCTGTCAGTCAAGTCGACCACATGAGTTTGACTATCAAAAGGCGTACCTGGCTCATTAAAACCAATATGCCCATTACTTCCGATTCCTAGGATTTGCAGGTCAATGGCATGTTGTGCCAAGACGTCATCGTAATCCTTAGCCGCCTGCTCCAAGTCCTCAGCCATGCCGTCAGGCAAGAAGCTCTCCTTAAATGGCTTAGCATCAAAGAGTTGAGCCTTCATAAAGGCATGGTAGCTCTGCTCATGGTCT
Source organism: Streptococcus sp. HMSC064H09 (assembly GCF_001812625.1). Taxonomy (NCBI): domain Bacteria; kingdom Bacillati; phylum Bacillota; class Bacilli; order Lactobacillales; family Streptococcaceae; genus Streptococcus; species Streptococcus sp. HMSC064H09. Next base: position 97,150 of record NZ_KV809582.1, read on the forward strand.
GGTGCTAGTCCAACATATTCATCCAAATTGACGCTGTAAAGTTCTGAAAAATCCACGTCGCTTTCAACCATCTCTTGGTAAAGAGCGATAGGTGAACTACCTGTCGCCAAGCCCAATGTTTGAGCACCTGCTGCAAGGCTCTCTTTAAGAAGATCAAAGGCAACTTGGCCTCCCTCAACTTGATTCTTAACTAAAATCTTTTTCATTCTATTCACCTCAATATTGGTATATACCATTTTCTTTATTATCTCTTTTTTTAACCTTTTTGTCAAGCGCTTTCACTCAACTCCTTTAATGACGGTCGCCCTATATCGTGCTATAATAAAAAGGCTGAACATTTTTAAACGAGGAAAGAAATGAATACAAACGATTTTGATTTTGAACTGCCAGAGGAACTGATTGCTCAAACCCCATTGGAACAACGTGATGCCTCTAAACTCTTGGTCATTGATCCTGTAACCAAGGAAATGACTGATACCCACTTTGACCACATCATCGACCAGCTTAACCCTGGCGATGCCTTGGTCATGAACAATACACGTGTGCTTCCAGCCCGCCTATATGGTGAAAAGCCTGATACCCACGGCCATGTGGAATTCCTACTTTTGAAAAATACCCAAGGGGATAAATGGGAAGTATTGGCCAAACCAGCCAAACGCCTTAAAGTAGGTGCTAAAGTCAGTTTTGGCGATGGCCGCTTGACTGCCACTGTCACTGAGGAACTAGATCACGGTGGTCGAATCGTAGAATTTAGCTACGACGGTATCTTCCTTGAGGTCTTGGAAAGTTTGGGCGAGATGCCACTGCCACCTTATATCCATGAAAAATTAGAAGACCGTGACCGTTACCAAACGGTCTATGCCAAGGAAAATGGCTCTGCCGCTGCTCCTACAGCTGGCCTCCATTTCACTCCTGAATTACTTCAAAAGATTGAAGCTAAAGGTGTAAAATTGGTCTACCTCACCCTTCACGTTGGACTGGGAACCTTCCGACCTGTTTCTGTCGATAATGTCGACGAACATGAGATGCACTCAGAATTTTACACCCTCAGCCAAGACGCTGCCGATACACTCAATAGTGTCAAAGCCGCTGGAGGACGCATCATTGCAGTGGGAACAACCTCTATTCGAACACTAGAAACAATCGGCAATAAATACGATGGTCAACTCCAAGCCGACTCAGGCTGGACCAATATCTTTATCAAACCAGGCTACCAATTCACAGTCGTAGATGCCTTTTCAACCAACTTCCACCTTCCAAAATCAACCTTGGTGATGTTGGTTTCAGCCTTTGCTGGCCGTGAATTCGTCCTTGATGCCTATAAACACGCCGTCCAAGAACGCTACCGCTTCTTCAGTTTCGGAGATGCCATGTTCGTCACACGACCTGCTGAGAAATAATATTGATTTTGAGACTTTTCCCTATAGGAGAAGTCTCTTTTATTGCTCGTCAAATTCAGAAAAAATCCACCAGCTATGAACTGATGGATTTTTTATTTATTTCTCTGCAAACTGGCTATTATACAAGTCGTAATAGAAGCCTTTATCTGCAAGGAGGGATTCATGGTTCCCTTGTTCGATGATTTGACCATCTTTAAGGACCAAAATCTTGTCTGCTTCTTGAATCGTTGATAAGCGGTGGGCAATGACAAAGCTTGTTCGACCCTGCATGAGAGTCTTCATAGCCTTTTGAATCAAGAGTTCCAGACGAGTATCAACTGATGAGGTTGCCTCGTCCAAAATCAAGATTTTAGGATCAGCCAAAAGCGCACGCGCAATGGTCAAAAGTTGCTTTTGTCCCAGTGAAATGTTACTTGATTCCTGGTTCATTTCCATGTTATAACCGCCAGGTAGCATACGGATAAAGTGGTCCACATTGGCAGCCTTAGCGGCTTCAACAATTTCTTCATCAGTTGCCTCAAGATTACCAAAACGAAGATTTTCCTTGATAGTTCCTTCAAAGAGCCAAGCATCCTGAAGCACCATACCAAACTGTTTACGATAATCCTGACGTGATAAGTTACGAATATCATGACCATCAACCGAGATAGAACCTGCAGTCACATCATAGAAACGCATGAGAAGATTGATAATCGTTGATTTTCCGGCACCAGTTGGGCCGACAATAGCGACCATTTCGCCAGGATTGACTTCAAGATTAAAGTCACGAATCAAAGGTTTATCAGCCACATACTGGAAGTCTACATGCTTAAAGCTAACTTGACCGGTCAAATCTCCTTCAAGCACTTCAGTAGCATCATTAGCCTCGTCTGGTTCATCCATCAGTTGGAAAATACGGTCCAAGGAAGATTTAGCACTCTGCAATTGCCCAGCCAACTGAGTCAAGTTCTGAATAGGTTGGTTAATCTGCCAAACGTACTGAACAAAGGCCTGCATATTACCAATCGTCAGACGACCAGCCAAGACTTGCAAACCACCTAGAACAGCGACAATTAGATAGGTCAAGTCAGATAAACCGTTAAGAACCGGCATCATAAGTCCTGAAATGAAATTAGCCTTAAAGCCTACCTTCTGAAGGTCTTCCGTGATTTCTTTAAAGTCGTCCAAGGATCTATCCTCACGGCCAAATAGCTTAAGCACATTGAAGCCGGTCAGATTTTCCTGAACAAAACCATTAAGAGTACCTAGGGCATCAGCCTGCTGTTTAAAGTAGGGCTGAGACTTACTCATGATAAAGCGGGCACCAAAGAAAGTAATCGGAATAGTGATGACAACTATAGTTCCTAATTGAAGATTAAGGTAAAGCACTGTTCCAATAACCAAGGCTAGAGTAAAGACGGCATTAACAACCTGCAAGAATGACTGCTGCAAGGCATTAGATACTGTCTCGACGTCACTAGTAAAGCGGCCCAAGAGGTCCCCAAACTGGTGCTTATCAAAGTATGACACTGAGGTACGATTGATTTTCTCAGTCATCTCATTACGCATATCTTGAACCGTTGCTTGCACAGCATTGGTCATGAAATAGTTGGAATAGTAGGCGGCCAACTCATAAATAAGACCACGCAAGAGATAAACAACTAGAACCCAACCAACATAGGAGACGTTGATACGAGCACCTTCCACACCTTTGATGATGGCCAGCGTATTTTTAGTTAACTCGGTAATAGCTAAACCAATGACCACTGGCTCAAGAACACTCATGATAACACTAACAATTTTCAGGAAAATGGCTAGGTAAAGCGGGAAACGATAAGCCTGCAAGTAGGACCAAAGGCGGCCAAAACTTGAGGAATGATTTGTTTGCATTTTATTTTTCTTCATTTTGACCTCCTTCTAGTCTTCTGTAAGACTCTTTTGATTTAGTTGAGAATTGGCAATTTCACGGTAAATCTCATTGGTTTCCATAAGCTCTTCGTGGCGGCCACGACCCACGATTTCACCCTTATCAAGAACGATAATCTGGTCTGCATCCATGATAGTCCCTACACGTTGAGCCACAATCAAGACTGTCGCATCCTGGGTCACTTCTTTCAGACGACGGCGCAAGGTCGCATCAGTCTTGTAGTCCAAGGCAGAGAAGGAATCATCAAAGATGTAAAGATCAGGACGTTTAACCACAGCACGTGCAATTGACAAACGTTGCTTTTGTCCCCCAGAAAGGTTGCTACCACCCTCAGCCAAGTGAGAATCGTAGCGTTCTTCCTTGCTGTCGATGAATTCCTTCGCCTGAGCGACATCCGTAGCTTGATTCAATTCTTCATGACTGGCATTTTCCTTACCATAACGGATATTTTCACCGATGGTTCCTGTAAAGAGCAGGGCTTTTTGTGGAATAAAGCCAATCTTACGACGAAGAGCCTTAAGATTATAGTCACGAACATCCACACCATCAACAAGAATGCGTCCAAGTGTCACATCATAAAAGCGTGGAATCAACTGTACAAGTGATGATTTTCCTGAACCCGTAGACCCAATAACGGCAATGGTTTCACCAGGTTTTGCCTTGAAAGAAATGTTGTGTAGGACAGGACTTTCAGTTTCACCAGGATAGGCAAAGGTCACATTGTCAAATTCCAAATATCCCTTAGTCTCGGTTTCTGTCACGCCATCTTCATTTGGATTGATAGAAATCGGCATGTCCATAATTTCCTGCAGACGTTCACTAGACACCGCCGTACGAGGATACATGGTAAAGAGGTTGGCTAGGAAAAGGAAAGACAATAGCGCATGGAAACTGTACTCAATAAAGGCAACCAAATCCCCGATTGCCAAAGTCCCAGAACCTAATGGCTCAAGGGCAAACCAAACAATTGCCACAATCATGGCGATGATGATTTGCACAAAAAGTGGCTCAGTCAAACCAGTTAATTTAAAGAGCTTGTTTGAATTATCCGCATAGACAGCATTTTCAGAAGCAAACTTCTTCTCTTGAAAATCTTCTCTAGCGAAAGCTCGGATGACACGAAGTCCAGTCAGATTTTCACGAGCGTACTGGTTAATCTTGTCGAGTGTTGCCTGTTGCTTCTCAGAAAGCGGACGTGTTTTTACCGCCACATACCAGACTACTACGGCTAGGAAAGGCAAGGAAATTGCCACAATCCAAGCCAAAGATGGACTTGTCGTCAAAATCAAAAAGACACTGGAAACCATCATCAAAGGAGTGATAACCCCTAGCTTAAGAACCTGATCCGCAAACTGCATAAGCACAAAAGCATCTGATGTAATACGAGTCACCAAAGAGGATACCCCTATCTGCTCATACTCGTGGTGGGAATACTCCTGAAGCTTAGCATAAATGTCATTACGCATGACTTGCACCATAGTAGTGGTCAACTTTCCAACCGCATAGGACAGAAGTATACGACCAACAATCCCAGTCAAAACTACACCAAACATGACCCAAGCATAAGCGTAAAGCTTATCAACATCACCACGGTTTATTCCCTCATCAATCATTCTGGCAAGAACCGTCGGCAAACCCAAGTTAGCAATAACAAATAAAATGGCTGCCGTAAAATTCATTGCTAGCCACTTAGGATAACGTCTGAGATAAGACCAAATATAAGCCATAAATTTCTCCTTTTCTTTTTAGCATTTACCATGCCTTTAAGATTTTTATAGTTATTTACAACCACTAAAGCCGTAAAAGACACAGAAAAAAGGGCGTGACAAGCACGCACATCACCTACATTCTAACAAATGAAAATATTAAAAGCAATAGAAAAAACCAGAGCTGATGCCCTGGTTTTCTTTATTAAGCGACTTGATATGTTCACGGATAAAAAGAGGTTCACCAAGTTCCTGCTCCAAATCTTTTAACTGACGACTGAGTGTCGGCTGAGTAATCATCAGCTTCTCAGCTGCCTTGGAGATACTCCCCTCCTCAGCAATAGTAATAAAATAACGAAGCACTCTTAACTCCATGCCATCCTCCTAATTTTCCTCATAAGATTTAAACGGTTGATTCTTCTCAGGATATCGGTCTGGTGTAATGGCGAGTCCCATTTGCTCTTTTTCGTGATATAACTCTTTCATAAGCGACCACATCATCAACACTAGTACTATGGAAAATGGAAAAGCGACAATAATGAGCGTGTTTTGTAAAGCTGTCAATCCACCAGAAAACATGAGTGCAATAGCAATCAAGGCCAGCATGACACCCCAAATCACCTTTTTACGATTACTTGGATTTAGATTGCCATCTTCAGACAACATGGCCAAAACATAGGTGGCAGAATCCGCCGAGGTCACAAAGAAGGTTAAAACTAAAATAATTGCCAGGAGTGAAAGGACACTTCCCAGAGGATATTCATTAAAAGAGGCAAAAAGAATTTCTTCTGTGGCAAAACGTATCAAATTAACCCCCGAATCTTGTAGTGAAGTAGATAAGGTACCAAAAGCAGAAAACCAGATAAAACTAAGGACTGTTGGTGCCAAAAGCACTACTGTCAAAAATTCGCGAATAGTCCGACCTTTTGAGATACGGGCAATAAAGACGCCCACAAAAGGTGACCAGGAAATCCACCATGCCCAGTAAAAAATGGTCCATTGGTTAATCCAAGCCCGCTTGGTCTCATCAAAAGCCGCCGCCCGAAAACTCATACGGAAGAAGTTTTGAAAATAAAGGCCGATAGAGTCTGTCATGGTGTCAAATATCTTAACCGTTGGCCCCAAAACTATGACTCCAGCAAGCAAGACAATAGCTAAAATCAAGTTTGTATTAGATAGGATTTTAACACCCTTTCCTAAACCTGATAAGGCAGAAATAAGAAAAAGAATTGTCGCAATGATGATAATGATGACTTGCACAAGACTATTATTAGGAATACCAAAGACATAGGAGAGACCACCATTGATTTGTGAGGCACCAAAGCCGAGCGTTGTCGCTACCCCAATCACTGTCGCAATAATGGTGATGGTATCGATAATGGTTGCTATTGGTCCGTCCGCATATTTTCCAAAAAGAGGCTTAAAGACGACTGAGAGCTGATATTTCTCCCGTTTACGAAAGCCAAAATAAGCCAAAGACAATCCCACCAGGGCATAGACCGCCCAAGCATGAAATCCCCAGTGAAAAAAAGTAAAACGAAAAGCATCTGCGAGAGCATCCGCACTGCCTATTTCTGCATTGGGCGTCGAGATAGCAAAGTGACTCAAAGGCTCTGCTGCCCCATAAAAGACCAGACCAATCCCCATTCCAGCAGAAAACATCATGGCAATCCATGACGTCGTCGAATGCTCTGGCCGACTCGTGGGATTACCCAAGCGAATCTGCCCTATCGGACTTACAATTAAAAAGACACAAAAAATTAAAATCCCCGTAACCAATAACAAGTAAAACCAGCCAACACTAGTTGTTAAGAGATTTTTTAAGTAAGAACTAATATTTTGAAACTGCTGGGGAACAAAGAGCCCTAACAAGACTAAAATAAATATGATGACGAGCGAAAGCTGAAAAACTTTTGTTATTTTAGAATGCTTCACCATTTTACCTCCTTATGTGTTCTTAGTTATAGAAAGTTTTTGAGAAAACTTAAAATTCTATATGGTTTCATTGTAACACAATTGTTTAATTTATACATATAACAACCGAATTCATCAAATCAGATTAAACCTGTTTGTTCCATTTCATTTACCAGTTGAGTTGCTTTTAGATTATCAACTCCCATGATGGTCATGATATGGCTCTTCACGATTTGACGTGATGACTGTTCTTCCTTTTGCATAATTACCTCCGAAACGCAAAAAAAGGGTAGACAATCTAGTGTCTACCCCCGAAAGTTTATTAAAACAAAAAACTGCCAAAGAATTTTTGGCAGGATTTTTGGCAGGAAACCAAATCAATTTATCAGTTTCTATCAATCGCTTATCGTAATAAAAAACCAGAGCTTATGCCCTGGTTTTCTTTATTAAGCGACTTGAGTCGTTACCTTATTATTTAAGAGTAACTGAAGCTCCAGCTTCTTCAAGTTTAGCTTTGATTTCTTCAGCTTCAGCTGCAGCAACACCTTCTTTAATAACTGATGGTGCACCGTCAACGATAGCTTTAGCTTCTTTAAGACCTTCGCCTGTGATTTCACGTACAACTTTGATAACGCCAACTTTTTTGTCGCCTGCAGATGTCAATTCAACGTCGAATGAATCTTTAGCAGCACCAGCGTCAGCAGCACCAGCTGCAGCAGCAGCTACAGGAGCAGCAGCAGTTACGCCAAACTCTTCTTCGATAGCTTTTACAAGGTCGTTCAATTCAAGGATTGAAGCTTCTTTAATTTCAGCAATAATGTTTTCAATGTTCAATGCCATTGTGATTTCCTCCAAATGTGTTTTTTAATATAGTGTTTTAAACGTAGCTTAGGCTACGAGTTGTGAAGATGGGCTTATGCAGCACCGTCTTCTTTGCTTTCTGCAACCGCTTTGACAGCGTATGCAACGTTGCGCACTGGCGCTTGAAGTACAGAAAGGAGCATAGAAAGCATACCTTCTTTGTTTGGAAGTGATGCAAGAGCGTTGATTTCTTCGACTGAAGTGAACGCACCGTCAACAACACCACCTTTGATTTCAAGAGCTTCTGCGTCTTTAGCAAATTCGCTAATAACTTTTGCTGGTGCGATAACATCTTCGTTTGAGAATGCTACTGCAGATGGACCAACAAAAAGTTCTTTAAGGTCTTCAAGACCTGCTTCTTCAGCTGCACGGCTCAAGATAGAGTTTTTGATAACTTTAAATTCAACGCCTGATTCACGAAGATTACGACGAAGAACTGTATCTTGGTCAACTGTAAGTCCACGAGAGTCAACAACAACGATAGATGCTGCTGCTTTCATTTTCTCAGCGACGATAGCAACCTGTTCAGCTTTTTTAGCAATAATAGCTTCACTCATTAGTAGTTTTACCTCCGTTTTTATTTTTGGGCTAGGCACAAAAAAATCGTACCTAAACCTAGACACGAAAGTACAATACGTTACAAAAAAATAGTTACGTTTTGTGCCTCGGTTGGATGTTTACGAGTCTTGCTCCCCAACTGTCTTAGGTCAGTTTTTTCAAACCTTATTTATAATATCATGACCTAAATCAGACGTCAAGAAAAAAATGCAATTTTTTTATTTTTTTCTCTATCTTTTTTCGAAGACCATAAAACCTCTCAAAATCTAAAGATTTCAAGAGGTTATTTCTAATCATACCTAAGGGCCTCGATAGGATCGAGTTTTGAAGCTTTATTAGCCGGTAGAAGGCCAAAGATAATCCCTACAGCTGCTGAGAAGGCTATGCTTCCCATGGCTACACCAAGAGAAACCGTCGCTTTAAGGTCCATGGCATTCCCAATTGGTCCAACAACTAGGGCTGCAAAGCCTAGCCCAATCAAACCTCCCAGAATGGTCAGAACCATCGACTCAATCAAAAACTGAGTCAAGATTTTACGACGTGTAGCACCTAAAGCCTTACGAAGACCAATCTCTCGTGTCCGCTCAGTTACCGAAACCAACATGATGTTCATAACACCGATTCCGCCAACTAATAATGAAATCCCAGCAATAGCTCCGACAACGGTGGTAATGGTTCCAAAGATCGTATTCACCTGATCTAGGGCCGAACTCATATCTGCTGCCTTATATTCTCCATTGTCATCTTGGGCCAACTGGGTCAAGCGTTTAGCAGCATCCTTAGCAACGCTACTACTATTTTTCACATCGGTCACATGGAAAAAAATCTGGCCAATAGCATCAGTGTTATTTTCAGCCGCTAACTGGGTATTGGCCACAAGAGCTGTTCCAATTTCACCATAAGCACCGATTGCTGTGTCTTTATTCTTATAAACACCAATCACACGATAATCATTGTTCCCAATAGTAACCACTTGGTTAAGGGCATCCCCATTCGTCTCAAAGAGTTTTTTAGCCACCATCTGATCAATGACAATAACTCGTGAAAAGTTTTTATAATCATTGTCTTGCAAGGAACGTCCTGTCAACATTTCTAACTTTTTAGCTTTAAAGTAGCCCTGACTGGCACCTGTGATATTAACATTCTTCACGGTCTTTTTTTGGAGGGAGATAGAGGAAGTTAGGCTGTTAGTCACAAAATAACTATCAATACCAGGCGTCTGCCTAGCCACTTGCTCCAACCAAACTTCTTTAACCGGTTTGGTAGGTTGTGCCAAATCTGCATAGGCAGGATCTAGCTCCTCACCCTTGGCTTCATAGTAGACTTGAACTGTATCCTTGTCACCAGTCACACTATCGGTAACACTCTGACGCATTCCATTTCCTAGCCCCATGATAAGTACTACCGCAGCAACACCAATGATAATTCCCAACATGGTCAGGAAGGACCGCATCTTGTGTGAACGAATAGAACTAAGAGCAAATTTCCAATTTTCCATTCTTACCTCCTAGTCAATCCGAACGCTGTCCGTCGTGTCCTGGGTGATTTCACCATCACGAATGACAATCTTACGTCGGGCATAGTCCGCAATCTCTGGCTCATGAGTAACCATGATGATAGTCTTTCCTTCACGGTTCAGCTGGGTTAAGAGCTCCATAATCTGCATCCCTGTCTTGGTATCAAGAGCACCTGTAGGTTCATCCGCCAAAATGATTGCCGGATCGTTAGACAGTGCACGCGCAATGGCAACCCTCTGCTTCTGTCCACCAGACAGCTCCGATGGTAGGTGATGGCTACGGTCTGACAAGCCAACTTTTTCCAAGAATTGTTGTGCCCTTTGCTTACGTTCACGTGGAGATTTCCCTGCATAAATCAAGGGAAGCTCTACGTTCTTTTGGGCACTTAACTTTGGCAAGAGAAAAAACTGTTGAAAGATAAAGCCAATCTGGTCATTTCTTACCTTGGCTAGACGATTTTCAGAGAGTTCAGCCACATCCTCGCCCTCGAGTTGATAGGAACCTGTAGTCGGTTGATCAAGAAGTCCGATAATATTCATGAGGGTTGATTTCCCTGAACCAGAAGGACCCATGATAGCCACAAAATCACCTTCTTCAACTGACAAGTCAATACCCTTAAGGACCTGCAAAGACTCTTGACCATTTTTGAAAGACTTGGTGATGCTCTTTAAAACCATAAGTGCTGGCTTAGTCACTAGACCTCACCTCTTCTCCACTAGTGTCTTTTGATTGTTTGCTATCAGCATCCGTCACATCTTTTAGGGTTTCGCCATCCTTAAAGGATTTATCTGCCTTGGTGATAACTTTTTGACCTTCTTTAAGTCCTGAAGCAATTTCCTGTTGCTTGGCATCCGCATTGCCAAGTTTAACCTTGACTTGCTTAATTTTCTGAGTTTCATCATCGTAAACCCAGACATAGTTGTCAGAGCCTTTCTTGGTCACAGCAGTTACAGGAACCAACAAGGCATCATCATCTTTGGTCACTTCAAGTGATACATTAAAACCTTGCTTCAGTTTTCCGATTGGACTGGTCAATTGAACCTTGTATTCATACTGAGAACCTGACTGACCTGAGTTGCCAGATGTCCCCGTTGACTGGTTGGCATTTTGCTTAGGATAATTGGAAACATAGCTGACCTTCCCTGTCCAAGTTTGGTCTGGGTATACTTTGGAAGTAATCTTGACCTTTTGCCCCACTGAAATATTTGGAATGTCATATTCTGTTAAGGTCCCTTGAATCTCAAATTGGCCTTCACTTGTCACATGAACTAGGGTTTGGCTCTCTTTTGAAGCAGGGTCCACAGAGTCCGCAACTTCTACGACTGTCCCATTAGCATCTGAAACAATCACTGTTTGGTTGAGAACATCTTGTGCCTTTTCTAGCTCCGATGCTGCATTGGCAATAGCATCATTATAATCTTGCAAGGTTTGGTAATTACTTGCCTCGGTTTGCTGACGCTGTTGAGGACTAACGGTAGTTGTCGAATCATCCTCATCCGAATCACTACTTGTTTGTGCTGAAGCCGCAGGAGTCGTCCCATACTGTTGGAAATAATTACGGTCACGAACTGCCTTATTGTAGGCACGACTAGCCGTATCATAAGCCGCTTGGGCTGAGGTGCTGTCGTATTGGACCAGTTGCTGACCGACGCTAACTTCCTCACCCACAGAGACTGTCACAGTGGCATTGCGTCCAATGGTATTGTCAAAATAAACATACTGTTCCGACTGAGCCTTCACCATGCCAGTCAGAAGGGTCGACGAGGCTAGCTGCCCCTTAGTTACCTTACTTGCTGTAGGGGACTCAGAAGCCTTATCTTTCTTGCCACCACCTGCAAAAAGGTTAAAGCCTAGAACCAAAAGGACAAGGAAGCCGATTCCTCCAATGATCCAAACTCTTTTTTTATTTTTAAATAACTTTGGACTGATTTTCTTTCGCATATGTCTCTCTTTTCTTTTTGTATCACATAAGTAAAACAATTGTAATACTTTTAACTTTCAGTGTCAATGGCCTTCGTTTACATCCATGACACCATAATGTAGCTTTTGATTGGGCCGAACCTGGCGTTCAAAACCAAGTTCTTCAAAAACGATATCTCGAAAATGTGCCTTGATGATAATTTTTTCCCGTGCAACACGTTTAGCTTCTTTTAGCCATTCTTCTGTCAGACGGCTACCATTAGCTAGAGGTTTGATAGCTTGTAGATTTTCCGATTCCTTGATGATCTCTGAAAACATAGGATCGGCATAGATGATATCAAAAGAGTGATCAGACTGAGATTTCAAAAAGGATAGGCTATCGCTCTTAATAGCTTTAATAGAACGCATGGCCTTTTCAAGCTGCTTATCATCCGTCTGATAAGAGGCAAGACCACGAGAAACCACCTGAAAAATCACATCTTGACTCTCAAGGGCAGTCACCTGATTTCCCGCTGCTGCCATCACTAGGCTATCAGAAGCCAAACCCATAGTCGTGTCAAGAATAGCCTTGGGAGACTTACCTAAAAGACTGACTAAAGCGTCATGGGGAGCCTTAATCCTGAGAGCAGCCGTATCTGGATGGAAGGTCAACTCACTAGCATCCGAATTGATAAAAGACAGTCTATCTTTATATAGGAGATAGAAAGGTCCAAAGTGCTCTAAACATTTCGCCAAAGATAACTTGCGCCGAGGCTGGTAGTCAGCTCCGAGGTCGAGAGCTAGTTCTTGGGCACGCGCAATCAAGGTCTCGTTTCCCCGTAAAGATGTCGTAATAATCATGTTTCTAGTATAGCAGAATTTAAGTAGTCTAAACCATGGTCTTAGCTTTCATTTTTAACTTTCTAGCTTACATTTGTGTAAGAAAACTCCTCAGCAAGGTTGAGATTCAGAACATAATTAAACTATTTTTAAATATGAAATAGATTTTGCGAACCTAGTCAGCTTAGACCGAGACTTTTGGCAGTGATGAAAACGCCTGAAGCAATTAGTCTCAGGCGTTCGGAAGTTTTGAGACGTTCGGCTCAAAACTTAGTCATGGAACTTCGAAGAAGATCGCTGACGTCCGCCATCACCCAAGAAAAGTCTCAAAAGAAAACTGTGTCTTCAATAAAAAAAGTCCCAGCAATGCTGAGACTCTGTTTTAAAATTAGATAGCTTCTGTTGTAAAGCTACGGCTTTCAAGCACACGCACCATAGCATCTGCTGTATCAAGCGCTGTGAAGAGTGGAATTCCAGCTTCAATAGCTGAGCTACGGATAGCTGCTCCGTCTTCGTCATAAGTACGTTTGTTACCAACCGTATTGATAATAGCTTGCGCTTTACCTGTACGAACGAGGGCTGGAATGTCGTTATCATCATTTTCACCCAATTTGTTAACAAGCGTTGCGTGAACCCCGTGTTCATTCAAGAACTTAGCTGTTCCTTCAGTTGCGTAGATACCATAACCGATAGCATCGAAACGACGGGCCAAGTCAAGGGCTTCTTCTTTAGTATCATCATGAATAGTAAAGATGACATTACCAAAGGTTGGCAAGTGGAGGTAAGATGCTTCAAAGGCTTTATAGAGCGCTTTTTCAAGAGTCGCATCTGTACCCATAACTTCACCAGTTGACTTCATTTCAGGTCCAAGGAGGCTATCTACCTTAGCCAATTTTGTGAATGAGAAGACTGGTGCTTTGACATGGACATGGTTACTTTCTGGGTAAAGACCATCTTTGTAACCTTGCTCAGCCAATGATTTACCAAGAATCAAGTTTGTAGCAACTTGAGCCATTGCGATATCAGTAACCTTAGACAAGAATGGTACGGTACGGCTAGCACGTGGGTTAACCTCGATAACATAGACCGTTTCATCCTTAATAACGAACTGAATGTTCATCATACCGATACAGTTAAGACCAATAGCCAAGCGTTTAGTGTAGTCAGCGATAGTCTCTTGGATTTTCTTAGAAAGGGTTTGTGGTGGGTAAACTGCCATTGAGTCCCCTGAGTGAACCCCTGCACGCTCGATGTGTTCCATAATACCTGGAATCAAGACATCCTTACCATCAGAGATGGCATCCACTTCACACTCACGTCCGATGATATAGCTATCAACAAGAACTGGGTGGTCTGGACTTGCCTTAACGGCTGTACGCATGTAAGAACGAAGGTCATCTTCATTTTCAACAATTTCCATGGCACGTCCACCCAAAACGTATGATGGACGAACAAGAACTGGGAAGCCAATCTTACGAGCTGCTTCAACCGCTTCTTCTTCATTTGTCGCTGTTTGTCCTGGTGGTTGTGGAATGTCCAAATCTTTAAGGGCTTGTTCAAAGAGGTCACGGTCTTCGGCACGGTCAAGGTCGGCAACCTGTGTACCCAAGATTTTCACACCAGCTTTAGACAATGGCTCTGCCAAGTTGATGGCTGTTTGTCCACCAAACTGAACCACGACACCCTTAGGTTGTTCCAATTCGATAACGTTCATCACGTCTTCGAAAGTCAATGGTTCGAAGTAAAGTTTATCTGAAACTGAGAAGTCTGTTGAAACCGTCTCAGGGTTAGAGTTCATGATGATAGCTTCGTAACCTGCAGCCTGGATAGCTTTTACAGAGTGAACTGTCGCATAGTCGAACTCAACCCCTTGTCCAATACGGATAGGACCTGAACCAAGAACGATGACAGATTCTTTATCAGATTTGATTGATTCATTTTCCCACTCGTAAGTTGAGTAGAAATACGGTGTTGATGACTCGAACTCAGCTGCACAGGTATCAACCATCTTGTAGACAGGAACAATATGATTTTCCAAACGTGTCGCACGAACTTGGTCGGCTGTTTGATTCCAAAGATCAGCAATCTTACGATCAGAGAAACCGTTACGTTTAGCTTCTTTCAGAACATCAACATCGCCTACGTGAGTAGCCAATTCTTGTTCCAATTCAAAGATATGGAGCAATTTGTCAAGGAAGAAGATATCAATCTTAGTCAACTCTGACAATTCTTCAATAGTGTATCCACGACGGATGGCTTCAGAAAGGTAGAAGAGACGGTCGTCTTGAGCTTTGACAATCTTTTCAACCAAGGCATCGTCTGTGACATCCGCAAGCTCAGACATTTCATTGTGGTAAACACCGATTTCAAGTGAACGGCAGGCTTTAAGAAGTGACTCTTCGATGTTACGACCGATAGCCATAACTTCACCTGTTGCTTTCATCTGAGTACCAAGGCGACGTTCACCATGTTCAAATTTATCAAATGGGAAACGTGGAATCTTAGCAACCACATAGTCAAGAGCTGGTTCAAACATGGCATAAGTTGTACCAGTGACTGGGTTAATCATTTCATCAAGTGTCAAACCAACAGCGATCTTGGCTGCCAATTTGGCAATTGGGTAACCAGTTGCTTTTGAGGCAAGGGCTGATGAACGTGATACACGAGGGTTTACTTCGATAACATAGTACTTGAAGCTATTAGGGTCAAGAGCCAACTGTACGTTACATCCACCCTCAATTTTAAGGGCACGGATAATCTTCAAGCTGGCATCACGAAGCATTTGGTTTTCAATATCTGACAAGGTTTGCGTTGGGGCAAATACGATTGAGTCCCCTGTGTGGATACCCACTGGGTCGAAGTTTTCCATGTTACATACCACAAGAGCATTGTCTGCGGCATCACGCATAACTTCGTATTCTATTTCCTTGAAACCAGCGATAGAACGCTCAATCAAACATTGTGTTACTGGTGACAATTTCAAGCCATTTTCAGCGATTTCACGAAGTTCTTCTTCGTTGGCACACATACCACCACCAGTACCACCAAGGGTAAAGGCAGGACGCACGATAACTGGGTAACCAATTTCTGTCGCAAAGGCAACTGCTTCTTCAACCGTATTGACGATTTCAGATTCTGGAATAGGTTGTTCCAAATCTTCCATCAATTGTTTGAAGAGGTCACGGTCTTCGGCTTGGTCAATGGCAGACAATTTTGTTCCCAAAAGCTCTACTCCAAGCTCTTCAAGAATACCAGCTTTTGACAATTTCATTGCCATGTTCAAACCAGTTTGTCCCCCAAGTGTTGGCAAGAGAGCATCAGGACGCTCTTTACGAAGAATACGTGTAACAAATTCAAGCGTAATTGGTTCAATGTAAACCTTGTCTGCGATTTCTTTATCAGTCATGATTGTCGCAGGGTTAGAGTTGACAAGGACAACACTGTAACCTTCTTCTTTCAAGGCCAAGCAGGCTTGCGTACCAGCGTAGTCGAACTCAGCAGCCTGACCAATGATGATAGGACCAGACCCGATAACCATAATTTTTTTAATATCAGAACGTTTAGGCATAATTTATGATACAAAGCCCGTTAAGGACCCAGTGAAAATAGGAAACGTGACGACGCCTAAGCGTCTAGTCACCGTTTATCTTTTTCACACAGTCCTTAGGGCATGTTCACTTCCGTGAACCTGTATCTTCTCCTTTCTATTTGACAACTCTCTGGTTGTCATTAAATAAGGTAGTAGACTGGGGCGAACAAGAGTCACACCCCACTATAGTCACTAGACAGTTGCAATTAACGACGTGCTTTTTCAGCTTGGAAAGCATCAATCAATTCCAAGAACTCATCAAAGAGATAGCTAGCATCGTGTGGACCAGGTGCTGCATCTGGGTGGAATTGCACTGAGAATGCAGGGAAGTCACGGTGACGAACACCTTCAACTGACTTATCGTTAATTTCTTCATGTGTTACCATGAGGCAATCTGGAAGTGACTCACGGTCAATGGCATAACCATGGTTTTGGCTGGTGAAATCAACACGACCAGTCGCAATTTCACGAACCGCATGGTTAAATCCACGGTGACCAAACTTCATCTTGTAGGCCTTGGCACCATTCGCCAAACTAAACAATTGGTGACCCATACAAATACCAAAAATTGGAATTTTACCTTGGATGCCACGAATCATATCAAGTGCATACGGTACATCTTCAGGGTTACCTGGACCATTTGACAACATCACACCATCTGGATTAAGGTGGAGAATTTCTTCAGCAGTGATATCATGTGGCACAACAGTCACGTTACAATCACGTTTTGAAAACTCACGCAAGATAGAGTGCTTGAGACCAAAGTCAACCAAAACGATATTTTTACCAACACCTGGTGCTGGGTAGGCTGTCTTAGTTGATACCTGCTCAATATTGTTGGTTGGCAAAACAGTCGCACGCAATTGATCTTGCAAGTGCTCGATACTGTCACCAGGATTAGCCAAAGTGGCTTTCATGGTACCGTGTTGACGGATAATCTTAGTCAAGGCACGTGTATCAATACCAGAGATACCAGGGATGTTTTTCGCTTTCAAAAACTCATCCAAGGTCATTTGGTTACGCCAGTTGCTGGCACGACGGCTAGCCTCTGACACAACGACACCCTTAGTCGTTGGCGTAATTGACTCATAGTCGTCACGGTTAACACCGTAGTTACCAACAAGTGGATAAGTAAAAGTCAAAATTTGACCATTGTAAGACTGGTCTGTGATAGATTCTTGATAACCTGTCATACCAGTATTAAAGACGATTTCACCCGTCACATCCACATCAGCACCGAAGGCCTGACCTTCAAAAATAGTGCCGTCTTCCAAAATAAGTAAACGTTTTGCCATTATAGTAAATTGTTCCTTTCACTAAGATACAAAGGGCGTTAAAATCTGAATGAAAATCAAATCTAACAAAGAAGCTCTAGCCTCTAGGAAGATTTGTCTCTTTTCAAAGATTTAGCCCATGTTCTTTTTCGTCTGATTCTCTCAGGAATCGGTTAACGTTGTTTACGCTTTGCCATTTAAAATAGCTTCAATAATTGCCATACGGACAAAGACCCCGTTTTGCATCTGAGCAACGATACGAGCCTTAGGCGCCTCAACCAGGCTATCAGCAATCTCCACATCACGATTAACCGGAGCAGGGTGCATGATAATCGCCTGATCAGCTAACTTGGCATAACGTTCTTCAGTCAAACCATAGAGAGCATGGTAGTCTTCTTTTGAAAATCCTTTATCGTCCCCATGACGTTCGTGCTGAACACGAAGCAACATGAGAACATCCAAGTCCTCAATGACGTCGTCAATGGCCACATGCTGACCATAAACATCAAACTCATTCGAGTACCACTCTGCAGGACCAGCAAAATAAAGCTGAGCACCCAAACGCTTGAGAATCTGCATATTGGACTTAGCGACACGCGAATGCGTAATGTCACCCGCAATACAAATCTTAAGATTTTCAAAGGTTCCGAACTCTTCGTAAATGGTCATCAAGTCAAGCAAACACTGACTTGGGTGTTGCCCTGAACCATCACCACCATTGACAATAGAGGTCTGAATAGTCCTACTATCAATCAACTGCTTGTAGTAATCGACTTCCGAGTGGCGAACCACACAGATGTCAACGCCCAAGGCAGACATGGTCAAAATGGTATCATAGAGAGTCTCACCCTTATTCACCGAGCTAGTTCCAGCATCGAACTCAATCACATCCAAGCCAAGTTTTTTCTCAGCCACTTCGAAGGACTTGTGTGTTCGTGTTGAATTTTCAAAAAAGAGATTGGCAGCGAAATACTGTCGATCCAGCTGGAAATCAGCTCTGCCATTTTTAAAATCTCCACCTCGACGAATCAGGCCCAAGACCTCTTCATTCGTGAGGGTTTCCATGGTCACCAAATGTATCAGTGACACTTTTCCATCTGCAATCGCCATAGTTTTTCCTTTTAAATTGATTGACTAATCTTTACTACCTTTTTTAGGATCTGGCAAAATTTGATAGAGCAAGATACCAAGAATAGTTGAGCTTGCCACACCCGTGATTTGAAGACCACCAAGGTCAATCATCAAACCACCGATACCAGAAACCAAGATAACACTAGCAATCAAGAGATTCTTTTTATTATCAAAATCAATCTTATGTTCAACTAAAATTTTCAAACCGCTAGCAGCGATAACCCCAAAGAGGGCAATAGATAATCCCCCTAATACAGGAGTTGGAATAGAATGCAAGAGTGCTGATAGCTTACCAATAAAGCTCATCAAGACCGCAATCACTGCTGCGCCCGCAATAACGTAAACTGAGTAGACCTTACTGAGGGCCATAACCCCAATATTTTCACCATAAGAAGTTACCGGAGGAGCTCCAAAGAATCCAGCGATAATCTGTGCCAAACCATCACCAGTAAGGGTACGGTCAAGACCTGGATCTTTAAAGTAATCACGCTCAGTCAAACTGTTTAGAACCATGACGTGACCAAAGTGTTCAGTCATCGTCACAAAGGCAATCGGAGCCATGGTCAAAATCGCACTTGGATAGAGCTTGAAGCTATAATCCACAAATGGAATGTCAAAGTTTGGAACCTGAATCCAATGTGCCGCTGCTACCTCTGAGAAATTGATAAAGCTATGTCCTGTCAGCAAACCAAGAACCGCTGAGAAAATATAGCCCACAATTAAACCAAGTAAAATTGGGATAACACCGATAATCTTCTTGCCATACATGTTAAAGAGGATAACCGCAAAGAGGGTCACCATAGAAATCAAGAGAGCATAGATACTATAGCTTTTATTTAAAGTTGTCGCATCATTGACTGCATTAGCCGCAAGGTTCAAACCAATCACCATGATAATAGGGCCAACCACAATTGGTGGAAGGACCTTATCAATCCAGTCTTTACCCGCATACTTAACAATCAGAGCCACAAGCAAGTAAACCAAACCACCTGCCATGGCACCTTGAGCCACGGCCGCAATGCCATCAGTCTTCATAAGTGTCTGCATAGCCGCAATATAGGCAAAACTAGACCCCATGTAAGCTGGAATTTTGTACTTGGTCACCGTCAAGTGAGCCAAAGTTCCCAAACCAGATGAGAAAAGAGCAATAGCGGGATCAATCCCAACCAAAATCGGCACAAGCACCGTCGCACCAAACATGGCAAACAAGTGCTGGAATGACAAACCAACCAATAAACCAGGTTTTGGCATATCATTCACATCATATTTTACGTTATTCACGATATCAAAGGACTCCTTAAAATTAAGATACAAAGGGACGTTTTAGCGTAGCTAAACATTTCTGTAGAAAAATAGGAAGTCGACAAGGCACTCCAAAGAGTGCTAGGAGACTTATCTTTTTTCCTAAGAAATGAGTCCCGTGTTCAATTAACAAGATACAAAGCCCGTCTAAAGCCTAAAGCAAAAATAGGAAATACGATGACGGAGCGCCAGCTCCTAAGAGTATTTATCTTTTTTGCACAAGGCTTAGGGCGCGTTCAATTAACAAGATACAAAGGGCGTATAAAGAGCAAAGTAAAATTAGGAAATCTGACGCCGAAGCTTTAGCTTCTAGGAAGATTTATCTATTTTACACAGCTCTTAGCCCGTGTTCAATTAACAAGATACAAAGGGCGTTTCACCCTATCTGTCAGCCAACTTAGCTTGGATCAATAATGTTGACGCTATCTTTGCCATCAACTTCTGTCACCAAAACTTCGATTTCTTCTGACTCACTTGTTGGGATATTTTTACCAACATAGTCCGCACGGATTGGCAATTCACGGTGACCACGGTCAACCAAGACAGCCAAACCAACACGCGCTGGACGTCCATGGCTAACGATATTGTCAATAGCTGCACGGATAGTACGACCTGTGTAAAGCACATCATCCACAAGGATAACATCCGTTCCATCAATTTCAATAGGAAAAACAGATGTGTCTTGTTCAGCCTTAACATCATCACGGAAAGCCTTAGTATCAAGCTCAATCAATGGCACATCAAGGTTTTCCAACTGTTTCAAGCGCTCTTGGATACGCTGAGCAATATAAACACCACGTGTCTTAATACCAGCCAAGACAATCTTGTCGAGATTTTTGTTACGCTCAATAATCTCATAAGTGATACGTGTAATGGCACGTTTCATGGTTACGTCATCGACGATCTCTTTTTTCTTCATAAAAAGAACCTTTCTAAATACAAAAAAATCCCCTCGAAAACAAGGAGATACACAAAAATATGAGTACAGTTCACCCGTACACTTCTCATGGCTCCTTGCCTGCCTCTCTGGACAGTGATTAAAGGACTTATTTAATTAGGTAAATTATAGCAAATTTCAGACTCTTTTACAAGAAAAAAACGGACGCCTCTCCCAAGAAAGACTATCCGTTTAATAACTGTTAAGCTTCTCTCAGCTTCTCCAAGGTTTCCTTGAAAATAGCAGGTTCTTCCGCTGTAAATTCAACCAATTCTCCAGTCGTAGGATGCGTGAAACCAAGGGTCTTGGCATGTAGAAATTGGCCATGGCCCTTGAGGGTCTTGCGTGGCCCATAAAGAGGATCTCCCGCCACCGGGTGACCGATATAAGCCATGTGCACACGAATCTGGTGCGTGCGACCTGTTTCCAGCTGCAACTCTACCAAGGTATAGTTGCCAAAACGTTCAAGAACGGTAAATCGTGTAACTGCAGGTTTTCCTTTAGCTGTAACCGCCTGCTTCTTGCGGTCCTTGTCTGAGCGCCCAATCGGAGCCTCAATCACGCCTCGATCGTTAGGCAGATTGCCATGCACGATAGCCACATACTTACGAAGGGACTTCTTATCCTTAAGCTCCGCCGCCAAAGCATTGTGAGCCTTATCATTCTTAGCAATCATAAGAAGACCAGACGTGTCCTTGTCGATACGGTGGACAATTCCTGGACGAACCACACCATTGATAGACGAGAGGTCCTTGACATGATACATCAGGGCATTGACCAAGGTACCAGACGTGTGACCAGCTGAGGGATGGACCACCATACCTTGAGGTTTGTTGACCACTGCCACATCCGCATCTTCGTAGATAATATCCAAAGGAATATCCTCAGCCTTGTACTCCAAGACCTCTTCTTCTGGCAATTCATAGGTGATGACATCACCCTCTTTAACCGCATACTTGGCCTTTGCCGACTTACCATTAACCAAGACTGTCCCAGCCTTGATTGCTTCATTGGCCTGACTACGTGACAATTCTGTCAAATCTGCCAAAGCCTTGTCCAGACGGTTTCCCGCCTCTTTAATGATGACTTCCATTTTCCTCTTTCCATAAGATTAAAATCAAGAGTAGCACACCCACCGTTAGATAGGAGTCTGCCACGTTAAATATCGCAAAATCAATAAAATCAAGCTGAACCATATCAACCACGTAACCCAAGTGCAGACGGTCAATAAAGTTACCAATACCACCTGAGATAATCAAAACCAAAGATAGCACCAGCCAAAGACTCTTCTGATAATTCTTAACCAGATAAACCAAAGCCGCACCAATCACTAGAACCGTCAAAATCACAAAGAAATATTTCTGATCCTGTAAAATCGAAAAGGCAGCACCACGGTTCTGTAGATAGGTCAAGCTGAAAAGTCCAGGAATAGCCTTGATAACTTGGTTAAGGGCAATATTTGCCACAACCCAATGCTTAAACCACTGATCCAAACCAATCAGAGCTAGAATAGCCAAAGGAATCACAACCTTACGCATAAATCCTCCTATGGTTTGTATGTATCAAAGTAGTCAAACATAACATTGACAAACTTGAGAGCACAAGACGACAAGTTAATCCCCTTACGACGGACATAAACCATCTTGTTATCCAAATTATCCTCAAGCGGAATCACCGTAATCCCATTCACACTTTGTGCATCCAAGAAGCCAGACCCCGTCGCATAAGCATCCGTACGTTCCAAGATACCGTTCAAAGTCGCACGGTCTGTCACGTTAAACATAAGAGATGAATCTGACGTATCCACAAAGTTCTCAGAATAGTAAAGGTACTCGTCCTTCTCCTGAGTGAAACGCACCGTAGGCAAGGCTGCCAAGTCCTCCATGACCAGACTTTCTTTTTTAGCCAGAGGATGCCCCTTACGGAGATAAATGTGAGTCTTAAACGGAATCAAATCAATAGCCTCAAGCCCAAGCTTGTCCATATTTTGCTGGATTCCCTTGCTATTTTGACGATTCAAATAGATAATCCCAATCTCACTGTGCCCCTTGGCTACCTCATCCAAAATCTGAATGGTCGTAGACTCAAAGATACGGAAATCCTTGTAATCAGGGTAACGCTCTGAAAAAGTCGTAATCAAAGGTGGCAAAAAGTCATAGTGCTGGCTGGCAATCGAAAACTGGTTCCCCTTTTCAGAAGCATTGAGATAGCGATTTTCAAAACTATCAAAACTGCGTACCACTTCAAGTGCACGTTCGTAAAAGGTCATGCCCTGACTGGTCAAGACAGCCCCCGTCGTTGTACGGGTGAAAATTTGAAAATTCAACTCCTGCTCCAAATCCTTGATAGCCACTGATAGGCTAGGCTGGCTCACAAAGAGCTTGCTGGCTGCCTCACGAAAGGTTCCGCTGTTGGCAATGGCTACGACATAACGTAGTTGTTGTATGTTCATCTGTGACACTTCTTTCTTGAAAAATCAATCAATTTTATTATACCAGATTTTATCCTCTTTTGTTGATACTAAAAAGCCCAGGCAACCCTGAGCTTGAATGACTAACAAAGTAGTCTTATTCGTCTGATTTATCTGTCAAGAAGTACTCGTTTTCACGTTTGTCATAGTCGAAGGTCAAACGAACAGTATCTACCTTACCATTTTCTGGATTATAATCTCGGTAGCTAAGACTCACTGACTGAGTGAGATCGCCCTGTTCAGTTTGTGTCATTTCATGATAAGTGAAGCTAGCCTCTGGGTGTTTTTCAACCACTTCAGAAAGTCGTGTCCCCTTAAGCAAATCAGCTTGTGTACCTACAGCCAACTTTTCATAGTCATCTTTTGTCCAGTTGCTATGATAGTCATCGACTTCTTTGACCTTATCATAGTCGAAGGTTGCTGAGGCAGATTTCAAAACATAGACACCGTCTTTTATCTCGAAAGTCAAACGAACATAGTTGTTTCCATCTGTATTTTCTTTTCTATAGGTGAGGTCTAGCAAATCTGGTTTATCTTCCTCGTAAGCATCACTATACTCGGCATCAGTCGCCTTACCGTGAGCGTCCAAGACCTCGTCCAATGTCAAAGTACCAACCTTCAACTCCTTAAACTGATCCTCAGTCCAGTCAAACTTATAATTCTCATCGATGTACAGATAAGCTCTATCGTGACCGTCACTTTGGAACTGTTCAGCATGGTTCATGACATATTTCACCGCTTGATAACCTGCTCCAGCAAGCGAAGTCATGAAGAAGATAATTGACATGACTAGGGCAATAATAGATAGTACCTTGCGTGTCGATTTCAGACTCAAAACCAAAGTCACAATAGCCAAAATGATAAGGAAGAAGGCAAGGAAGGTAAAGACAAAACCGATAGGAAGTGTCCAAGACAAAACGACAAATAGAATCCCCAAAACTAGAATAATGATTGGCAAAGCAATATTAACAAAAGCATTGTTCTTGGTTACTTTTGGTTTGTAATAAGGGTTTTCCAAAGGTATCTGACTTGCCTTTGGAGTTTCTTTTTCTTGCTCTTTCTCCAGATTCAACTCAGGCATGTGATTAGGAGCTTCCTCCTCTAATGTCACCTGAACTTCGTCTAGTTGCGTATCTGCTACTGAGTCAGCAGACACCTCTTCAGTAGTTTCAGAGCTATCCACTTGCTGAGACTCAACCTGCTCAGACACTTGGGCACTTGGTTCCTCCGAAGCGATGACAAAGCCCTCTTTCTTAGCTTCCATAAACTCCTCAGGACTTGGTTTACGACCATTGACGTCCTCAAAGTGACGCACCCATTCTTCTCTAGTTGCCATAGCTGACTCCTTTATTTCTTTTTCTTTATTTTATCATACTTTAATCTGGTCTTATGAAAATAAGGTCGGATATAAGAGAGAATTTTTTGAGACTGCCTGATGCGCTTTAGTGTCAAGCTATCTCATAGAAAATGGATGAAAGTCGAAAAAAACTGCATCCTAAAGTTTGATTTTCTCTGTCACACTTTTTGGGGCAGTTCACATTGTGGTTTATTTATTACTCATCAGACAACATCAATTCATCTATCTTTTCTCTATCTTCAGCAATACCCTTATATGACTCAATTGTATTACTAAGGAATTCCATACTTACTTCATGATTTCCTTCGTATAAATATATTTGTGCACCTAATGTTTCAAGACTTTCTAGGAGGGGCCTCATTTTTATTAATTCCTCTAAATCTAGAAAATTACATTCTAATAAAACTTCTCCCTTTTGAATCCTATTTTTTATCTCACCAATTGGTATACTCATAAAGTTTCTTACCAATTTACAAGCTTCAAAAATATTATTTGACATTTTTACTTTTGAGTAGATTACTGACATAACCTCATCCTTTAGAAATCTTGCACATATATACAGTCTAGTATTAGTAAGAGTAGTTTTTTATATTTATATGTATATCTAGGTATCTAATCCTTTTTGATTTCCAAACTAAGCTTATAAAAACTATAAAGGCTATAAGATATTGCAATAATTCCCAAGAAACCAAAGTATACATTATCCTTTAAACTCTTCATATAAATGCCAATTATTACAAAGAGAAAGGTATTAATCAAAATGACTAATCTTTTATTTTCTATCTTGCCTATTTTAACTACCAATAGTCTAATAATAAGTATCGATGGAGAGAATAAAACGGCAATTATTGTAAGTAAAATATTTTTTCTGCTAATTAATTTAGCTTTAATGCCTTTTTGAGATTCTTTTTCAATATTCATCTCTTTAAATAATAAATCCAGTGAAACATTATCAGGTTCACTTTTTCCTAATTCCCATTTAGAAATGGTCTGACGAGTAACAAATACTTTATCTGCAAGTTCTTGCTGAGTCATACCCGTTTTAGTTCTATATTCTTTAATCAACGTAGCAATGTCCATTTTAATACCCCTAGCTTATTTCTATTCTTTGATAAAAGGTTCTGCTAGCAAAATTACTATTAATATTATATAGAGAGGATGTTTATAAATAAAGTAAACAGCAACGAGTAATAGAAACAATAAAATTCTCGTAACCCACGGATATTTGTTTGATAAACTGACCGATAAATTAACTAAAGGTTTCAGTATCAGCCCCATTAATCCAAAAGTAAGTACCCATATAAAATTAGTTTTGTTTTTCTTAATAAATTGTAACATTAAGAATACCTCCTTAAATTTGTTACTTTAAATTTATCAAGACCTATGACTAAAAGCACGCAACGAATAGTAAAATATGCGCAACTCCCTTAAAAACTAGGGTGCAACGCCCCATTTCATTATGCAACGAGGAGAATATTACCTCTTAAAAGTGCGAAATGGCAGTACATTAGAATCTAAAGACAGTAAAATTTTATAATAATTAAGCCGTACTATTTTAAAGTCTATATTTACATAAACTTCTGTTTGTCTTCGAGACCAAAACGTTGGACTACGACCTTCATATTTTTGAAGCTTCTACTTTTGTAGTTACACTTTCATTAACTTTAATCATCTTTATTACGTTTCCATCAATCTTATAATTAACTTCAAAACCTGTTGGTCTTCTCTATGCACCTTACCCCTGCATACTCCTATACTCCTTCGACTTCTCGCCATACCAGTCCTTAGCTGAGTAGCCAAACTGCTCTCTATATCGCTCGGAGTATTTGAAGAGGTAATAGCCTCGTAGCAAATCAATGGAAAAGACATAAGTCGCAAAGACAAAAATAGCAGGCATTAGGGGCATCAAAACTGCATCAATACTCCCTCTGATGTCGCTCCCGGTAGAGCGGTCAAACAGTACCAGTCCAGCTGTAATCCCCGTTCCTCCTAAAAAGACCAAGCCATCTGAAATTTTTTCGGTTACAAGAGCTACCATAGGGCTAAACTCTGTCTGATTTTGAACGGCTTCTCTCAGTTTACGGGGAACCGTTCGAATCAAATAATAAATGGACAGAAGAAACATAGCCCCCGATAGTATACTGACAATATTTCGTCGTGTCATCATCATTATACCAGCACATACTGTAAAGATAGCGAGTAAGACGACCATATAAAAGTAGGTGCAGAATTTTAGTTTCATCGGGCTTCTTCTGTACTTTATTGAAAAGAAAAGATAGATCAGATACATGACTACATACAAGAGAATGACTGGCCACTGAATCCAAGAAAATGTTGGATTTTGATCAACTGTCAATCCTTTTATAAACATGGGCATAGCAATGGAGAAGAAATAAATAACAATTGAAGTGATTAACAAGCCAATAAATCGTTTCCAGCTTCCTTTTTGATTGAGCTTTTCTACGGTCTCCTTAGTGACAAGAGACTGACTTTGCTCGAATGTATAATTTAAGAATTTCAATAGCTTTCTCCTTTTATCAAGAAAAAAAAGGAAGGTTTCCCCTCCTGTCCCTTAATTAATCCTCATCTGGACCTGATTTATAAGTAAGGTAGAATGTATCTTCACCTTCTTTGGTATCAAATGACAAGTAAACACTCTTGAGTTTGCCATCTTCAGCCTTATAATCACTATAAGAAATAGTCATTTCTTTTTTGAATTCACCTTGACGAGATGTTGAAATCGTGTATTCTGCACTTGAAGCTTTAGGGTGATCCTTAACGACATCTTCAAGTTTTGTACCGTTTGATGGATCAGTGTAATCCCCCTTATTGAGAGCATCAAACTGTTCTTTTGTCCAGTCAGCTTTATAAGACTTATCAACTTCTACCTTATCTTGAGGGAATCTACCTGAAGCATATGACAAGATAAATGTACCATCATATTGTTTCGTAAAGGTTAGGTAAACACTTTCACCATAGTCTTTACCAGAGTAGTTCAACTTCATCTCATCGCCAGAGATTTGTGCATCAGAAGCCTTACCATAAGTCTTGATGATAGACTTAACGGTATCTTTACCGACTTTCAATTTCTGGAACTTAGATTCATTCCAGTCAAATTTAGCATTTTTGTCAATGTAATCGTTGACGTCAGTGCTATCACCTTTTGAATCAGATTTAGAATCAGATTTAGAGTCAGATTTTGAATCGCTGTCATCATCTTTCTTGTCAGCGTCATCATCATCTTTATCAGCAACTTTTGATGTCTTGCTTGAGCTTGTGTTGTCACTAGCGTTTTGAGAGATTTGGAAAATCAAACCACCAATAGAAACAAAGAGCATGAGACCAGCAACACCTGTTGCAATAATTGAGAGCAATTTCTTACTTGATTTAAGGCTAAAGACAAGTGAAACAACTGCCACCGCAACTGCGAGGACTGTCAAGATGATGAAGAGCCAAGCAGGACCTACGAACCATGCCAAGATTGCAAAGATTACTGAAAGTGCAATCGCAACGATTGGCAAGATAAGATTGAAAAGAGGTTTATCTGCTGAGCCAGCTGCTGCTGGATTAGGAACTGTTCCAAATCCTTGAGCTGAAGAGATAGGTGCCTTTTCAAACATGCTTGAATCAAATTGTGGGGTTGGTTGTTGCACAGGTGCTTCTGAGAAAGCTTCTGCACCAACTGGTGATTCACTGCTTGCTTGTTCTGCGACAGCATCTTCAGCTGTTTCAGCCACATCTGCGATGTCATCTTGTTCTGTGACTTCTTCAGTAGCAACTGGTTCTGTCGCTACTTCTTCAGCGACAGGTTCATTAGCTGGTGCTTCTACAGATGCTGCTTGAGCAGTCAAAGCGCTAGTATCAAAGTCAGCTGCTTTAGCGTCCAAAAATTCTTGGGGGCTAGGTTTACGCCCATGTACCGACTCAAAGAGTTCAGCCCATTCTGCTTTAGTTGACATAAAAATCTCCTTTTATCAAGAAATCTAAACAAGAGGTCCCTTCGACTTGGCGAAGTTTTCTATAGTTAGGATTTAGACACCTCTCTCTGATAAGAGCAAGTAGCATATGTCCCTTAAAAAGTCCGACCTCACTTTATAACTTGAGGCAACCTTTCCCTATATCTAGTCCCGTGTTCATTTTCTTGTTGATAGTTCCATTCTACCATATTTAAAGACCTCTGTTAACCGTTTCCCAAAAGGTTTTTTTCTGCTACAATAGTAGGTATAATGCACCAAAGGAGTTATATATGAAAAACATTAAAAAGTACATTCCATTAATTATTGTACTTGTTATCGCAGGCCTAGGTTTTGCCTTTCGTGAGAACATCTCACGCGCCGTTCGTGGAGATGCCTACGTTGATAACAAGATATTCACTAAACAATTAGAAAAGGCTCAAAAATCTGGAAAAGATGCCTTTCCACAGTTGTCAGACAAGGTTGGTAAGGACGAAGCTGAAGTTATCCTCCACACTTCAAAGGGGGATATCACAGTCAAACTCTTCCCTACACTTGCTCCTAAGGCTTCTGAAAACTTCTTGAAGCATGCCAAGGACAAATACTATGATGGGCTTACCTTCCACCGTGTAATCAAGGACTTCATGATTCAAAGTGGTGACCCTAAGGGTGACGGTACTGGCGGAGAATCTATCTGGAAGAAAGGTTTCGCTGTTGAGCCTACACCGTTCCTATACAACATCCGTGGCGCACTTGCTATGGCTAATACTGGTGCTAAAGAGTCAAACGGCAGCCAATTCTACATTGTTCAAAACAAGGATGATCAAAGCAAACAGCTAGGAAATGCTGGCTATCCAAAACCTATCATTGACGCCTACAAAAAAGGTGGTTACCCAGCTGGTGATACCAAATATACTGTCTTTGGACAAGTCATCAAAGGCATGGATGTCGTTGATACCATTGGCAATCTTGAAGTCGATGACAACAGCAAACCAAAAGAAAATGTAACGGTCAATTCCGTTGAAGTCGTTAAAGACTACAAATTCAAATAAACAAAAATCCGAGAAGGTGATTCTCGGATTTCTTTTTTATTTAACAGCAGTGAGGAGATAATCACCAGTGTTAACACGAGCTTCTTTAGTTGTTAAGACATCATCAAAGTCAGCTGTATTGGTTACAATGACTGGTGTGATAACTGGTAATTTAGCGTCTCGGATAGTTGCTAGGTCAAATTCTATAAGTTTTTGACCCGCTTCTACGACATCCCCTGCTTCCACATAGGTCTTGAACCCTTTTCCAGCAAGAGAAACAGTGTCCATACCGATATGGATGAGAAGCTCTGCACCATTTTCAGTTGTCAAACCAATCGCATGACCAGTAGGAAAGACTAAATTCACCGTTGCCTTAGTTGGTGCAACAACAACACCATCGGTAGGATCAATAGCGATACCTTTACCCATAGCTCCTGAAGCAAAGACTTGGTCAGGCACTTGGTCAAGTGGTACGACATTCCCGATGAGTGGGCTAGCAATGATTTCTTGTTGAATTTCTTTAGGAGCAGGTGCAGCTTCTTCAGCTTTTTCCTCAACCTTAGCTGCTCCACCACCGTATAGATTTGGTACTCGCACAAAGAGTTGGATGAGGAAGGCAAGAACACCACCCACAATGGCAATAATAATGGCAAAGATAACTTTAGAAAGGTTACCATCCGGTCCAATAAGGCTTGGGAAGACAAAAACACCCAGACCACCTATTGAATACGTCTTAATATCTAGGGCCATCATGGCAGCCCCCATAAGTCCTGAAACACCACATGAAATGTAGAATGGTGTTTTCATTGGAAGAGTCACCCCATAGATAGCAGGTTCTGTTACACCAAAAATAGATGAAACAAAGGCTGGCATAGAAATGATACGGACTTTTTCTTCTTTTGTCTTAAGCATGATAGCCCCCAATACACCTGTTTGCGTGAAACATGGAAGGATAGCTGCTGAAAGAATCGTAGAACTTCCGTTTGTTGCCACATCTAAGATAGCAAGGGGAACAAGCGCCCAGTGCATTCCGAACATAACCAAGACTTGCCATAGGATACCAAGTACAAGACCAAAGACAATCGGACTAAAGTTCATGATCGCTTGGAAAAGACTTGTCAATCCATCAGAGAAAGTGTTGGCAATTGGTCCCACCACCAAGAATGTTAATGGTACTGTAATGAGCAATGTAAAGAAAGGTACTACGAAGACTTTAATGACATCTGGAGTAATCTTAGTAAAGAATTTTTGAATGTAAGAAGCCACCCAGATTGCCAAGATAGAAGGCATTACTGTTGAGAGGTAACCCCCTGCAGGAAGCGTAAACGGAATAACCCCTAGAACATGACCTTGACCTGCCTTTTGAAGAGCTGTCACTAGCGTAGCAATATCAGGATAAACAAGTGCTCCTGCAACCGCAATAGCTGTAAACTCATTAACCTTGAAACGACGAGCAGAAGTCAAGGCAATCAAGATTGGCAAGAACTGGAAGAAACCATCCCCCGCCGCATTAAGGATGACATACATAGGGCTTGTTGCAGCTGACAGGCCACATGCTGCCATGACAGCGACTATTCCTTTGATAATCCCGGCTGCAGCCAAAGGCCCAAGGAAAGGTTGGAAAATACTTGATACCAAAGATACAAAGCGGTCAAAGAGATTTCCCTTTGGTGCATCCCCCTCATCAAGATCAAGACTTCCACCTGCTGGAAGACCACCAACTTGGAGAACCTCCGCATAAACATCAGGCACATGGTTACCGATAACCACCTGATATTGTCCACCTGCCTTAACAACAGTAACAACTCCGTCACGGTTCTTAAGGTAGTCATCATCTGCTTTAGATTCATCTTTCAAATCAAAGCGCAAACGTGTCACACAGTGTTTCAAGCTATTGACATTTTCCTTGCCACCAACGTGTTTGAGAATGTCCTCAGCTAATTCAGTATATTTAGCCATAAGGGCTCCTTTCTTGTCTAGGATTCTAGTTTTCTTTGAGGCTTTTTCAACGAAAAAAACCTAAATAAATACCAAGAACCAATTGGGATAAGCATACACTACTCCCATTAGTTTTTCGTATTTATCTAGGTTTTGCCTGCTGACCAGTAACAATCCTTTTGCTATGGTTCTATCTTATCAGAGTCCAAACATTTTTGCAAGCCCTTACATAATTGTTTTTTGTTTTTCGAGGTAAATTCTTGACCAAGAGTATAAGTCATGATAAACTATCGTTAGTTTATAAACTAACAGAAAGAGAGTTACACGATGAAAACAAGAGCAATTATTGAATTTAAAGATACATACGCTAGCATGGAATGCCACAAGCTTGGTTACCAAACCAAGGAAACTGCCTTGGCTATTATTTCCCCTACTGGACATATTCTATCAAGTACACCGCTTTTCAGAAAGGCATATGGTTCGAACACTGCTCACATCGACCAGCTTCCTTTCAATATAGATAATCTCAGTATCACAGCAAAAGGTCTCAGTAAGAAAGCCAAAGCCAACTTGGAAGATTGGATTGCCCATACTATCATTCTTCCAATGGACTATGATAAGTACTTTACTAAGCATCAAGAACTTTTGCACCTCCTAGCAGAATCACCTATCGTTGAGTCTGTCCAAGCCTTGACTTATAAGACAGTTAAAATCCATTTTTCTGAAGCACTCAATGATGAGCATATTCGTCAACTACAAGGGTTTATTCTTGCTCAGGCAGGTATTTATAGCTATATTGGGACATCTACAGTTTCAGACCGAAATGCCTACCAGGCTCTTGAATGGGCTAAACTTGATGTTAATGGTCGTTCACACAACGATCATAAGCCTGCTATTTTTCATCGTAGCAAAGGCCTCTTAGGTGGCTTCTTTCACCACGGAAATCAAGAAAGTATTGCATAACTAATAACTGGGACACCTTGTGTCCTTTTTTGCAACAAAAAACTCACCATAAAGGTGAGCTAGATTGATTTATTTACTATGTTTCCAGTTACTATAGATACTAAATACGACAATCCAGATGGCTGCTCCAATAGCTCCGACAACTGTTGACTTTTGCAAGAAGAGACAAACAAAGACGAAGATGAAGAAAAGAATAGTCAATGGATTGAGAATCTTATAGGCTGGCATAAGGAATCCATCTGCCATGAACTCTTGAGATTTACGGTACTTGAGATGAGCAAGCATGGTCAAGATATAGATAGCGATGTAGACACCTGATGATGATGCCGTAATCAAAGCAAATGCATCAGATACACCAGGCAAGACATTGATGAAGGCTGAAACACATACTACAATGGCTGAAACAATGATAGCACGTGAAGGAATACCATTACGTGACAAAGTATCTAGCTTCAATGCTTTCATGACTTTACTATTTGGTGTTTCCTTAGCAATTTGGAAGAGGTGACGACCTGTTGAGTAAAGTGTTGAATTCAATGATGACGCCGCTGCTGTCAAGACAACAAAGTTAATGAAGGCTGCTGCCCACTTGATACCAGCCATTTGGAAGACCGTTACGAACGGTGATTCATTAACTGGAAGTTTTTGCCATGGGAAGATAGCCATGAGGGCAATGAGGGCACCCACATAGAAGATGACAATACGAATCGGAATCTCCTTGATTGCCTTTGGTAAGACCTTACGTGGATTCGCTGTCTCAGAAGTTGTAATCCCTACAAATTCGATGGCTTGGTAAGCAAAGAAGACCATTTGGAAGGTCATAACAAAGCTTACCCAACCTTTAGGGAACATCTGAAAGCCGTGTGTAATATTGGCAAGGCTAGCATGTCCAGCAGGCGTTTCAAAGTTGGTTGCTACCATGAAGATACCTGTTGCGATAAGAGCAAGAATGGTGATAATCTTAATCATCCCAAACCAAAACTCAACTTCCCCGAAAATCTTAACCGCAATCAGGTTAACCGAGCTCAGGATAATCAAGAAGACAATCTGAATCTGCCAGGCAGGCCAACTTGGGAACCAATATTGCACATAGGTTGATACTGCCGTAATTTCTGCCATCCCGAGGAATATCAGTGATACCCAGTAAGACCAACCCGAGAAGAATCCCCAGCCCTTACCAAGGTATTTGGTAATAAAGTTGATAAAGGTGTGCTGGTCAGGATCCATATAGAGCATCTCACCGATCGCTCGCATCATAAGATACATGAAGATACCAGTTAGTATATATACTAAGATGATTGAAGGTCCTGTTAGGGAGAGAGAACGCCCTGCCCCGAGGAAGAGACCTGTACCGATTGTACCAGCGATGGCAATCAGCTGGACGTGACGGTTTTGAAGACCACGCACCATCCCATTCTCAGTCTGGTTGTCGTCGTCTTTATGATGTTGCTTTTGCGACATTTTTTTCACTCCAATTCTATTGAGCACGACTCATTGAATCATGCCATTTTTTAACATAACTTATATTTTACCATTTTTGAAATAATTGGTCAATTTTATACAGAATATTCAGAATTTTATACTTCAAAACAAGGGCTTGGAAAAATTCCAAACCCTTGTACATCGTTATTATGATTCAGGATCATCGAGGCTACGGCCATGCAAACCTTTTTCACGTTGTACTTGACGTAGTTTTTCAGGTGTCACATCGTTACCTTCTTCGTCAACCACTTTAATTCCTTCGATATGGTGACGAACTGAGCGACGGTAACCTTCAATGTATTCTTCACGAAGTTTTGCTTGCTCCACTTCTTCTTCTGGAGTCAAACCTTCGGTTTTTTTCTTTTTAGCAAGCTCATTGATACGAGCGATTTTTTCAGGTGTCATAATAAAACCTACTTCCTACCTGTTACCAGATCATTATTTTGTGTTCAATTGGTTGAAAGCTGCAACAGCTTTGGCTTTGGCTACAAGACCTGCAAGAAGGGCCAAACGGTTGTTTTTAACCGCTTCATCTTCTGCCATGACCATAGTGTTGTCAAAGAAGGCATCGATGACTGGGCTAAGAGCAAAGAGCTTAGCCAATTTGTCACTAGCTGAACCAGTCAATTCAAGCTCTTCAATCGCTTTAGAAAGGGCTTTTTCTTGGTCATTTTCAAAGAGACTGGCATCGACTGCTACTGAAGCATCTGCTTTTTCTGCCAAGTTGAAGGCACGTGAGAGTGATTCAACAGCTGCCTTGTAACCATCAGCCTTAGCAGCTTCTGAGAGGGCGTCAGCTGCTTCAAGCATATCCGCAACCACGAAGTTTGAACCAGCAAGAACGGCTTCTTTGATATCTTTTGATGTGCGTCCCATCATCTTGTCCACACGCGCTTTGATGAAGTTGATTACTTCTGCTTGATTGTCATAAGAAAGACTATCAAATGAAAGGGCGTAAAGGCTGTCGATCAACTCATCCATAGGGATGTGCCAACCAAAAGCATCCAAGATACGAACAATCCCTTGCGTTGCACGACGAAGCGCATAAGGGTCATTAGAACCTGATGGAATCAAGCCAACTGAGAAGAAGGAAAGGAGAGTATCCAATTTATCTGCAAGCGCAAGGATAGCACCAACCTTAGTCTCTGGAAGGGCTCCATCTGCTGAATCAGGAAGGTAGTGCTCACGGATAGCTGTCGCAACCGCAGCATCCTCATCAGCAAGGAGGGCGTATTTTTCACCCATGATTCCTTGCAATTCATCGAACTCTCCGACCATACCAGTCAAGAGGTCAAATTTATAGATTTCAGCTGCACGCGCTACGGCTGCCGTTTCTTCGGCAGTCAAACCAGCTTGCTCAGCCAATGACGCGGCAATGACACCAGCACGGGCCATGTGTTCTGAGAGAGAACCGATTTTTTCATGGAAAGTCACGTTAGCCAATTTAGCAACGAGGTCTTCAATCTTAAGTTTTTGGTCTTCACGCCAGAAGAATTCACCATCTTCAAGACGGGCCACCAATACTTTTTCATTTCCTCGAATAACATTTTCCAAGTGCTCAGCGTTACCATTACGGACTGAGATGAAGTTTGGTTTAAGCTTACCGTCAAGGTCACGTACAACAAAGTAACGTTGGTGCGTTTCCATTGATGTCACCAAAACTTCTTCTGGAACGTCCAAATACTTAGTATCGAAACTTCCCATAAATGCAGTTGGGTATTCGACCAAGTTCAAGACTTCATTCAAAAGCCCTTCTTCGATTTGGACTTGAACACCTTGTTCTGCTTCGATAGCTTTGATTTGCTCACGAATCATGTTTTCACGTTCTTTGCTATCCGCAATCACGTAAACAGTACGAAGGTCTTCCTCATAAGAATCCGCATTGGTAATTTCCACTTCATGTCCAAGGAAACGGTGTCCACGGCTCACACGACCTGACTTGATATCCAAGAAATCAAGGTCAAGTGCTTCGTCGCCCAAAAGAACTGTCAAGGTGTGAACTGGGCGAATGTATTCAAATGTGTTGTTAGCCCAGTGCATGCTGACAGGGAAAGTCAATGAAGCAAGCACTTCTGGAACGCCAACCAAAACTTCTTTAGCAGGTTTTCCAGCTTCGTGTTTAGTAACATAAACGTACTCTTCACCTTTGACTTCACGGAATTCGATATCGTCAACAGTCAAGCCTTTCCCACGGACAAATCCTTGCGCCGCTTTTGAGAAGTTACCTTCTGCATCCAAAGCGATTTTCTTAGAAGGGCCTTTAAAATCTTCGGTCAAATCGGATTGTTGATCAGCCAAACCAATCACACGGACTGCCAAACGGCGTGGTGTTGAGAAGGTTTGAATGCTTTCGTACGAGAGACGGTTATCATCCAAGAAGGCTGCCATTTTCTCCCCGAGTTGTTTTTCACTTGGTGTGACAACGTAGGCTGGCAACTCTTCAAGTCCAAGTTCTACTAATAAGTTTTTTGTCATGTTTCTTCCTTTACAAAATTCTTTTTTTGATAGGCGCCTTAGGTACTGGGGACGTTGCTAACTAACTTTGTGAGGCTGTATGGAAATCTGGTGTCTCCTTGACATAGATTTCCAACAGTCTCATCAAAGTGGATTTAGCTAACTGATTTTTGAACCTAACGTTTCAAAAATCTCCATATACCAGTACGGC
Source organism: Streptococcus sp. HMSC064H09 (assembly GCF_001812625.1). NCBI lineage: Bacteria > Bacillati > Bacillota > Bacilli > Lactobacillales > Streptococcaceae > Streptococcus > Streptococcus sp. HMSC064H09. The sequence continues at coordinate 133,843 of NZ_KV809582.1, forward strand.
GGCGCCTATCCCTTTAGCAAGTCTTCGACTTGCCTCTAGGTAGCCATGTGGGCTCACTTTGTTTGCCCATTTTCCATTCTTGTAACTTTGCTTATTCTTCCTCTTCTGCTAGGAGTTTTGCGCGTGTGGCTTCGTCAAGAAGTGGGTAACCAAGTTTCTTACGTTCTGCGACGAAGGTTTTAGCTACGACACGGGCCAAGTTACGGATGCGGGCAATGTAACCGGCACGTTCTGTAACAGATACTGCTCCACGAGCATCTAGCAAGTTAAAAGTATGTGAACATTTCAAAACATAGTCATAGGCAGGGTGAACAAGACCCAATTCCAAAGCACGTCCTGCTTCTTTTTCAAATTTTTCGAAGTTTTCAAGAAGCATGTCTTGGTCAGAAACTTCAAAGCTGTATTTTGAGTGTTCGTATTCTGGTTGAAGGAAGATTTCTCCGTATTTAACGCCTGGAGCCCACTCAATATCGTAAACAGAATCTACTTCTTGGATGTAAGAAGCCAAACGTTCCAAACCGTAAGTGACCTCAGAAGTTACCGGACCAGTTGCCAATCCACCAACTTGTTGGAAGTAGGTGAACTGAGTGATTTCCATACCGTCAAGCCAAACTTCCCAACCAAGACCAGCTGAACCAGTTGATGGGTTTTCCCAGTTATCTTCAACGAAACGAATATCGTGTTCCAAAGGATTGATGCCCAATTTTTCCAATGACTCAAGGTAGAGCTCTTGGATGTTTGATGGTGATGGTTTCATAACCACTTGGAATTGGTGGTGTTGGTAAAGGCGGTTTGGGTTTTCTCCGTAACGACCATCTGCTGGACGACGAGATGGCTCTACATAAGCCGCATTCCATGGCTCAGGACCAATGGCACGAAGGAAGGTGTAAGGACTCATAGTTCCCGCACCCTTTTCATTATCATAAGCCTGCATCAGCATACAACCCTGGTCATTCCAGTATTGTTGCAAAGTCAAAATTATTTCTTGAAATGTTAATTTCTTAGACATTGAATACTCCTTGATTAAAAATGATTTCTTGCGACACGAGTCTGCCTCGTCGATTATACGAGGCAAGACGAGTTAGTACTGCGTTTAGCTCAGGCACCCTAGTGCTGAGCGTGGGGCAGTCCGACTATAAGGAGGTCTCTGCCACTGACGCAGTGGAAAGTCAATTTTTTAGACATGTTGTACTCCTTATTCATAAAGTTTCTTGTGACTCAGGATACAAAAAGAACCGTGTCTCTGCTCCTAAGTCGTTTGACCTAGGGGCGTCAGAAACGCGGTTCCACCCTAATTTATTACTTCATTTTATCTGTTTGTCTTCAGCCATTTGCTGAGAGAAAGCGCCACTTGCCTACTTTGCTCTACTTGGCTTCCACTGTCCCAAGCTCGCTAGAAAAACGCCATAAGCCCTTCTTTCTTGTCAGTATTATAGCAGAAATAGAGAAACTTGTAAAATAAAATTCTAATCCTTCTTACTAATCCCCATTTCCTGACGAACATGTGCATGAGAGTCTTCATGGAGAATCTCATTATCAATAATTGAAGCTTCTCGAAGTTCTTCGGCCTTTTTCTTGTCCCGATGGGTCAAGTCTTGATTGGGATCATAAGCTTTCTCAACGATAGACAAGAGATGATTTCGAATTTCCTTTTCCTTACGAATCTTAGCTTTTTTGCGGTAGTTAGCCACAACCAGCACGACCAACATCAGCATTCCCAGATAACCGATAATAGGATACATAACCGCTACCAGTTGACGGAAACCCATGAAGGAAATAGCAAAACCAGCAAGGGCAAATGCAGCCACAAAGAACTTGAAGCGTTTCTCACTACCTGCTGAGAAGCGTTTCCCAAGGGCATAGTAGAGACTAAAGACGGTATTAAAAATCAAACCAAAGATCACCAAGGCGTAAAGTGTCGCAAAGATAGGATTCACTGCCTTAGCAATAGCCAACATAGGAACATCCGAGCTAGCAATTCTATCACTGTTAGCAAAGAGAATCAAGGTTGTGACGAAGAAAATCACACCAACCATAAATCCTCCCCAGGCTCCGCTCTTTTCAGCTTCATTGATTTTGAGAATAGAGCCACCCATGACAAAGGCCATGGCTATGGCTGACATGACACAAACGGCAAAATAGTTAACCACAGACAGCCAAATACTCGGAAAAGGAGATTGAATGGTTTGCGACACCTTATCCATCTCAGCAAAATCCCAATGACGTCCTAAAACATTGGTCACGAATATCATGGCAATCATAACCAAAATCATAGGGGTAAAAACTCCAATAACACCGATGATTTTTTTGAAATCTAAGAAACTCACAAAGATAGTCAGAGCTGTACACAGGAAGGCACCTACCCAAATCGGAAAGCCGAACTGTTGGTTTAGGTTAGCCCCTGCCCCCGCTGTCATAACAAAGCCAAACAGGAAACAAGTGATAATCAAAGCGATATCTAAAATACGGTAGATAACAGGATGACTGATTTCTGCCAGGACTACTGAGTGATCGTCTGAGCGATAATAACTTCCCAGAGCAATCATGAGTCGCCCAAAGCCAACATGCAAGATTCCTAGAACTATGACACCTATCAGTCCCCAGGCTCCAAAACTAACAAAATACTGTAAGAGGTCCTGTCCTGAAGATACCCCTGCACCAATCATCACACCGACATAGGCCAGGGCAATGCTCCAAATACGTTTTGACATATTACCTCCTGTAAAATACAAAGTATTTCTATTTTACACTACTCTAACACCTTTGTAAAAATCAATAAAAAACAGCACCTTCATAAGAAAGTGCTACTCATACTCTTATTTTTCCCAACCTTTTCGTCCATCAACAAAGGTTGCTTGTAATTCCAAGGAGTCATCTAATACAATAAAATCAGCTGGTAAACCTGCTTTTAGGCTTCCGCAAGTATTTTCAAGCCCAACCGATTTAGCTGGAACACTAGTGGCCATTTGTAAGGCTTGAGCAACTGTCACAAGTCCCCAATCAACCACATGTTTGACACCGTCTTTAAGTTGTAAGATAGATCCAGCTAGATTACCACCTTCTTTGAGGCGGGCGGTACCATTTTCAACAATAACAGGAAGTTCGCCTAACATATAGTCGCCGTCCGGACAGCCTCCCGCTGACATACAGTCTGTAATTAGGGCAACTCCTTGAGGTGCCTTTTGCTTGATAAGAACCTTACAAGCTGCAGGGACCACGTGATGACCATCTGCAATCAGCTCACCAATCGTTTCAGGACTATCGAAGGCTGCACCAACCATACCTGGCTCACGGTGGGTAAAGCCACGCATCCCGTTGTAGACGTGAACCCAAACGGACGCCCCGGCTTCCACTGCTGCCATGGCTTCTTCATATGTAGCATTGGAATGACCTAGAGCGATTGTCACACCTTGCTTGGTTGCTTCTTGGATAAATTCAGCTACTCCCTCACGTTCAGGAGCAAGGGCCAATTTAATCAGTTTTCCTTGAGCCGCCTCCTGCCATTCCTTCAATTGTTCCACGCTTGGATTGCCCATGTATTTAGGATTTTGAGCCCCCTTATAGGTTTCAGTAAAATAAGGTCCTTCAAAGAAGAGCCCTTGAATTTTGGCACCAGTTTCCTTACCAATAGTATTAGCTGTTGTTTGGCAAATAGCCTTCAGCTCTTCAAATGGCGCTGTTAGGGCTGTCGGTAAGAAAGAGGTCACACCTGCTGAAAGCAAGGCTTGACTCATGCCTAGAAGACTTTCCTCAGAATTATCCATGACATCATAACCCGCAAATCCATGAATATGAGTATCTACAAGACCCGGAGCAATCTGATAATTACTGTAATCCAGTACTTCTGCACCTTCTGGTACCTTTTCTGTCCAGTCACCGAAATGACCATCCACAACCTCTAGGTAGCCACCTTCCTTGATTTTATTCTCAAAGTAAAAACGTTTGGCTGAAATATAATAGGTCATAGGACCACCTCTCATCATTTTTCTATATTCTTAATACGCTTTCATTATATCAAAAAAGCCGAGAATTTTTCTCGGCTTTCTCTATTAAATCACACCCTCTGTAACCTTTTCAACAAGATTAATCGCATGGTCTGCGATACGTGTGTAATGTGAGAGGTAATCAACATAGTTGATACCTGCTTGCGCAGTACATTCACCATTGTTAAGACGTTTGGTATGTATTTTACGCAATTGTTTTTCAAGTTTTTCCAACTCTTCATGACGAAGGATGACTTGACCTGCAAGTACCTTGTCATCATCTACAACCACACGAATACTATCAAGGGCGATGCGGTGAGTACGGTTGTAAACATCCGCAAGCTCAGCCTTGGCAGTATCAGAGAATTCAATTCCCTTACTATGAATGTGTTGTGAAAGGTTAGCACTTGCAAGGGCAAGGTCACCCATACGCTCCAAGTCACGAACAGAATCAAGCACACTTGCCAAAACTTCATTCTCGGAAACGCTAAGAGATTCGTTAGAGATGTCAATCAAGTAAGTTGTCAACTCTTCGTCAATACTATTAACTGCTGTTTCATACTTCTCAACCTTATCATAGTATTTCTCATCTCCCTTAGCAAAGAAAGCGTATGAAGCTTCCAAAGACTGGATGGCGTATGACGCCAAGTGCACCAATTCTTTCTTGGCATTACCAAGGGCGATAGCTGGTGCCTGTGTGATAAGCAAACGGTCCAAGTAAAGTGCTTCGTACTTGTTAATTTCGTCCTCACCAGGAATAATCTTAGTTACAAGGTAAGCTAGAACTCCGATGAATGGGAATTGAACGATAGTATTTGCAATGTTAAAAGTACCGTGAGCAAAGGCGATGGTCATCTCAGGTGTCAATCCAAGCACAGACTTAAACCATTGAATCAAGGCTGTGAATGGTACCAAAAGAATCAAACACAAGACCGTCCCAATAACATTGAACAGGACGTGAGCCCCTGCCACACGTTTAGCCGCAATGTTCGAACCAAGAGCTGCTAGTACCGCTGTGATTGTTGTTCCGATATTATCCCCAAAGAGGATTGGAAGGGCACCTTGCAGATCAAGCAAACCACCTGAGTAGAGACTCTGAAGAATACCGATGGTCGCTGCTGACGACTGAATCAACATGGTCAAGCCAGCACCGATGATAACCCCCATGACTGGGCGATCACCCAAGGTTGCCAAGTAGTCCTTAAAGGCTGTAACTGACTTCAAAGGTTCTACCGCATCTCCCATAAGGTTAAGGGCAAAGAAAATCCCCCCAACACCAAACAAGATACGTCCTAGATTATTGAGCTTCTTATTGCTTGTAAAGAAGAGAAGCGCAGCCCCCAGGAAAATCACTGGAAGGGCATAGTCACCAAGCTTGAAACCAATCATGAAGGAAGTTACGGTTGTACCGATGTTTGCCCCCATGACAATACCAATAGCCTGACGAAGACTCAAAAGCCCTGCCGAAACCAGACCGACGACAATAACGGTAACCCCTGAACTCGATTGAATCAAGGCCGTCATGACAATACCAATCAAAACCCCTAAAAACGGGTTGCTGGTATACTTATCGATGTAAAAGCGCAACTTATCTCCGGCTGCTTGTTGAAGACCATCTCCCATGTACTTGATACTAAAGAGGAAAAGCCCCAAACCACCGAGGAAAGAAAACGCAATATCTTGCCAATTTACTGACACATTTTTGTCCTCATTATTTAAAATTTTTCGGTAAAACCGACCTTTCTATTGTATCGATTTATTAGGGAATAGACAAGGCTTTTTTCCACAAAATAATAGAAAGATCAGAAGAAATTCTGACCTTTCTAGATGTCTCAATTAATCCACTTGAATATAACGTCGAACACCACTATAGCTAATGTAAGAAATCCAACTATGACCGTCTTGCGTAACCTTCATATCAAAGTTAATCTGATCACCTGCTTCTAAGTAAAATTCAACTGGAGCCGTATCACTAGGAGTATTTTTGACAGCCGTACGTTTGGTAAGCTTGTAGCTGCCAGATTCTGCTATGCCACCATCAATTGGAAGTTGATTGTCAGTAACTGTCACGTCTTTAGGTAGCGTCATATTATCTGATTCTTTTAAGTAGACCTTTGTTCCTCCAGTACTGGTTACTTGAATGGTATCTTGTTCGTAGCTTGGACCAGAAATAGCTGCTTTTTTAGAGACAAAGCTAATATCTCCAACGATACCAGAGGTGTCCCCCCTATCTCTTGAGAGGGTAGCATCATACTTACCTGAGCCCTCTTGATAATCATCTTTCGGATGCACATAATTGTGAACTGTCGCTTGACCTTGGGCAGTGATATCTCCTACTAGGCTGGTGTTATTAAAGACCAGACGACTGCCATCACTAGACTTCCAAGTTCCGGCAATACTATCAAACTGACCACGCGCTACCGCACTCACATCCATATCTACAGTGGTCACTTGCGTATCCGTTTTAGCTTGAGCTTGGCTGCTAGATTGACTACTTGAAGCTTGACTATCACTTGAGCTCTTTGGCGCTTGGGATTGACTGGCTGAAGATTGATTCTCGCTTGAAGATTTAGGAGCCTGTGACTGACTGCTTGAGGGAACTGATGAACTATTTGAAGATGATGACTGAGTCTGACTACTGCTTGAACTTGGTGCAGAAGACTTTTTACTACTTGGTGCACTTGAAGATTCAGTATTTGAACCAGAAGACTCCTTGACTTTAGCACTAGGCTTGCTGGTCTTACCACTATCTTTATTGGATGATTTAACTCTACTTGATGAGGTCACCTGGCTGCTCTTAGGCGTCTTATCTGCTGAACTCGATTCCTTATGGCTGGAACAGGCCGTCAGCAAAGCCATTGAGGAAAGGGTAACCATTGAAAGCACGATTGCTTGGGAAAATTTGTTTTTCATAATCATTTCCTCATTTCTAGTCTTTCATAAAAAGTAAAGATAGGGCCTATGTTATAAGGAAACATCAGGTTCTCTCTACTTTTAAGGGAACAATCTTTTCTACACTTTTATTATATCATTTTCTAATGTAAACGCTAACATATTAGCCTTGTAAATTCTAAAAAAGAGATGAAAATATCTTGAATCCTTGTGATATAATGGAGACAAAAATTGAAAGTTATATCATGATAGTCTATCTTCTAGCACAAGTATTCTCAGCCATAGGTGCCCTATGTGTCGCCATATCCTCTTTTGCAAAATCAAAAAATAACATGCTAGTCTGGCAAATTACCGACTACATTTTTACTGCTATTGCTAACCTCTTATTGGGTGGCTATACCGGTGCTTTAACCATTAGTATTTCCATCATACGTAATAGCCTAATGGTCAAAAAGAAGATGACCAAGACAATCTTGACCATCCTCATCATTATTCAAATCATCGTCGGAACCTATCTCAATCAACTTGGGATTATTGGTTATTTACCTATCATCTCTTCAGTTTCCTATAGCCTAGCTATTGCTGCCACACCAAACCTTCAGTGGCTTCGCTGGGTCATTATTGAAAATATGTTACTTTGGCTAATTTACGATTTAACCATTCAGGCTTACCCAGCTGCCATCACTGATGTCACTATCACACTTACTACTCTCATTGCCATTATCAGAAATAGAAAAACCTTTAGCAAACAATAAAGCTAAAGGTCTTTTTCTTATAGAGCCCAAGTACGAATGGCGTGTGCTACACCTGCCTCGTCATTTGTCAAAGTCACATACTTACACAAAGCCTTAATGTCGTCACTCGCATTACCCATGGCAACGCTTTGACCGACGAATTGAAGCATTTCAAGGTCATTGGCAGCATCGCCCAGAGCCATGATTTGATCTGGGTTAATGTCAAGCTTTTCTGCTAAATGTTTAAGCCCGCTAGCCTTTGTTGCCCCCTGCGGCATGATTTCAAAGATATAGTCTTGACTACGAACTGTGCTATAGCTCTGATTAAGTCCATCTTGCACGGCGTTTTGGAAGGCGTCCAAAGATTCAGAATCTGCCATATACATGGCTTGGAAAATCACTTGCCCTTCCGCAAAGATTTCTTCCAAACTCCTAGCTTTCGCTTCTGTGAAGACAGTGCCAGCATCATAAGCTACTAACTCAGGCACCTCATCGCCCACAACATAGTAAGTCTTTTCTCCAGTCAAGGTTAGAGTCACCTCTGGAAAGTCTTCGCAAGCCTGCAAGAGTTCTTCCATCTCAGTGCGAGATAAACTTTCAGATTGAAGCAAGGTCCAATTTTTAGTTTCATAAGTAGAGCAACCATTGTTCATGATAATATACTCTTCTTCACTCAGTCCTAATTTCTCAAAATGAGGAAGAATCCCCGAACGTGGGCGACCCGTACAAAGTACGATTTTAATGCCTGCTTCAGCCGCTTCTTGAATAGCCTTGATATTCTCTTCAGGAATCTCTTTTTGGCTATTTAAGAGCGTCCCGTCCATATCTATTGCAATGAGTTTCACTTGATTCTGATTCATTTTACTCTCCTTCGACCCTAATAAGTGTCATAAATGGTTAACTGGTATTGTTCAATGATACTGTTTAATTTGTCTCCATAGGTTGTATCCGTAGCGTAGACCCCTGTTAGGGCAGCTGTGGCATCCTTATAATTCTTAGTCTTGGAACGGTGTACCCCTACATAGTAGCTTCCCTCAAGGAAGTCTACGTAGTCCTGTAAAGAATTTTCCACAGAGCCATAAGAACGAAAAGCTGCATCAATATAGTAAGGATTGCCCTTACCATCATCCTCCCAGGTTGGTAGGGTTACACTTTGACCTTTGTAGTCCCCCTTAATTCCAAAGAAGTTATAGGACGGCTTCTGACTCAAAGTAGATTGTCCAGAGTCAGATTCCAAGATGGCCTGAGCAATCATGACAGATGCATAAAGATCGTTTCTAGCCGCCAAATAGCGGGACGTCTCGCCAATCTCGGCAATAAAAGCAACCGTCGTCTCATCCGTAGATGTCATGTTCTTTTCCATGGTCAACCTTGGAAAATTTAAACTAGCTAGGAGTCCCAATAAGGCAAATAGGCCAATAAAAATCAGACTCCACTTCTGGAAAAATTTAGGAAAGAGCAAGAAAGACTTCTTTTTCTTTTTAGTTTTCTTAGGTCTAGCTTTCGTGTTGCTTTTCTTTTTTCCTTTTGCCAATCGGTCACCCCCTCAATCATACTAACTCCTCTAAGTATATCAAAATTCACTAAAAAAGACCCAAACCAACCGGTTTAAGCCTCCATTATATTAAATGGCGTCTCCACCACGTTCACCAGTACGAATACGGATAACATCATCAATAGGAACAATAAAAATCTTCCCATCACCAACTTCTCCTGTCGCCACGGCGCTACGAATAGCGTCAACAACTTCGTCAACTGCCATGTCCTTGACTACAATCTCAACCTTAACCTTAGCTAATAAGGTAGGAACAATGCGCTGTCCCCGAACAAACTCTGCAAAGCCACGTTGATTACCATAACCTAGTACTTGACTCACAGTCATCCCTTTGGCCAAGCCACTACCAGTCAAGGCGTTTTTCAAATCTTCTAATTTATCCGAACGAATAATCGCTTCTACTTTTTTCATCTGTATTCTCCTACGAATCTAAGCCCATAAAGGTTGGATAGGCTGTTTCCTTGTGTTCACAGTCATCGAGACCAATAGCTTCATCACGGTCACTAACACGTAAAGGCATATAATGAGCAATTACTTTAATAATACCATAGGTCACAAGAGCAGACCAAATAGCTGTAAAGATAATAGCTAAAATAGTCACTATAAACAGATGCGCCTTTCCATAGATTAAACCAATATTGGCCTTATCTAGGGCTAAATCTGGTGTCGTAAAAATCGCAGTGGCAAAACCACCAAAGATACCTCCAACACCATGGCAACCAAAAGCGTCCAAAGCATCATCATAAGCAAAACGTTTCTTCAAGACTGAAATAGCATAGAAACAAATCGGACTAACCATAAGACCAATTAGAATAGCACTCCAAATTGAAACAAAACCTGCTCCAGGTGTGATTGCAACTAGACCTGCTACCAAACCGGTTGAACCACCAACCAAGGATGGATGTCCTGTGACATGTTTTTCAATTGCCAACCATGAAAACATGGCTGCAGCAGCTGACACATGAGTGGTTACTAGCGCATGAACTGCCAAACCATTGGCAGCCAAGGCTGATCCTGCATTAAAGCCAAACCAACCAAACCATAAGAGACCCGCTCCCAATAGGACAAAAGGAACATTATGAGGACGATGTTCTAAAATGCCAAAATCACGCCGTTTACCAACAACGATTGCCAAAACTAGGGCTGATACACCTGAGGTAATATGAACCACATCACCACCTGCAAAGTCAATCGTCCCCCATTTTGCAAGGAGCCCTTCATCCCAAACCATATGTGCAAATGGATAATAGACCAAAAGTAACCAAAAGACAACAAAAATGGCTAAAGGTGTGAAGCGCATCCGTCCTACCACTGAACCCGTCAATATCGCCACACAGATAATCGAAAACATCATCTGAAAAGCAGCAAACAGCATATCAGAAATGGTTAAACCACGGCTTGAGGCCGTTTCAGACACACCATTTAAAAAAAGGTGACTGAAATTACCGAAGAAATTCCCATGACCGCCAAAAGAAAGCGAGTAGCCAGCAACAATCCACAAGAGAGAAGCTATAGCTAAGGGAAGAACAGACATCATCATGGTATTGATAACATTCTTACGACGTCCAAGCCCACCATAGAAGAAGGCCAAGGCCGGTGTCATCAAACAAACCATGGCAGAACAAATCAATATAAAGGCACTGCTACCTGTATCCATGAAACCACTCCAATGCGTAAATTATTTTATGTCAGATAATATAACACAAAATCATGAGACAAACAAGTGTATTTACGGAATTTTTTGATAATTCTTTCTTTTCTAACATCTTGTGTTGCCACAAAAAAAGAGCCTCTTAAACCCCATGAAAAAGGTTATAAAGCTCTTGTCTATTTATTTTTCGCTCTTTAGCAACGGTTTTTATAGCCTGATTAGGTTTCATTCCAGAGGCAATTAAAGCTTCTACAGCCTCTACCGGGGTAACATTTGATGTTAGATTTTCTTCCTTGTCATTTTCAGAAGCTCCAGCCACAATCAGTAAACATTCACCCTTGAGAGGATTACTAGCAATATAATCTAAAACTTCTGAAATAGATCCTCGTTGGTACTCTTCATAAAGCTTGGTCAATTCTCGAACTAAAGTTACTTGACGGTTGCCATAGATCTCATGCATATTTTCAAGAGTATCCGCCACACGGTAAGGTGACTCGTAAAAAATCTGTGTCTCAGGATAAGACAGTTTTTCCCTGAAGAAATCAATCTGCTGTCCTTTTTTACGGGGAAGGAAGCCATAAAAAATATGAGGTTGGGGTGCTAAACCACTGGCAATCAAGGCTGTAATACCAGCCGATGCTCCCGGTAAGGCCACCACTGGAATATCCTCTGCAATGGCAGCTTTGACCAAATCATGCCCAGGATCCGAAATAGAAGGCATCCCCGCATCAGAAACCTGAGCCAAAGAAAGACCTGACTTCAAGCGCTCCAGTAAATCTGGAATTTTCTCATAAGCATTGTGCTCATGAAAAGAATACTGCTTCGTTTCAATCTCAAAATGCTTGAGCAAGAGACCCGTATTGCGCGTGTCCTCCGCACAAATAAGATCCACCTCTTTCAGGATTTGCACACTACGAAAAGTCATATCCTGCAAATTCCCAATAGGAGTGGGAACCAGATAGAGGGTGCCGTAGCTAGATTGCCCCTTAAAACTCTTTTGAACCTGCATGTTTAGTCTCCGTACAACAATTCTGCACAGAAGCCACAAGCTTCATTATTATCACGACGTTGGCCATAAAAATCTGGACAAATATGGAATCCATCATCATAAATAGCCTCGAGGTTCACCTTACCATGAGACATTTTAGTCCCTGTCTCCTCTTGAACCACTTGACTCAAGTGCTCACGTAGCTTGTCGTTTTCCAACTTGAGGGCCGTATTTTCATCAAGAATCCCTGAGAAGTTCGCCTTAATCGCTTCCACTTCTGCCAACATCGACATCAAATTTTGTGATAATTCCTCGAATTTATCATACAATTCACGCTTTTCCATTTAGCTGAACTTCCTCCACTCCATAAGTTAGGGGCACACGCCCTTTTTCAAATACAACCTTAATGGTCCCTGCAATTACATCAATGGCAACAACCTGACCTTTACCATCCTTGGTTTCAATATCATCACCCAAATCAGGATAACTAGCCTTACTATCTCGGTAAAAGTCATCTTCATAACTGAGACAACACATAAGTCGACCACAGACCCCGTTCATCTTACCAGAATTCAAAGATAAACTTTGGTTTTTAGCCATCTTAATTGATACTGGTGGGAATTCACCCAAAAAACTAGAACAACAAAGTGCCCGCCCACAAGGTCCTAAGCCACCATAAATCTTTGATTCCTCACGACTTGAAATTTGGCGCAACTCAATACGTGTCTTAAAGTAAGAAGCCAGATCTTTGAGCAATTGACGAAAATCTACCCGTTTTTCAGCAACAAAACTGATTAGTACATAAGAGCAATTTAGCGGAAAGACAATATCAACGACCTTCATTTCTAGCTGATTTTGAGCAATTAAATCAGCTACTACTCCCATACTCTTTTCAGCCTTCAAAAGATTTTCATCATATCTAGCAAAATCTTTCTCTCCTGCCAATCCTTCAACCCGATTCAAATCCGCAGGCAAACTAAGCTCAGGAAAATCAGAGTTTTCCATGACAACCTGAGCTAGGCGTTTATCTTTTTTCTCCAAAACGACTACAAAGTCATCTTTGGCGTAATTTTTATCAGGAACAACATATTCTACTGCTCCAGTTTCCTCAAATTTTATTCCAATGACTTCTGTCATGATAATACCATATACTCCATCGCATTTTGAAAGCTGACATTAGCTAGCCACATTTTTCGTGCCTCATAAACCAAGTCTAGCCATCGTCTTGCTTGTGGATTTTGTATATCCTTCCCCAATTGATAAGTTAAAAAAGCCCAGACCATCTCTTGTTCCGACTTTTCACTACACTGGACAGCCAGTTTTGCAACATCCAAATAAAGCAGATCCTGATTAGATAGCAGGGACTGTGTAAAACGCTCTACTGTATTAATCAGATCAAGAATCCTATTATCCTTAGCTAAGTCTAAAGCCTGAACATCATCTTTAGCAAAATCCGCCAACACTTTGGCTTGTGTCAGCAACAAGCCTTCCTTCTGCAGCAATTCTTCCAGATAAGCCCGATTCTTAGGAAAATAAAAGAGTTGAGCTCGACTTTTAATCGTCGGTAACATACGACTATCATCAGCTGTCAAAAGAAAAATATAAATCTGACTTTGAGGTTCTTCAATAAACTTTAATAGACTATTGGCAGCATTGACATGCATCTTATCTGCATCACGAATGATAAACACCTGAGCCTGTCCCTCAAAACTCGATTGACTAAACTCTCTGGTCAACTGACGAATCGTGTCCGTCTTAATAATCTGTCCTTGTGGCTCTACTAATTTAACATCAGAAAAGTCCCCCTGTGCAATCAAGCGACAGGGACGACAATGACCACAAGGTAGACCATTCTCAGGAGTCACACAAAATCGACTCTGTGCTAGCCAAATAGCCATGTCGAGACTTCCAAAATCACCCGAAAACAAATAAGCATGACTCAAACGATTTTCTCTGATAATTTGTGAAAACTCTTCAAATAGTTTGCTTTGACTTTCAGCTAACTTCATCTTGCTCCTTATAAATAGTCTTTAATTACATTCCAAGCTTGCTCTACAACATCCTCAAAATCCTGTGAAGCATCGATTAGCTTGATACGTTCTGGTTCAGCCTGTGCTAAATCTAAATAACCTTGACGTACACGCTGATGTAGGTCAAGTTTCTCTAAATCCAACCGATTGACTTCACGTTCGCTGCTAGCTGCAATGCGGGCCAAACCAGTCTCAGAATCCACATCAAACAATAGGGTCACATCAGGTTTATACCCATCAGTCGCATAGGCATTTAACCAGGCAATCTCATCCTGATCCAAGCCACGACCAGTACCTTGATAGGCAACTGATGAATCAATAAAGCGATCCATGATGACCATATTGCCCTTTTCAAGCTCTGGCAAAACCTTCTCAACCAGATGTTGACGGCGAGCAGCAATATAGAGCAAGAGCTCTGTCTTAGCATCCATAGCCGTATTATCTACATCCAGAATAACCTCACGGATTTGCTCTGCAATAGCTACTCCTCCTGGTTCACGTGTCGTCACAACCTGAGCTGGATAAACCTCTCTTAAACGTGGTAAAAGAGCCTCCAAAACTGTAGTCTTTCCAGCACCATCTGGCCCTTCGATTGAGATTAATAACCCTTTTGACATGATACTTCCTTTATTTTTTTTCATCTTCTATTTTATCAAATTTTAGCTTAAAAGAACAATCAAGGACAAAAGAAAACAGAGGTTTCTAAAAAACCCTGTTTCTATCTGAATACCTCTGACCATGCCGATTGCAGGTTTCGAACCTGTGACCTACGCGTTACGAGTGCGTTGCTCTACCAACTGAGCTAAATCGGCTGACACAGTCATTCTAACACTCTAGACCCAAAAGTCAAGCACTGTGTGAAGTTAAACACTTTTTACAAGAAAAAAGAACTTGGACGAGCCAAGCTCTTTCTTTTCTTACAATGATTTGTAAAGTTGACTTGCATTCTCAACAGTGAAACCATATTCTTTAAAGATACGGTCACCAGGTGCTGAGGCACCCCAAGTATCAATAGTAAGTGTTTTACCTGCAAGACCAACGTATTTGCCCCAACCAAAGCTAGTTCCAGCTTCGATAGCCAAACGTTTTGTCACAGCTGCTGGAAGAACTTCTTCTTTATATGCAGCATCTTGTTCATCAAAGAGATTTTGTGATGGCATTGAAACAACACGGACATGCACGCCTTCAGCTTCAAGAGCCGCTTGAGTATCAAGAGCCAATTTCACTTCAGAACCAGTCGCAATGATGATACCGTCAAGATCACCTTTAGCTTCTGAGATGATGTAAGCCCCTTTATTGACACCAGCTTCAGCATTTTCAGCTGTACCGTCAAGGACTGGCAAGTTTTGACGTGTCAAAACTAGCATTGTTGGACGTTCAGTCTCAGCCAAGGCACGTTTCCATGCAGCATTAGTTTCATTACCATCTGCAGGACGGATAACGTTAAGGTTAGGCATTGAACGCACACTTGCCAATTGTTCGATTGGTTCGTGAGTAGGTCCATCTTCACCAACTGCCACTGAGTCGTGTGTCATAACATAAGTTACTGGCAAGTTTTGAAGAGCTGCCATACGTACTGCTGGAAGCAAGTAGTTTGAGAAGACGAAGAAAGTACCACCATAAACACGAGTACCACCATGAAGAGCAATACCATTCATCGCTGCAGCCATAGCAAACTCACGTACACCAAACCAAATATTACGTCCAGCATAGTTGTCTGCTTGGAAATCAGACTCAGCCTTAACCATAGTATTGTTAGAAGCTGAAAGGTCTGCTGAACCTCCCCAGAATGAAGGAACTTGTTCAGAAATCTGTTGGATAGCTTGTTGGCTTGACACACGGCTAGCTACTGCTGAACCCAATTCATGAGCATTCAAGTCAACGTGTACAGTTTCATTTGCAAAAGCAGTCTTGTATTCAGCAGCCAATTCTGGGTAAGCAGCTTCATATTCTGCAAATTTAGTTTGCCAAGCATTTTCAGCAGCTTCACCACGGAATTTAATACCAACTTCAAAACGACGAGCGACTTCGTCTGGTACTGTAAAGGCTGGGGCATCATATCCGTAAACACCTTTAGCACGGTCGATACCCTCTTGACCAATTGGAGCACCGTGGACAGCTGATGTTCCTTGGCCTTCAGCTCCATAACCAATGATTGTCTTAACTTCAATGATAGATGGTTTATCTGTCTCTGCCTTAGCCTCTTCGATAGCCTTAGCAATAGCTTCCAAATCATTACCATCTTTAACAAGGATGTGTTGCCAACCATAAGCTTCAAACTTAGCCTTAACATCCTCAGTGAAAGCCATTGATGTTGGTCCATCAAGTGAGATATCATTTGAATCGTAAAGAAGAACCAACTTACCAAGTTTAAGATGACCAGCAAGACTAGCAGCTTCTTGAGAAACACCTTCCATCAAACAACCATCTCCATGGAGGGCATAAGTATAATGATCAACAATATCAAAACCAGGCTTGTTAAATTTAGCAGCCAAATGTGCTTCAGCCATTGCCATACCTACTGCATTAGCAATTCCTTGACCAAGAGGACCTGATGTTGCTTCAACACCATCAGTATGATTAACTTCAGGGTGACCTGGAGTCTTAGAACCCCATTGACGGAAGTTCTTCAAATCATCCATTGATACATCATAGCCTGAAAGGTGCAAGAGGCTATAAAGCAAAGCAGAACCATGACCTGCAGAAAGAACAAAACGGTCACGGTTTGTCCAGTTACGGCTAGTCTTTGGATTAACATTCATCACATGGTTCCAAAGTACATATGCCATTGGCGCTGCACCCATAGGAAGACCTGGGTGTCCAGAATTCGCGGCTTGAATGGCCTCGATCGAAAGCGAACGAATAGTGCTGACCGCCATTTGGTCAATTGCATCAAAAGTCATGATTTCTAATTCTCCTCTTCTTGGAAAAATGCGGAGCAAACAGACTATCAGTGCCTGCGCTCTAGTTATACTACTCTCATTATAGCATATTATCTGCCTCTTGGGACAATCCAATTGTACTTGCCTAGGCTCAAAGTTTTAAAAAATCCAAACAAAAAGATAGGGCTTACAAAATAGGAGTTTTTGTTCTACATTTAAGCACCTTTGCTCCCCAAAACAGGATAAGAGAAACCTGGCTTTTTTTAGAAAAACACTTAAGACAAACAAGAAAAAAGCCGAGGGAAACCTCGACTTTATCTAAAATTATTTAACGAAGTCAAGCAATGCCAAGAAGCTTTCAGCTTCAAGTGATGCACCACCTACAAGAGCTCCGTCAACGTCTGGACAAGCCATGTATTCAGCAACGTTTTCAGGTTTAACTGATCCACCGTATTGAACACGTACTTTGTCGGCAACTTCTTGACCAAAATCAGCAGCTACAACGTCACGAACAACTTTACACATTTTTTGTGCGTCGTCTTGTGAAGCTGATTTACCAGTACCGATAGCCCAGATTGGTTCGTAGGCGATTACTGTTGAAGCGACTTGTTCTGCAGTCAATCCAGCAAGAGCAGCTGAAACTTGAGCACCTACGAATTCTGCTGCTTTACCAGCTTCGTAAGTTTCAAGTGATTCACCACAACAGATGATTGGAAGCATACCGTTAGCAAAGATTGCTTTTGCTTTTTTGTTGATGTCTTCATCAGTTTCGTGGAAGTAGTCACGACGTTCTGAGTGACCGATAACAACGTAGTCAGTACCGATTTCTTTCAAAACTTGTGGGCTAGTTTCACCAGTGAAGGCACCAGCATTTTCAAAGTAAGTGTTTTGTGCAGCAACTTTAAGGTCTGAACCTTTAGCGGCAGCAAGTACAGCTGTCAAGTCAACTGCGGGAGCTGCGATACCAGCTTCAACAAGATCTGATGAAGGAAGTTTTGATGCTACAGCTTCAACGAATGCTTTTGCTTCTTCTGGATTTTTGTTCATTTTCCAGTTACCAGCGATAAATGGTTTACGTGACATTTCACATACCTCTTCTTTTATTTATTTACTCGTTTATTTTATCACAAATCCCCTACTATTACTAGGATTTTAGGAAAATTCCGAAAACTCAGCCTGCTTTATGTCTATTTATCACTGTCAAAACTCAGCTTAAGCACCTTAAACAGTTAAAAAGTATAGAATACAAACATTTTCAAACGCCAAAAAGAGCCGAGTAAACTCGACTCTCTCAATTATTGTCTGACGAATAATTGTATTGGGAACTTAATATTAATTAAGCTTCGATTTCAGATACGATACCTGAACCAACAGTACGTCCACCTTCACGGATAGAGAATGTTGTACCTTGTTCAACGGCGATTGGGTGGATCAACTCAACGTCGATAGTCACGTTATCACCAGGCATAACCATTTCAGTACCTGCAGGAAGTTCGATTGAACCTGTTACGTCAGTTGTACGGAAGTAGAACTGTGGACGGTAGTTGTTGAAGAATGGAGTGTGACGTCCACCTTCTTCTTTAGAAAGGATGTAAACTTCACCTTTGAATTTAGTGTGTGGGTTGATTGAACCAGGTGCAGCCAATACTTGACCACGTTCGATTTCATCACGTTGGATACCACGAAGAAGAACACCGACGTTATCTCCGGCAATACCTTCGTCAAGTTGTTTACGGAACATTTCAACACCAGTAACAACTGCTTTTTGGATGTCTTCTTTAAGACCAACGATTTCAACTTCGTCATTGACACGAACAACACCACGGTCGATACGTCCTGAAGCAACAGTACCACGACCAGTGATTGAGAATACGTCTTCGACTGGAAGCAACAATGGTTTGTCAGTGTCACGTTCTGGTTCTGGGATGTATTCGTCAACAGTGTTCATCAAGTCCATGATGATGTCTTCGTATTTAGAATCACCTTCAAGAGCTTTAAGAGCTGAACCTTGGATAACTGGAATGTCATCACCTGGGAAATCGTATTCTGAAAGAAGGTCACGGATTTCCATTTCAACCAATTCAAGCAATTCTTCATCGTCAACCAAGTCAACTTTGTTCATGAAGACGATAAGGTGTTTAACACCAACCTGACGTGAAAGAAGGATGTGCTCACGAGTTTGTGGCATTGGTCCGTCAGTAGATGCTACTACAAGGATCGCACCGTCCATTTGAGCGGCACCAGTGATCATGTTTTTAACGTAGTCCGCGTGTCCTGGCGCATCGATGTGAGCGTAGTGACGTTTTTCAGTTTCGTACTCAACGTGTGCAGTGTTGATTGTGATACCGCGTTCACGTTCTTCTGGAGCAGCGTCGATTGAAGCGTAGTCTTTTGGTGTGTTAACTGCGCTAGGAAGACGACGAGCCAATACAGTTGTGATAGCAGCTGTCAAAGTAGTTTTACCGTGGTCAACGTGTCCGATTGTACCAATGTTAACGTGTGGTTTACTACGATCGTATTTTTCTTTTGCCATTTAGGAAAAGCCTCCAATAAAATATATTTTATAGATAGACAGTAGGCAATACAGTCTAACTTTACTCTACTATTCTATCAAAATGTCATAGAATTGCAAGTATTTTATATAGTTTTCAATTTTTCTTTAGAGTAATCACAAATATTTCTTTCCGTATTTCTATTTCTACTACTTCTATAAGCTTTTAGTAATCTCCTTGCTAATGCAAAAACGCTACCAAGTAAAAAAAGAAGCCGTATTAACGACTTCTTCTTAAAGGTACAATTTTTTCATCTTGACTTTCTAATTCTTGAGTATGAGACAATTCTTCCTCAATAGCTTGAACAATATTATCACGCTTTTCATTAGCAGCGATGTTCAAGACAAAGGCTATCCCAACTGAAGTTACCAAAAGCGAGTTACCACCTTGCGAAAGGAAAGGGAAGGTAACCCCTGTTGATGGAATCAGTCCTGAGATTCCTCCGATATTAACAAAGACCTGCATAAGCATGAGAGCCCCTACACCAAGCGCCATCATAGAGTTAAATGGATTTCTAGCCTTAACTCCCACAATCATAATACGAAGAATGAGGAAAAAGAGAAGGGCCAGAATCAAGCCAGCTCCGATAAGACCTAACTCTTCAATGACAATCGAAAACACAAAGTCTGTTGTAGCTTCTGGGAGATAGCCAGTTTTCTCAATCGAATTTCCAAGCCCGAGACCAAACCATCCTCCATTACTCATAGCATAGTATGAATGAGATAGCTGAAGACCAGATCCTGTCAAATCCTTGAACGGATTAAAATATGCTGCGAAACGCTTGGCAACATATCCAAAGATAGGTACCTTAGCCATGGTTTGAACCCCAACCAAGGCAATTAAACCAAGGAAGGCTGACGAAATCCCTACAATACTGGCAAACAAGGCCGTAAACCAACGGTAGCCAACACCAGAAATTGAAAACATAACTACCGTAGTCAATACAATAATGGCCGCATTACCCAAGTCAGGCTGGATAGCAACCAAACCAATCATAACGAGCAAATAAACACGCCAGTCATTCAGTTCCTTACCATTCCTTGGAATCCATCTATTCTTCGTCAAAGCTTGGTAGTCATAACGTTCTATGGCAGACTGTTTTTTTGAAAAGGTGTGTGCCAAGAACCAGACAACAATGATCTTAAGGTACTCTGCTGGTTGGAAAGACAAGGGTCCAAGCACAATCCAACCATTGGCACCATTGATTTCCCTGGTGAAAAATTTGGCAATGACCAAAAGTAAAATCTCAAAGGCAATAACAACACCCAAAAGCTTATCTTTCCTGAGAAAGTTCAATTTCAGTCGGTAGATGAAAAAAATAGAGAACAAGGATACCAACCAAAAGGCTCCTTGGTTCACAACAGACGCGAAGGGATTGGCACCCAAGGCTACTAAACGAGCACTGGTTGTTGAATACACTACTATCAAACCAACCACGGATAAGATTAAATAAGGTATCAAGATGGTGTAATCTAAAAGATGCTTCTTTTCAATTTTCATATCTTTAAAAAACTCATACTTTCTATTACGTTACTCTACATTCTTTCTAAAAATATAAAGCTAACAGCTTATATTATAACACTTTGATACCTTAAACTAAAGTAAAAGCTAAATTAACCGTTTTCAAGACTGGAAATCTAATTTTTTAACTTACCTTCAGATAGGTTTTACAATGAGCTTTCTTTGATAACCTTGTTACTTCTTATGTTTTCTTTTAAGACAAACAAAAAACAAGACCTAAGTCTCGTTTTTTGTTTATCTTATTTTGTACCGACACTGATACGATTAAGTGCTCGACGGAGAGCAACCTGAGCACGTTGAACTTCATCAATACGGTCAGATTTGGTTGCTTCTTCCAAGTCACGTTCGGCACGTTGCTTGGCACGTTCGGCACGAGAAACGTCAATGTCGCGTTCACGTTCTGCTGAATCGGCAACGATAGTAATAAAATCATCTTTAACTTCGATGATACCACCGTTTACGGCAATCCAATCGACGTGACTCTCGTCATCCACACGACGAACCTTGAGTTCATCCACTTCAAGTGGCGCAATCAAGTTAATATGGCCTGGCAAGATACCAATTTGACCATCTTTAGTAACCGCGTGGATAAAGCTGGCATGGTGGTCGTATTTGAGACCATCCGGAGTTACCACTTGTACGGTCATTTGTGCCATATATTCACCTCATTAGTAGCCCATAGCTTTAGCTTTAGCTACTACATCCTCAATTGGACCTACGCTACGGAAGGCATCTTCTGGAAGATTGTCATATTTACCTTCAAGGATTTCCTTAAAGCTACGAACGGTTTCAGCAACTGGAACATAAGAACCTGGTTGACCTGTAAACTGTTCAGCAACGTTGAAGTTTTGTGACAAGAAGAATTGGATACGACGAGCACGTCCAACCAATGTTTTTTCTTCGTCTGACAATTCATCCATACCAAGGATAGCGATAATATCTTGCAATTCACGGTAACGTTGAAGCACACGTTGAACTTCAGTCGCAACAGCGTAGTGTTCTTCACCAACAATTTCAGGTGAAAGGGCACGTGAGCTTGATGCCAATGGGTCAACGGCTGGGTAAATACCCATTTGTGTCAACTTACGTTCAAGGTTGGTTGTTGAGTCCAAGTGAGCAAATGCTGTAGCTGGCGCTGGGTCAGTATAGTCATCGGCTGGAACGTAGATGGCTTGGATAGATGTAACAGAACCTTTTTTAGTTGATGTGATACGTTCTTGCAATTGACCCATTTCAGTAGCAAGTGTAGGTTGGTAACCAACGGCTGATGGCATACGACCAAGAAGGGCAGAAACCTCAGAACCTGCTTGAGTGAAACGGAAGATGTTATCGATGAAGAGAAGAACGTCTTGACCCTCGACATCACGGAAGTATTCCGCAATTGTCAAACCAGTAAGGGCAACACGCATACGTGCTCCAGGTGGTTCGTTCATTTGACCGAAGACCATGGCTGTTTTCTCGATAACGCCAGATTCTTTCATTTCCCAGTAAAGGTCATTACCTTCACGTGTACGTTCACCAACACCTGTAAACACGGAAATACCACCGTGCTCTTGGGCAATGTTGTGAATCAACTCTTGAATAAGAACGGTTTTACCAACACCGGCACCACCGAAGAGTCCGACTTTACCACCCTTAAGGTAAGGGGCTAGCAAGTCGATAACTTTAATCCCTGTTTCAAGGATTTCAGTAGATGTTGACAATTCATCGAAAGTTGGTGCTTTTTTGTGAATTGGTTCACGCTCTGCATCGTCTGCAAAAGGTGCTTCCAAGTCAATGGTATCACCAAGAACGTTAAAGACACGTCCAAGGGTATCTTTACCAACAGGAACGCTGATTGGACGACCAGTGTCCAGAACTTCTAGTCCACGAGTCAATCCATCAGTAGATTCCATGGCAATGGTACGAACCACACCTTCTCCAAGTTCAAGAGCTACTTCGAGCACGATACGTTTAGACTTTTGTTCATCAGTATAAACGACCAATGCATTGTTAATCTCAGGAAGTTTATCACCAGCTGCAAACGCTACGTCTACAACAGGACCAACAACCTGAGCAATTTTGCCTGAGCTCATTGTTTTCTCCTTATGATAGTTTTCTGGATGACAATCATCCTTTTTTCATGTGTGTCTAATTAAGACAAATCTCTAGCTATTCAAGTGCACTTGCACCACCAACGATTTCAGTAATTTCCTGAGTGATGGCAGCTTGACGCGCACGGTTATATTGGATTGTCAAATCGTTAATCACATTCTTAGCATTATCAGTGGCTGTCTGCATTGCAGTCATACCAGCTGCGTGCTCAGCTGTTTTGGCATCTACGATAGCACCGTAGATAAGGCTCTCAGCATATTGTGGCAAGAGTTGATCCAAAATAGTGTCACGATCTGGTTCCAATTCAAACTTGGTCAACACATGACCTTCTGATTCATTGGGATCCAAATCAGCGATAGGAAGCATTTGTTCAACACGAACCTCACTAGACAAACTATTAACATGATGGTTGTAGCACACATAGAGTTCATCAAAAAGTTCATTTTGATACATTCCTACAGCTTTAGAAATGATTTTTCCGACTTGTTCAAAACTAGGTTGATTTTCAAGGCCACGAAGTTCAAAAGCAACATTCATGTTACGAGCCTTGAAGAAATCTGAACCTGTTCCACCAATAGAAATGATAGCATATTCATCTTCAGAATCATGGTCACGTTTAATCATGTCTAACACAGCTTTAAGAATTGTTGAGTTATAACCCCCAACAAGTCCCTTATCTGAAGTAATGACAATGTAACCTGTCTTACGAACTGGGCGTGCATCCAACATTGGATTTGACGAACCATTAATCAATTCTGAATGTAGAAGATCTGTTGTGATCTGTCTAATTTTTGAGGCATAGATTTGGAAATCTTTAGCAGCTTGCTCAGAACGTGTCAATTTTGAAGCAGAAACCATTTGCATGGCTCCTGTGATTTGACTCGTTTTCTTTGTTGAAGCAATTTTTGCTTGGATTTCTCTTAGAGAGCCTGCCATATGCTGTCCTCCCTATTTCTATTTGTATTCTGACTGATCTTTGAAAGCTTGGATAGCTTCATTAAGTACAGATTCCTCAGGAAGATCCTTAGTTGTACGAATAGTTTCAAAGATATCCTCATGGTGACTATCAAAGTAGTCATAGAGTGCTTCTTCAAAATCCAAGATTTGATCAACCGGAACACTATCCAAGAAACCGTGTGTCAAAGCGTAAAGGATAACAACCTGTTTCTCAACTGGAAGTGGTTTATGAAGCGGTTGTTTCAAAACTTCGATTGTACGACGACCACGGTTCAATTTCGCTTGAGTCGCAGCATCCAAATCTGAACCAAATTGCGTAAAGGCTTCAAGTTCACGATATGAAGCCAAGTCAAGACGAAGTGTACCAGCAACCTTCTTCATCGCTTTAATTTGCGCTGATCCACCTACACGTGATACAGAAGAACCCGCATCAATGGCTGGACGAATACCTGAGTTGAACAAGTTTTCTTGCAAGAAGATTTGTCCATCTGTGATTGAGATAACGTTTGTTGCGATGTAAGCTGAGATATCTCCGGCTTGCGTTTGAATGATTGGCAAGGCAGTAATTGAACCACCACCAAGATCATCTGAAACTTTAGCTGAACGTTCCAAAAGACGTGAGTGGAGATAGAAGACATCCCCTGGGTAGGCTTCACGACCTGGTGGACGACGGAGAAGCAATGAAAGTTCACGGTAGGCCACGGCTTGTTTAGACAAATCATCATAAACAATCAATACGTGTTTTCCGTTATACATGAACTCTTCAGCCATTGCAACACCAGCATAAGGCGCAATGTAAAGCAATGGTGATGGTTGTGATGCAGAGGCAGTCACAACGATTGTGTAATCAAGAGCACCGTGTTTACGGAGAGTTTCTACTTGTGTACGAACTGTTGATTCTTTTTGACCAATAGCCACATAGATACAGATCATATCTTGACCTTTTTGGTTCAAGATAGCATCAATGGCTACTGAAGTTTTA
Source organism: Streptococcus sp. HMSC064H09 (assembly GCF_001812625.1). NCBI lineage: Bacteria > Bacillati > Bacillota > Bacilli > Lactobacillales > Streptococcaceae > Streptococcus > Streptococcus sp. HMSC064H09. The sequence goes on from NZ_KV809582.1 coordinate 158,664, forward strand.
CCAGTTTGGCGGTCTCCGATGATCAATTCACGTTGACCACGTCCAATTGGAACCAAGGCATCAATGGCCTTAAGACCAGTTTGCAATGGCTCAGAAACTGATTTACGTTGCATAACACCTGGAGCAGGTGTTTCAACTGGACGGAAACCTGTTGTTTCGATGTCACCAAGACCATCAACTGGTTGCCCAAGTGGGTTTACTACACGACCGATAAGGGCTTCACCAACTGGAACTTCCATGATTTTTCCAGTACGTTTAACAATATCGCCTTCACGAATTGCAACGAAATCCCCCAAGATAATGATACCGACATCATTAGTTTCAAGGTTTTGGGCCATACCATAGGCACCATTTTCAAATTCGAGCAACTCACCACTCATAGCATTATCAAGACCACGAGCACGTGCGATACCGTCACCGATATAGGTAACGACACCAGTTTCAGTGACGTCAAAGTTTGGCTGGAAGTTTTCAATTTGCTTTTTAATTAAAGCGCTAATTTCTTGTGCGTTAATTGCCAAAAGTCACACCACTTTCTATTTCAAATTCGTTTTAAAGGTTTGCAATTGACTGCGAATTGACGTGTCAACAACCTTATTTTTTGCTTTGATGACGAATCCTCCGATGAGGTCCTCATCAATTTTTTCTACTAAACGACGTGTCTTAATCTCAAATTTTTGTGAAACAATCGCCAAAAGTCGGGCTTTTTGTTCCTCAGACAAGGGACTTGCTGATGTCACTGTAACATCGTAAGTATTGTCTTCTTGATCAAAGAGCTCAAGGACCAATTTCAACACATCATAGAGAATGTTGGCACGGTCATTGAGTAAGATTACCTCAAGAAAATTGTTCATATACACTGAACAAGACTCTTGAAACAAGCTCAAACTTTCTTTTTTAGCTTCACTTGTCACATTTTCCTGCGACAAGAAGGTTTTTAGATTTGTTTCAGCAAAAACTGTTAGGATTTGCCTTACTTCTTCTTGGATTGTTGACACGGCGTCTTGTTCAAAAGCGACTTCTACCAGACTTCTGGCATACTGCTCAACAAGAGCTTGTGTTTTCTTATCCATTAAGCATCTCCTAATTGATCAAGATAGCTATCAATCAAGTCAGATTGCGCTTTAGCATCAAGGTTTTGTTTCATAACTTTTTCCGCCAAGAGGACAGTCAAGTCTGCAACTTCACCTTTAACGCCAGCAAGTGCTTCCACACGGCTTTGGGCGATGTCTTGATTTGCTTTTTCTTTCAAGCGTTTAGCTTCATCATGTGCTTCTGCAATGATTTTAGATTCTTGAGTTTTACCAGTTTCCTTGGCCCCATCAATAATTTGAGCCGCTTCAGTGCGAGCACCTGCTAACTCATCTTGACGTTTTTGTGCCAAGCTTTCTGCTTCTTGACGAGCATTTTCAGCACTATCAATATCTGTGGCAATTTTCTTTTCACGAGCAGCAAAGATTCCTGTAATTTGATCCCATGCGAATTTACGGATGAGGTAATACAAGAGAAAAACTGAGCCGAGTGTGATAATGATATTACCAAGTGTCGTACTATTAATCAGTAATGACATTTCATTTCTCCCTTTCTTAATTATTCTTCGTTGACTTTATCACCAATATAGTTTGAACTTAGGATAATAAAGACATAGGATTGGATAAAGCCGATAAAGGCTGAAAAGGCAACCCAGACAAGGTTCAAAGCAAAGGATACAGGTGCTGCAAAAGCAGACCATGTCACCAATTTAAGAATCAAGCCAGTAAGTACCTCACCAGAATAAATGTTACCAAACAAACGCAAGGCCAATGAAGCAAGGTTGGTTAATTGTTCCAAAATGTTCATTGGGAGCATAGCTGGGTATGGTGAAAGGTAGCCTTTTAGATAGCCTTTAAACCCTTTTTTACGGATCCCCTCAATATGACTAATGAGGGTAATAATCAAAGAAAGAGTGATAGTAACACCGAAGTTCGATGTTGGAGAAGTCCAAAAATTGTAATGCTCACTTTTTACAGACACAAGCAAACCTAAGTTGTTTGCTGTAAAAACAAAGGTGAAAATTACAAACAAGAGCAAACTATAATTCTTCGTGAATTTCCCAAGATTTTGAGAAATGGTACTGTTCACAAACTCATAGATGAACTCAAGCACATTTTGTTTTCCCTTTGGTTTAATGGTCATCTTACGACTTGACCAAAAAACTACTCCAAAAACGATAATTACTGTCAAGAGAGACATGGCAAGGACAGTCAAGTCAAAATCAATCCCAAATAATGAGACGGTTGGATTACTTGTAGTTTCCACTGCTCATCCCTCCTTCATCTTTTATTTGTCTATTAGACAATGTAGCTAAGGGCAAACAATACGAAGAAGGTACCTTCGATAAAGGCAACACCAGTAAACATCAATGTTTGAAGTTTGCTAAACATCTCAGGTTGGCGAGCCGCAGCTTTAGCGATATTGGCAACGAGGATACCCTCACCAAGAGATACACCCATAACGGCCAAACCGAGGGCTAAGATAGTTAGATTCATAGTAGAATTCTCCTTTTTAATTATTTTTACCCTGCTATTTTAGTCCTATTTTCCACGAAAGTCAATGAATTGACGGTTTTTTAGACGTTTTCACTGACTTTGCCTAACGTTTTCATTTTACTTACACAAGCGTTTACTTTTAATGAAAAACTTTCTGCTTATTTCATAAAAACAAGCCTAACCTTGTGAGATTAGACTTGTTTGGGAGATTTATGAAAAAAGAAAGATACACTGTCTGACTTAAAACCAGAACATGTGAGCGCTACCGAACGACGTTCAGTAATACTTATTAGGATGGTCATAGTATAGCTTGGGTTGCTTAAAGAAAGCTGAAGGGAAGATATTTTATTTATTTTTTACTTGGTTAGATATTCCAGTCAGAATTTCAGAGCGTCAATATATTTTTTTCAGAGCAGCAACAAGTTCCCAGTCTTTTAGATTTGTAAAATAGTCAAATTAATACATATATTACTTGAATCTTGATCCCAATCTCTTGAATTTCCTTGTACATTAAAAGAAATATCGTATAGTCTCTAATGCCTTTCTATACTCTCTTACGTTGACAAAAACTTTATTTAATTCTCCATTAGTAACCAGCTGTTCATTTTCAAAAAGTTCAATTGCTTTTTTTATAGTTCTATGCATTGTACCATTCTTAAATATGTTACAAATTTCTTGATTAATATTTACAATTGATTTGTAATAGTCTTTATGGTCACGTAAATATTCCCCAGATTTTCCACTTAAACCATTCAATTCACCCAATATTAATAATTTACTTATTAATTTGTAAGCATTAATTTCCAAAGATGCCTCTTCCTTATCCTGCACACGACTTTTTTTACTGTCTATAATTCCTATATCATAAATTGAAACTGGATGTATAAAATTTAATCTCTTATATTGAATATCAGAAATTTCATCAAGTTCAATTATATAGGAATTTGTTTTATACAACAGGTCATATTTTCTAAGTTTTATTGATAAAGAATTATCATAACTATCTTTTAATAAAATATATGATGATAGCCCACTATTGTTTCTCAATATTCTTACTAGTGAACTTGCCACTGCTTCAATTGGTATATTCAAAGAATCAATAATACGGTCGATTTCTCTATTACTTCTGTAAACATCCTCTTCCCTGTTCAATTTATACATTAAGAATAATATTTTAAAAAGAGAATTCATGGACTCAAATAGATATTGATTATAATTTTCTATAATATGTTTTAAAATAACACCAGAGTATAACGAACTATTTTCTTGATCAATAATCAACTCACTAGAATAGTATGAAAAACTAATATCTTTACTAACCAAACTTCTAAAGAATTTAGCCCAGTCAATATACTCAACCAGTACTTCCCATTTATGTTCTTCAATTTCAAAAAAATATCTTTCTAAAATTCCATCGTCTTTGAAAGTTAAGAGTTCTCTTGTACTTCTTAAAGTTTCTTCAACGATATTCTTAAAGTACTTCTCGCTCTTCTCTGATTTAATAATGTCAAATTTGACATCAAATAAATATTTTAATACGCTATCATCAGATAACACATACTTTTGGGGATTACTTCTATTTAAACCTCTCAGGGGTAATTGAGTCATTTCATTATATTTCAATAATTCTTCATTACAAACTTTGTTTATTTTAAGAATATGTTCAAAAACATTAATATCTTCATCCAAAGATTTAATTAGAACTGCATAACTACGAGACTCTAATTCTAAATGTCTTATATACTCCCACTTACCATAAATAAAACTCTTAAAAAAAGAAAAAAAAGCTAAGTAAAACATACTTAAATCACTATTATTCAGTTCAAAATATCTATCTCTGCAATTTTTTTCATCATAGTGAAACCTCGACTTTACAAAATTTATTATTTTAATATAAATGGAAAGAGATAAACTATCTAGCTTTGAATAAATCGAGCCATATAAATTTTTTTCATTAAATCGTTCTACCTTTAAAAAAACATACAAATACTCTTTAATATTTTCATTATCTAAATTACAAAGTTCTTTAGTAAGTTTATTTCTTATGCTTTTATCTATATATGTGCTACGTCGTTTGAAACCGGACCAAAAAAACTCAATGTATTCTTCTTGGATGTTCCTTGACATATTAATTTTTAAGTTATCATCTTGACTATTTTTTATCAATAAAGCCACTCGAATTATATAGAGACTCCTTTGAAGAAGAAAAATATAAATAATTAATAAGAAAAAATACCCAGACTGCCATAGAATTGAAAGTTCTTTATCAAGGCCAAAATCTAACTTTACAATAATAGGTATTAAAACCATAGAAAAAAGAATACATATGAAAATTTTAGTTTGGGTAATATGATACCAGATTGACTTTTTTATTAGATAGTTAGTCTTACTCCTTCCTAAGTACTTATCGGAAGAAAAATCGCTTGTTAGGTACTGTAAAAATCCAATATAAATTCCATACATACTTAAAATGGCGACTACAAATCCTAGAATTTCTATACTACTTCTAGTACTCAGATTGATTACTCCAATTGGAATCTTAAAATCAAACAATAACCTTCCATTATTTATCTGAATCCACACTATGAAAAAAAATAATATTCCAAATATAAACTCTAACAGTTCTTCATTAGATTCATCTTTTAAACGCTCATGGATATAGGTAAAAATTCTAACAGTATTTTGGGGTAAAATCTGCTTTAACCCCTTATATATATAGGGAATCGACATGATTACAAAATAAACAAATACTATCCATTGTATAAACGAATCTAAAAACACTAACTTTGAGTAAGCTATCTGACCTGATAAATAGATAAAATAAAAAAACACGATTATATCATGGAACTGAAAATAATTCTCCTTTGATTTGCCTATTAGCCATAAAAATATAATAAAAAATAAAACAATTAACTCAACCATACACCCTCCAATATAACTTTTATGCTACTCATTATACCAAAAAACACGGCATTCCACCGTGTCTCTTTCTTTATTTAACCAACTTCTTCATTTCTTCAATACGTACGACTGTTGCATCGTATTTAGCTTGGTAATCTTCTTGTTTGTCGCGTTCTTTTTGGACGACTTCTGGTTTGGCATTGGCTACGAAGCGTTCGTTGCTAAGTTTTTTACCAACCATATCGAGTTCTTTTTGCCATTTGGCCAATTCTTTTTCAAGGCGGGCCAATTCTTCTTCGACATTGAGGAGGTCAGCGAGTGGCAAGTAGATTTCTGCACCTGTGATGATGCTTGACATAACCAAGTCAGGTACTTCGACATCTGCTGCAATTTCCAAGTGTTCTGGATTTGTGAAGCGTTTGATGTAGTTGACGTTGTCATTAAAGAAGGCATCAAGCTTACTGTCGCTTGTCTTGATCAAGATAGTGATTGGCTTGCTTGGTGCTACGTTCACTTCTGCACGTGAGTTACGTACCGTGCGAATCACGTCTTTAAGAGATTCAACGCCAGCTGCAGCTTCTTCATTTTCAAACTCTGGACGAACCGCTGGGTATTCCGCAGTCACAATCGTTTCTTCAGAGATTTGACCGTAGATTTCCTCAGTCACGAATGGCATGATTGGGTGAAGGAGACGCAAGATTTGATCCAAAGTGTATAGAAGGACAGAACGAGTGATGACTTTTTCGTCCTCATTGTCGCTGTAAAGCACTTCCTTAGTCAACTCAACATACCAGTCCGCAAACTCATCCCAGATGAAGTTGTAGAGGATGTGACCAGCCACACCAAATTCGAACTTGTCAAAGTTCTCAGTAACTTTTCCAATGGTTTCATTGAGGTTGTGGAGAATCCAACGATCTGTAACGTTTCCTGCTTGACCAGCAGCCACTTTAGCTACATTTTCACGCGCTACATCCAAGGTCAAACCTTCATTGTTCATAAGGATATAGCGAGAGATGTTCCAAATCTTGTTAATGAAGTTCCAAGAAGCATCCATTTTCTCGTAAGAGAAGCGCACGTCTTGACCTGGTGCAGAACCGTTTGAAAGGAACCAACGAAGGGCATCGGCACCATATTTCTCGATAACATCCATTGGGTCAATCCCGTTACCGAGTGATTTAGACATCTTACGTCCTTGCTCGTCACGGATAAGACCGTGGATAAGGACATTCTTAAATGGTTGGCGTCCTGTGAACTCCAATGATTGGAAGATCATACGAGACACCCAGAAGAAGATGATGTCGTAACCAGTAACCAAGGTTGACGTTGGGAAGTAACGTTTGAAGTCTTCTGCTTCCACATCAGGCCAACCCATAGTTGAGAATGGCCAAAGGGCAGAACTGAACCAAGTGTCCAAGACGTCTTCGTCTTGTTTCCATCCATCACCTTCTGGTGCTTCTTCACCAACGTACATTTCACCCTCAGCATTGTACCAAGCTGGGATTTGGTGACCCCACCAGAGCTGACGTGAGATAACCCAGTCATGGACATTTTCCATCCATTGAAGGAAGGTATCGTTGAAACGAGGTGGGTAGAATTCTACCTTGTCATCTGTGTCTTGGTTGGCAATGGCATTCTTAGCCAATTGGTCCATCTTAACAAACCATTGTGTAGACAATCGTGGTTCAACTGGCACACCTGTACGCTCTGAGTGACCAACTGAGTGAGTCATTTTCTCGATTTCGACAAGAGCACCGATTTCTTCCAATTTCTTAACAACGGCCTTACGTGCTTCAAAGCGGTCCATACCGTTGAATTCAGCAGCCAATTCATTCATAGTACCATCATCGTTCATGACGTTGACTTGTGGAAGGTTATGACGTTGACCAACTAAGAAGTCGTTAGGGTCGTGGGCCGGAGTGATTTTAACCACTCCAGTACCAAATTCAGGATCTGCGTGTTCATCGCCAACGATTGGGATAGGTTTGTTCAAGATTGGCAAGATAACATTTTGACCAATCAAATCTTTATAACGGTCATCATTTGGATTAACGGCTACAGCAGTATCCCCAAACATGGTTTCAGGACGAGTTGTTGCCACCTCAAGAGCACGTGAACCGTCTTCCAACATATAGTTCATGTGGTAGAAGGCACCTTCAACATCCTTGTGAATAACCTCGATATCAGAAAGAGCTGTACGGGCTTTGGATCCCAGTTGATGATAAATTCACCACGGTAAATCCAACCTTTTTTGTAAAGTTCTACAAAAACCTTACGAACCGCTTTTGACAACCCCTCGTCAAGGGTGAAACGCTCACGAGAGTAATCCACTGAAATCCCCATCTTGCCCCATTGTTGCTTGATGGTTGAGGCATACTCGTCTTTCCATTCCCAGACTTTATCAAGGAATTTTTCACGACCAAGGTCATAACGAGAAATGCCGCTTTCAGCCAAACGAGCTTCAACCTTGGCTTGGGTAGCAATCCCAGCATGGTCCATACCTGGAAGCCAAAGCGTATCAAAGCCTTGCATGCGTTTTTGGCGGATGATGATATCCTGCAAAGTTGTATCCCAAGCGTGACCAAGGTGAAGTTTACCAGTTACGTTTGGTGGTGGAATGACGATAGAATAAGGCATAGCCTTTTTATCGCCTGACGGCTTGAAAACATCTTCGTCAAGCCATTTTTGATAACGACCAGCCTCAACCTCGGCTGGATTGTATTTAGGTGAAAGTTCTTTAGACATGTGTGTGTCCTTTCTAAATAATCTAATTAAAATATCTATTTGAAGTCTCTATATAAAATCTCCGTATTAAATATACCATTAATCTACTGAGTCCATAAGCAATAACCATTGAAATTAGCAAAATAATAGCTGAAACCAAAATACCTAATGTGAAATTTGAAGATGACTCTTTACCAATTAAAGAAACAAGAAAGACTTTGAAAGTATTAACTTGTTCTATTTGATTATCTTTTACTAATTGTTTCGTTGATATGGAGGAAACTATATTGAACACGAATAATGTATTAAAACTCATTATTTGCAGCCAATAAAGATGTTTCTTCATAGCAGGAGTAGGAGATTTTGAATGACCTCCGGGTATTATGTTATTAATTTCCCCTATAAAAACAGGTAATAACATAGGTAAAAACCATGTTAAAATACCAATCAAATCACTTTCAATCTGATCTAAAAGAACCAAAAAGGTCGATAATAAACCCCAAAGTAACCAATTTGATTTCACTACTTCTTTATCTTCACCGCCTCTGTCAATATCCTCAATGACATAAGTCCAGAAAAATACGGTAAAAGACATAAGTATCAAAAAAGTAATTAAAACTGTAATAAACGAATATTTTCCAGCTTGAAACAAAGTTGAAGTATATAGACAAATAGATACAAAAGATATAAAGTAGGTTTTAATATTTATATTCCAAAATACATTTTCAGATGGAATAGATATACTGTTTTGTTTTTTATAATTCCTAACAGCCAAATATCCTCTGAAAAAGGGGATAAGAAAAAATAGTATTATTAATAATAAAACTATAAGAATAGGTTCGACAACATCCTGAGGAACATTTAACTTCTCAAGAAAATTATCTATGTTCTTTCCCCACGTTTGACCAATGAATTTTAAAAGGAAATATAATCCAATAAAAGAAGAATCAAAGAGATTCAAAACACAAAAAGTATTTCTACTTTTCTGAATATATTCTTTAACTCCTTTAAACTTACTTTCAAACAATAAAATATAGATTATTGGTAAGAATAATTGAAAAACAGCAAAAATAATAAGTAAGTTCTTAAAACATCGAAATAATATATCAGTTGCACTGATTAATAGTATGAACACAAACCAATAAACTCTTTTAGCTAAATTTATTGGTAATCTGTTTAAACTGATGCCATACCATAATATTAAGATTCCTATAAAACCTTCTAATATCCAAATAGGAGATATAGGTAAATAATTATTTGGAACTAAAGATATTAAATAACCAATAGATAGTAAAAATGATAAAGAAAATAATAAGATTGGAACTAAAGCTATGACGTATGAAAGTATTTTTTTTATTATATTCATTATTTCTCCTCCCACTCACTTCTCAGCAAGCCATATATCAGACTGTCACAGCGTTTGCCCTGGGCATCTTTACGGTCTCTTATACGAGCTTCGAGAGTGAAACCAAGCTTCTCTGCAACTCGTTGACTTTGAACATTGTAGCCAAAGCAAATCAGTTCAATCTTGTGAAGCCCCAATTCTTGAAAGCCTAGGTCAATCAAGGCTCGCGCTGCTTCTGGCACATAACCTCGACCCCAATAGTCTGGGTGCAAGATATAGCCAATCTCCAACACATCATCTTCGTGGCGATGGTTGAAATCAACAGAACCGATGACCGTATCCGTCCCTTTGACCACAATGCCGTAACCAGCTGGGAGGTCGTCCTTTTGATTGCGCTCAGGAAGGATATGCTCTAGGTAATAGATTTCGTCTTCCAAGGTCTTGACGGGTGGAAAACCTGCTGGGTAGGAGACTTCTGGACGACTGGCAAAGTCAAAGATTGCCTCTGCATCCGCCAATGTACGATTTCGTAAGATGAGTCGCTCCGTTTCGATTCGTTCTGGCAACTCAGCTCTTTTCATCCCTCTTCCTCGCTTTCTTGATAAAGCTTCCCATGGGGTCGACACGATTATCTAGATAGCGATAGACACGTTTATGACCATCTCCCATAAAGTAAGTCGGTGCAAAAGAATCATTACGGAAGTGTCCCTTGTCATCTAACAAATCAGATTCCGCAAGGCGGTCTAGGATCTTAGCAAAGATATGGCAGATGCCATCTTCCTCAATAATTCTGTCGACCTCACAATCCAGAACGACTGGACAGGCATTCAGGATAGGTGCTTGTGTCAAATCAGAAGGTTGAAAATCTATGCCGAGTTTAGCAATCTTCTCACGATGACTAATAAATCCAGCCTGCTCCATCTCCAGCATAAAACTTTCATCAGGAATATTCACTGTGAACTTCTGATAATGTTTAATCTGGTCTGCCGCATTTTCCTCACTACCGACCCCTATAACGAGCCAATCTCCTAGACTATAAGAAGAACTACAAGTCGTCACATTATAGCCATAGGTCTGGTCCTGGTAACCCAAGATAAAAATGGGAAAACCATAGTACAATTTACTGGTCTTAAAAGATTGCTTCACGTCACCCTCCCTTGATAGGAACGTAGACCTCGCTTTCGCTCCGTCTGCATCAATATCTCTAAATTCACCTGCGACCTTCGGTCTTGGTTCTTTAAAAGCTATAAAAAATCCCTGCCATAACCATGACAGGGACGAATATGTATCCGCGGTACCACCCAGTTTTGAGTGGTAACCACTCACAGCTTTCTTGATTCAATTTGACCATCAGCAACCAGCTTTGACATTTGTGCGGATTTCTCAGTACCACCGCTTCCTGTGACAAATGGGCTTCAAAGCACCTCTGAATGGTCTTATTTTATCACAATTTTAAGACCAAGACAAATGAAATTGTAAGGAGACGTTGAGATAAGAAACCCAAAAGGTATCAAATCTCGATTGGACTAATAATGTGATCATGAAGCTTAAAGGAGAACTTCTAAACTCCAAACTTATCGTGTGAAAGGAAGATAGAAAAATGTGTCCTCACAAGAAAAATCCCTGTCTTTCGACAAGGATTTCATCTTATTTTTCTTCCTTAGCTCTTTCTTCTTTTAGCCATTTTTCATAGCTTTCGAGTAGATTGATAGCCATTTGGGTTGCCAAGGCTAGTGAGAAGGCTTCTGTACCTTCAGTTGTTTCGTCTTGGACTTCCAATTTACTTTCTTCGTAAATGGCTTTGAGAGCCTTATTGCTAAGCGTGTCTTTAAATGCTTGGAATTCTTTCATGGTCAAAGCCTCCTTGATTCTACGGCAAGATCTACAGCTACTGTTACCGTTTTCACTTTTAGTTTACACCATTTCAGAGAAATTGCAAGAATTTTCCTTAATAATAAAGAGGGCCTTCACTCTATCTGCGACCTACTGAGCAGGAGTCGCAGCCCCTGTGAGATACTCAGTCGTATAGGCTACGATAGCTCCCGAATCAGCATTTACTGCGTATTTATAACGTAGACCGCTAGCAGCATAGTCAAAGCTGATATTGTAGACCTTACCATCTCCTTCAGTCTTCAATTCCGTTTTCAAGTTTGTCACAGAACCTTCAGCTAGGCCAGCATGGTTAAGAGCTGTTGTTTGCGCAGTCTCTTTTGATACAGCTGTCTCTTCCTTGCTTTCACTAGGTTGAGTCTCGTCTTTAGGTTCTTCACCTTTTTGAGCGTCATCCTCATCCTTAGTTGTTGGATGGTCACTCTTATGTTTCAAAATAGATCCTGACTGACCATCAATTGTATACTCAAAATGGTTGTCTGACGTTGTGAAACTAATCTCATAACTTCCGTGAAGCCCAGAACGTGCTTTCGAAACTGTTGATTGAGAAATCTCAGAAGTTTTGACACCTGCATTTTTGTAAGCAATGTCTGCCGCATCTTGTTCTGACAAGCGATAACCTGAACCGTTAAAGATAAACAGGCCTGCAGCGATGGCAACTGGGATAGCGAGCAGAAGCAGATAGCCCGCTAGCTTTTTCATTTTTCGCATAAAATTCTCCGCTATTTTAATCTAATACTACTATTATATCTTAAAGTTCTAAAATTGTCAGATAAACTTGGCTCATTTTTAGGACAACATCATAAAAAGTTCCCGATAGCTATCAGGAACTTCTACGAAATGTTACTATTTGGCCAGTTACAAAGACTAGTATGGCCATCCAGATAAAGAGGAAGCCTTTCAACTCTCCAAAGCTGACCGTCTCACCAAAAATGAGGATGGCTACGAGAAGTTGAATCGTAGGATTAAGATACTGGATGAAACCAATAAGGTTAAGCGGTGCCCTTTTGACTGCTTCTGAGAAGCAAAGCAATGGAACAGCCGTCACCACACCGGATATGGCTAGGAGAAACATTTCCATGCTCGAATAGGAAGAAAATGATTCTGGAGAAAAGAAAACGAGATAGATAGCTACAAAAGGTAGTAGCAAGCCGCTTTCTACTAGCATGGCTACGTCACTGGAGAGTCTAACCCCTTTTTTGATTAGACCATAGAAACCAAAGCTCAGAGCTAACCCCAATGAAACCATGGGAAGTTTTCCTGTATTGGCAACAAGAACCAGTACTCCTATAAAGGCCAATACTACTGCTGCCCACATGGTCCTACTCAATGATTCACGAAGAAAAATGAGGGCAAACAGGATAGAAACAATAGGCATAATGTAATAGCCCAGGCTAGCCTGCGTCGCTTGACCATGACCCACAGCATAGATATAAATCAACCAGTTAGCTGCTATGAGAAAACTAGCAAGTAGCATACGAAGCAAGGCTTTCTTATCTTGCCAAAGTTCTACAAGCTCCTTTTTGAAACGTGTATTTTGCTTAGCGACTAGGGCGTAAGTCAGCATAGTCACCACTGTAAAAACAATCCGCCACGAGAAGGTGTTGTAAGCCGAAACACCTGCTAAAAGCTTCCAAAAAAGGGATAAAAATCCCCATTGAATATAGGTGGCTAGACCAAAGAGTAGCCCTTGATTTTTTCTAGTCAACCACAACACCTGCTTTATCCACAGACAGGATGAAGGTTTCACCATCTAAACCAAGACCATCGATAGCCGTTTTAAGAGCTTCAGCCTGATCATTTGGCGTCAAGGTCATAACTGTTGGGCCAGCGCCTGAAAGATAGGTCGCATAAGCACTGTATTGACCTGACAATTCCTTAATAGTCGCAAATTCTTTAACCAATTTTTGACGGTAGCGTTCGTGGAACATATCCCCTTGAATAGCATGTCCCGCCTTAACCAAATCGCCTGCAAAGAGGGCAGCAATGGCAACGTTTGCAATAGATGATGCAGCTACAGCTTCTTTGTAAGACAGGTCACTTGGAAGTACCCCACGTGAATCAGACGTCTTAAGTTCATAGCTCGGAATGAAGGCTACAAAGGCACACTCTGGAAAGTCTGTCACGATGCTATTAACTTGTTCATCCACATAAGAGGCTACAACGAGATTCCCAAAAATAGCTGGGGCAACATTGTCCGGATGACCTTCAATCTTGGTTGCAATATCAAGTTTATCATCGTCTGAGAGCTGCAAGTCTGCCAATTGATTGGCCAACTCGATTCCTGCGACAATAACAGAACTTGAAGAACCTAGCCCACGCGCTAAGGGAATATCTGATGCCATCACCAATTTATGGGGCTGCAAATCAGACTTAACTTGCAAGGCAGTTGAAATGAGGAGGTTATTTTCATCTGAAGGAATATCTCCCAAATCATGTTCAATATGCCATGCATCGGCTGGTTCAAGCACCTCGATTGTCAAATATTTAGAAACGGCAACACCCACAGAATCAAAACCTGGACCAATATTGGCAGATGTTGCTGGAACAGTAATTTTCATAATAATACACCAAAAGGAGGAAAGCCATCAGCGACTTTTCTCCTTGAATACCTTTCTTATACGCACCAGTATGGGCTTATCAATTAGTTAGACAAAACTTTCAATGTGTTGACAACAGTGAAGTCTTCTGCTGCTTCAAGTTTTTCAGTAACAGCTTTGAGTTGTGTCTTAGACATAGCATGTGTAATCACAACGATACGAGCTGTTGTGCCATTTGCTTTTTGTTGCAAGACTTGTTCAAATGAAATATCTTCTGAGTTGAAGATTTCAGACAAGTGAAGGATTTTACCTTTTTCGTCTGGCGTATCAAGGGCAAAGTAGTAGTTGCTCTTAACATCTGCTGGATTAGCCAATGGCAAGTCACGACGGAACTCGTTAAATGGTTTACCAACATTGCCATCTGAAAGACGACGAGCAATACGGATAATATCTGCCAAAACAGATGTTGCTGTTGGTTTTTGACCAGCACCTGGACCGTAGTACATTGATTCGCCAATACCGATAGATTCAACAAAGACTGCATTCATGACATCGTTAACGCTAGCAAGTGGGTGATTTTTTGGCAAGAATGTTGGGGACACTTCTGCTGAGATACCTGATTCTACTTCACGCACATCACCAACCAATTTGATAACATAACCCAATTCTTGAGCAACAGCTACATCATCAGTAGAGATGTTTGTAATCCCCTTGTGAGTCACATCGTCGAAATCAATTGTGGCACCAAATCCAAATTGGCTAAGGATAACAGCTTTATAAGCAGCGTCAATACCTTCAACGTCGTTAGTTGGATCACTTTCGGCATAACCAAGTTCTTGGGCAGTCTTAAGAGCGTCCTCATATGACCAACCTTCGTCAACCATCTTAGTCATCATAAAGTTAGATGTTCCGTTGAGTACACCAAGGATACGTGTCACCTTGTCAGACGTCAAAGAGTTAGCCAAAGTACGCAAAATCGGAATACCACCAGCAACAGCAGCTTCATAGTAGAAAGCCACTCCCTTATCTTGGGCAAGAGAAATCAACTCTTTTCCATGAGTAGCAATCAAGTCTTTATTGGCAGAAACAACGTTTTTACCTGCTTCAAGTGCTTTTGTGATGAAGGTACGAGCTGGCTCGATACGACCCATCAATTCAACAACGATTTGAATCTCTTCATCGTTAAGGATTTCGTCAACATTTGTGACAAAATTGTAGTCGTTTCCGGCAGCGATAAGACGATTTTTTTCCTCGTCATCTTTAACCAAAACTTTGGCAATTTCGAGTTGGTCACGTGAGGCTGCAAGAACCTTTTCACCATTTTCCTTCAAGAGGAAAGGAATACCGCTAGCTACTGTACCAAAGCCAAGCAATCCAATTTTAATAGACATTTACGATTTCTCCTTAAAAACATACATTTTTTTAATTGTACCACATTTCTATCGGAATTGACAGAATATTGTTGCCATTTAAGGAGGCAAGTATTCTTTTTACTGAAAATTCTGTGCATTTCCATCCCATTTTTGTTAGAATAATAACTAGACCTATTTGAAAGGGGATACAATGACTTCTCAAAAGAAAAAAACAACTCAAGCTAACAGAAAGAAACTGAACCTTCTTCTGCTTTTCCTAAATATTGTCCTTCTTGGCTTACTAGCAGTCTTTATGCTTAACCGACCAAATCAGTCGAAAAGCAAGCAACAACAGGCTCAGACCAGTCAGTCTAAGACGACAGCTAAATGGAAAACCTATGACGAACCTGTCCAAATCCCTATCCTAATGTATCATGCGGTACACGTCATGGATCCATCTGAAGCCTCCAACGCCAACCTTATCATTGACCCAGACCTCTTCGAGGCACAAATCAAGGCTTTGTCAAAGGCAGGATACTACTTCCTAACGCCTGAAGAAGCCTACAAAGCCTTCACTGAAAACGCCCTACCTGCTAAGAAGGTTGTCTGGCTGACCTTTGATGATGGTAACGAAGATTTCTATACTATCGCCTACCCTATTCTCAAAAAATACAAGGCTAAGGCAACCAATAATATTATCACTGGCTTTGTCAAGAAAGGGAACGCTGGAAATCTTACCGTCAAACAGATGAAAGAAATGATGGCTCACGGTATGAGCTTCCAGTCTCATACGGTTAACCACCCCGATTTGTCAACCACTGATAAGGCGACACAAAAGGTTGAATTAACGGATTCTATTGACTTCCTTGAAAATAAACTCAATACCAAGGTCAATACCATTGCCTACCCATCAGGTCGCTACAATCAAACGACACTTGACCTAGCTAAGAAAACTTACAAGTTAGGACTAACAACCAACGAAGGGCTAGCCAGTGCCAAGGATGGTCTTCTCTTACTTAATCGTGTCCGTATTCTGCCAACAACAACAGCTAAAGGACTTCTCAGCGAGATTGATACTGACAATGAGTAAAAGAAATCACTTGATTCAAGAATCAAGTGATTTTTATGTTCTAGTCAAATATTTCTGATAGGATAGCCACACCCTTTTCAATTTCAGCATCACTTAGGGTGATTGGTGGCAAAAGACGAATCACGTTTGTCCCTGCAGTTAAGACAATTAACCCCTTATCTCGAGCCGACTGGACCAATTCTCCTAAATTGCCAGTAGTCTCAATCCCAATCATATAGCCCAAGCCACGTACAGTGGTAACCGTCTCTTTATCAGATAAAGCTGCCTGCAATTTTGCTTGTAGCTGGTTTCCATTTTCAAGGGCAGTATCTAGAAAACCTGGGACCAACATAACTTCAAGCGTAGCTTTGGCCGCCGCCATAGCCAGTTTATTTCCTCCAAAGGTAGAGCCGTGACTTCCGTAAGAGAAGGCTTCTCCAAGAGATGACTTAGCAAGCATGGCACCAACTGGCACCCCATTTGCCAAACCTTTTGCCAGAGTAAAGATATCTGGTTCAATATCGTAGTGCTCATAAGCATAAAGCTTACCAGTACGACCAAGTCCTGTCTGAACCTCATCTACAATAAGATAAATACCCATCTCCTTACAAAAGTCAGCCAAAGCCTTAACAAAGTCCTTATCAGCAGGTTGAACACCTGATTCCCCTTGAACCAACTCCAACATAATAGCCGCTGTTTCGTCACTAGCTAGGGCCTTGACACTGTCTATGTCATTGAAAATAGCATAGCTAAAGTGGGGCACACCTTCACCAAAACCTTGTTTGATTTTATCCTGACCAGTGGCAGACATGGATCCAAACGTTCGACCATGGAAGGAATTTTGGAAGGTAATGATTTCTTGTTTACCTGAAGCCTTACGGGCAATTTTGATGGCTGCCTCATTGGCCTCTGCACCACTATTACAGAAAAAGGCCAGATAGTCCTTATCACCAATTAAAAGGTCAGCAACATCTTCTTGCAACTGATTGTGATAGAGATTAGGCTGATGCAAAATCTTGCCCACCTGCTCTGTCAAAGCCTGATTGACATGGGGATGATAGCCCAGATTGGTTACCCCGATACCTGATGAAAAATCCAAGTAGGTCTTGCCAGTTGTATCTGTCAAATAATTGCCCTGAGCCGAAGCGAAATCAATCGCTGCCCGTTTATAATTTGAAAATAATTTTGTCATCGTTTACTCCTTGATTATGGTACCATCTGTCAGGTTATCACCAATAATGACCTGCTCAACACCAGATTCAACCGTCTGAACAGCACTTTGAATTTTAGGAATCATGCCCCCAGTAATCACACCTGAATCTATTTTTTTCTGAACGTCCACAAGATTCAGATGCTCCAAAACTTGTCCATTCTCTAAAACACCCTTGACATCTGTCATAAGGATAAGTTTTTTGGCACCTAGACTAATTGACATAGCTCTAGCAAGGTAATCCGCATTGATATTGAGCAAATCTCCCTGCTCACTATAGCCCAAGCTAGGAATCAAGGGAATCTTGCCTTGAGATAGGAGTTTCACTAAGGTCTGATTGGTGATGTTTTTGACTTCACCCACAAAGCCATAGGTCTCTTGATCTAAGAAATCAGCATGAACAAGGTCTGGCAATTCATCAACAAGCTGATAGGCTGGCAAACCTGCAGTTGTCAGCTCACCTGCTAAGTTTTTCCCAACTATGTCAACCAAGGCTTCTTTAATCAAGGCCATATCTGACTGACCAGTCACACGAAGACCATTAACCTTATGAATTGGGATGTCATGTTCCTCCATGAGTTGGTTGATAGCAAAACCACCCCCATGGACGATAACAACTTTCTGACCAGCCTGCTGCCATTCTGACAGTTTAGCCAATATCTCGGGAGTTAGCTGTTTACTGGCTACTCCACCAATCTTGATTACAATATATTCAGCAGTCATCAGTTAACTCCTTTTCCTTAGATAGTCTAAGTGTGATAGAGGGCATTAATCTTAACGTAATCGTAAGAAAGATCACAACCCCAAGCGGTTCCTTTTTCATGTCCAGCATGAAGATCTACCGTAATGGTCACTTCATCCTCATGCATGATGTCTTTCATTTCCTCATCATCAAAGGTCACAGGACTAGATGCTAGCATGACTGGCAGACCGCCAAGCATAATATCAACATTGTCCACAGGAACGTCCACACCGGCATAGCCAACAGCAGCTAGAATACGTCCCCAGTTAGGATCTTCACCAAAGATAGCTGTTTTAACTAAGCTTGAACCGACAACAGATTTTGCCATCATACGTGCATCAAGGGCATTAGGGGCATTAACCACATCAACTTGGATGAGTTTATTGGCACCTTCACCGTCCTTGGCAATTTTCTTAGCCAATTCTTGCATCACGAAATTAAGCATTTTTGAAAACTTATCAAACTCTGGTGTACCTGGCAGAATCTCTTCATTGAGCGTGCAACCATTTGACATGACAAGAACCATATCATTGGTCGAAGTATCCCCGTCAACTGTAATCTGATTAAAGGTTTTTTCCACATTTTGACTCAAGGCCAATTGAAGGGTGTCACTAGAAATATTGGCATCACAAGTAATAAACCCAAGCATGGTTGCCATATTAGGGTGAATCATGCCTGAGCCCTTAGCGACACCAGCCATAGTGACCACATCACGTCCAAAGGTCTCCGTCACAGCAATAGTCTTAGTCGCCGTATCAGTCGTCAAAATTGCCTTAGCAAAATCATCAGCATTACCATTAACCACCAACTTGGAAAGGCCATTTTTCAAGGTATCCATTGGTAGCAACTCACCGATAACCCCTGTAGAAGCCACACCAACCAAATCTGGTTCAACACCTAACTTTTCAGCGGTCCACTCCTGCATGGTGTAAGCATCCTCCAATCCTTGAGTCCCTGTACAAGAATTGGCTACACCTGAGTTAACAACGATGGCCTTCATTTTCCCAGCCTTTTTAACTGAGGTCTTGGTCACAATCAGAGGAGCTGCAATCACCTTATTAGTCGTGTAAACCCCTGCGACACTGGCTGGTTTTTCAGAGACAATCCAACCAAAATCCATTTTTCTCTTTTTAAATCCTGCATGTAGCCCATCTGCTGAGAATCCCAACGGGCTGGCAATTGTTCCTTCAATGACTTTCATATTTTTTCTCCTAACTCTATGCTTACATCTACAAGTATGACGGTGTCAGAAGCAAACCTTCCGTCTCATCCCACCCCTGCATGAGGTTGAGATTTTGAACCGCTTGACCAGCAGCACCCTTGAGCAAATTATCAATGACCGAAATAACTGTCAGAACATTGGTTTTCTCATTATAGGCAAAGCCAATATCTGTAAAATTCGATCCAATAACGTTGTGTAGTTCTGGCAAACTGTCTTGCACACGTACAAAGGGTTTATCACTATAAGCCTTTGTGAATGCTGAAGCTACATCAGCTACAGTCACGTCCTTCTTTAACTTACAATAAACCGTAGCCATGATTCCACGATTAACGGGTAAAAGCGACGTTGAAAACTGAATCTCAGGCATTTCCGGATTAAAGACCTGCAAGGTTTGAACAATCTCAGGAATATGCTGATGATGATTGAGTTTATAAGTCACGTAATTATCGTGAACATTGACAAAATGACTAGACTCACTCAAAGCCTTACCCGCACCAGTTAAACCAGACTTAGCATCCACAATGACACTCTCCGTCTCAATCAAACTAACTGCCACCAAAGGAATCAAGGCTAACTCTGTCGCTGTCGCATAGCATCCAGGATTGGCAATAAATTTCTTATCCTTCACATCTGCATATTCTGACAATGCGTATGTAAATTTATTCAAAACACTCTGCTTAGCAGGTGATTTTTTATACCATTCTTGATAAACATCTGCTGGCAAGCGATGATCGCCAGACAAATCAATAATAGGAAAATCAGCCAGAACAAATTCCTCTGCTAGCGAACTAGCGACTCCTGAAGGTGTGGCAAAGAAAACCAAATCCGCCTTTTGCATAATCTTTTCCGCATTGTAAGCTTCAATTTCTAAGTCACAAACACCTGTCAGATAGGGATACACATCAGACAATCGTCGGCCCACTTCTTTGGTTGCGTGAATAGAAACAAGTTCCACTTTTTTATGATTATTCAAAATTTTAACTAACTCTAAACCACTATAACCAGTGATACCAACGATTGAAATTTTCATTTATGCACTCCTTTTGAATAAATATGTAACTAGTTTATTGTATTTTTATTCATTTGTCAAGGAAGAATTGAAATTAACATGAAAAAAACAAGCAGTCTTTTTCAACTACTTGTTTCATGATTGTTATCTAGTTATTAAATAATTGCAAGTTGGCAATACGATTGACTGCTTCGACCAGACGTTCTGGCTCTACCAAAAGCCCAATACGAACATAAGCATCTCCTGCAGGACCAAATCCTTTACCTGGTGCCACAGCAACATGGGCCTTCTCAAGCAAAAGATCCGCAAAACTCTCACTAGTGTAACCCTCTGGTACAGGCATCCAAGCATAGAAAGAACCTTTGGATGGAAAGGCCTTCCAGCCAATCTTAGCAGCTGCCTGGACAAAAGCATCTCGACGGCTATCATAAGTCGCATTCAGTTGAGCAACAGCCTCCTCAGATTTAGGATCTAAGAGGGCTGCAATCCCAGCCTCCTGCAAGGCAGGAAAGATTCCCACAAAAAGATGGTCTTGAATCAGATTTAAGGCTTCAATCATCTGGTCATTCCCAGCAGCAAAGGCCAAACGCCAACCAGCCATATTGAAGGTTTTCGAGAAAGTATAGAACTCAATTCCCACATCTTTAGCACCAGGTGTTGATAAGAAGCTAGGATTCTCATAGCCTCGATAGCCCAAAGCTCCGTAAGCCAAATCACTCACCACACCAACTTCGTAGGTCTTAGCCCAGGCAACCAACTTTTCATAAAAGGCCTTAGTCGCCACAGCACCCGTAGGATTATTTGGATAATTGATATAGATAAACTTAGCATGCCGAGCTGTCTCTTCAGGAATGGCATCCAAATCTGGCAAGAAATCATTTTCAGCCGTCAAAGGAAAGGTCTCATAGGCTACACGTCCTAGACTCACTCCTGATAAATAATCAGGATATCCTGGGTCAGGTAGGAGCAGGAGGTCACCTGGATTCATCAAAGCTAGGGGCAATTCCACAAGCCCAATTTTAGCACCTCCCATGACACAAATCTCACGCTCCGCATCCAAATCGACCCCATACTGTTTCTTGTAAAAACTAGCAGCAGCTTCCTTAAAAGGACGATTGCCTCGAAACTGTGAATACTTATGGCTAGCAGGATTTTTCGCTGAGGTACAAAGCGCCTCAACAATATGGTCATAGGTCGGTTGGTCAGGATTGCCCTGACCGAGATTGATAACATCTGCTCCTTCCGCCACCTTTGCATTAACTTTAGCAACCAAACCTGCAAAAAACTGTTCTGGCAATGCCTTCAATAAGTCAGATTCTTCAAATAACATAAACACTCCTTAATGATACAAGTCCGTGCGACGATCCTCAAAAACAGGAATCTGACCTCGAACCTTATCTACCTCTTCAAGATTAATATCAGCTGTAAAAACGCCCTCCTCATTCTCCTTGGTTTGTAAGACCACATTTCCAAGTGGATCTATAACCATAGAATGTCCTGAAAAGATATCGTTCGGTCCTGCTCCAACACGATTGACAGCAACTACAAAAGCTTGATTTTCAACCGCACGCGCCTTTAACAAAATCTCCCATTGCTGCACTCGAGGTTCCGGCCACTGCGCTACCACAAAAAGTACCTTGGCGCCTTGTGCCATCTGTGTTCGCACCCATTCAGGAAAACGGATATCATAACAAATGACACTGGCAGCTATCACACCATCAAGCTCAAAAACAGACTCATTCGACCCAGCAGACATGTACTGGTCCTCTGCCATAAGGCCAAAGAGATGGGCCTTGCTATAGGTATTGATTAAGTCCCCAGACTTATTGTAGACATAGGTCGTGTTGTAGAATTTACCATCTTTCTCAATAGCAACGGACCCTCCAATAATAGCTACAGCATATTTCCTAGCAAAATGAGACAAGAGTTCTTGAGAGTCCAATCCATCCTTATCCGCAAGCCCATCAAGTTCATTTAAAGCATAGCCTGTATTCCACATTTCAGGAAGCACAATAACATCAGGATTGTGATCAAGCGCCCTTTCCAGCATCTCTATGACGTGTTTTTTATTTTCCACAGGTTGTCCGTGAACGACATCCATCTGTACCAACGCGATTTTCATAATAACCTCGATTCTATATTAACCATTATAGCACTCCAAAAGACGTCACAAAAATTGAAAAATTCAATCTCATGATAAAGAAAGGCTATCAAAAAAGGCTGGACATAATGTCCAACCTAATCATTATTACACTAAGCAATATCAACGTAACGACGAGCACCGCTCACTGTCATGTATGAAAGCCATGTGTGACCGTCCGCTGTCAAAACCTTATCGTAGTTAACGCTCATACCCTTATCATAGTAAGCCAACTCTGGGCTTGAAACCTTGGCTTCTGCCTTAATTGACGCACGACCTGTGAAGGTATAACGGCCTGATTCTGGGAGACTTGGTTTATCGGCTGGCTTAGCAACGGGTTTTGTTTCTGGTTTAGCTTCCGCCTTGGCTGCTGCAATATCAACATAACGACGAGCACCACTTGTTGTCACGTATGAAAGCCATTGACGACCATCGGCTGTCAAAACCTTGTCGTAGTTAACGCTCATACCCTTATCATAGTAGGCCAACTCTGGGCTTGAAACCTTAGCTTCTGCCTTAATTGACGCACGACCTGTGAAGGTATAAGTGCCTGATTCTGGCAGACTTGGTTTATCCGCTGGTTTAGCAACCGGTTTAACTTCTGGTTGACTTGCTGGCTTAGACTCTGCCTTGGCTGCTGCAATGTCAACGTAACGACGAGCACCACTTGTTGTCATGTATGAAAGCCATTGACGGCCATCGGCTGTGAGAACCTTATCGTAGTTAACGCTCATACCCTTGTCATAGTAGGCTAATTCTGGGCTTGAAACTTTAGCTTCTGCCTTGATTGACGCACGACTTGTGAAGGTATAAGTGCCTGACTCTGGGAGACTTGGTTGGTCCGCTGGTTTAGCAACCGGTTTAACTTCTGGTTTAGTTTCTGTAGCTTTAACTGTTGCAATATCAACGTAACGACGGGCACCGCTTGCTGTCATGTATGAAAGCCATTGATGACCATCGGCTGTCAAAACTTTGTCATAGTTAACACTCATGCCCTTGTCATAGTAGGCCAACTCTGGGCTTGAAACCTTAGCTTCTGCCTTGATTGACGCACGACCTGTGAAGGTATAAGTTCCTGTCGCTGGAAGGTTGATGGCACCTGTAGTGGCTGGTTTGCTTTCAGCAGGTTTGCTGCTAGTAGCATAATCGCCACCTTCGATACCAAAGTACTCTTCCAAGCTCAATCCTGAATCGTGGATGTCTTTAGCTTCTTTACCCACATAGCGGATGTGCCATGCTTCTGGCATGTAGCCGGTTGAAGCTTCTTTACCTGCTTGGAAACGCACGATAAAGCCATAGTTATGTGCATTGTCTTTAAGCCATTGACTAGCTCGTGAATCTTCAAGCAAGTTACCTGATTTATCAGTCAAGTCAAAGACCAAACCAGTTTGGTGTTCGCTGAACCCAGGACGAGCTGAGTAACGGTCCGCAGCTGCTTGACCATCACGGCTTACGTAGTTATCGTAAAGAGTCTTTTGATAATCGTAAGAACGGAAACCACTGTATGAACGTCCAACATTCAACCCTTGATTAATCATATCATCACGAAGGCGAACAAAAGCTGCCTTAGCTGTAGGATTTTCACCTGGATTGTAGTCCTTAGAAAGACCATGCTTCTTATTGACAATGATAATATCATCGTATTTACCACGAACACTGTAGTAAGAACCGTTATTGGTCAATTTCCCTGTCACTTGAGTTTCAGTGATTTGAGGGACTGTAGCTTTAGTTTCTGTGATATAGGTTCTCTTACCATCCAACATATAGTAAAGATGCACAGAATAAGTACCCGCATCACCCTTATGGCTAGCTGTATCTACATGAACCTTATAGCTACCGTCTGACTGTTTGTCAGCATGATACCAAGCGAGATCGTCTTGGCCATTCTTATCTGACCAGATTGGAACACGGGCTTCTTTAACTTCTTTGCCACCACCTGAAACATTGGTAACGACTACATCAAAGCCATTAGAGGTTTGGTTGGTAATCGTCAATTTTCCTGTTACTTGAGATCCAGGTACTGTAGCTGTAGTTTCGGTAATATAAGTTCGCTTACCATCCAACATGTAGTAAAGATGCACAGAATAGGTACCAGCATCACTCTTATGGCTGGCTGTATCTACATGAACCTTGTAGCTACCGTCTGATTGTTTGTCGGCATGATACCATGTAAGGTCGTCTTGGCCATTCTTATCTGACCAGATTGGAACACGGGCTTCTTTAACTTCTTTGCCACCACCTGAAACATTGGTAACGACTACATCAAAGCCATTAGAGGTTTGGTTGGTAATCGTCAATTTTCCTGTTACTTGAGTTTCAGGGACTGTGGCTGTAGTTTCGCTAATATAAGTTCGCTTACCATCCAACATGTAGTAAAGATGCACAGAATAGGTACCAGCATCGCCCTTGTGGCTGGCTTTATCTACATGAACCTTGTAGCTACCATCTGACTGTTTATCAGCATGATACCAAGTGAGATCGTCTTGACCATTCTTATCTGACCAGATTGGAACACGGACTT